>JAJDNP010000047.1 GCA_022340645.1 Gammaproteobacteria bacterium | reverse complement strand
TTTATGTTCTGCACCAATAAAAATATAATACCGCTTCCTGTCTGTATTCCCTTTGTATTGGACAGCTCTGCCAGCATGACGTTAACCCATTTTCTTCATCAAAGGAAATCATACCCATGAAAAAATTATTACTGGTGTCCGTGGCAGGCATTATATTGTCAGCACTTGCTACGATTACTTACGCAATGACTGCAGATGAGATAAAGATGGTCTCAACCGCCGCAGAACGTGGCGATGATGGTTCCCAGGTTTTGCTGGCGCTGATGTATCAGCATGGCGATAACGGATCTCACAAAGATGAAGCGTTGGCGGCGCACTGGTTTGAACTGGCTGCGACACAGGGTAATGCCTATGCACAAAAAATGCTGGGTGATATTTATGCAGAGGGAAGCGGTGTACCCAGGAATCTCAGGCTGGCAGCGGACTGGCGTGAAAAGGCGGCAAATCGCGGCAATATCGAGGCACAATGTCTGCTTGGAAAGATGTATTTAAATGGTGAGGGCGTTAACAAAGATCAGAGCAAAGCTGAAAAGTGGCTGCAGAGGGCTGCAACTGAAGGGAATAGTGAGGCCCAGTACCTGATTGGTAAACTGCATTACACCTATAGCAGTAGCGCGGAAGAACGGGAGGCCGCTGGAAACTTATTGGCAAAATCCGCAGCACAGGGATATAAGGACGCTATTCATTTTCTGCACTACATGGAAAAGCTTGGGTACAACGTGGAAGAAGATTATTTTCAGGGCCCGCCGCACATAAGAAAGTTAGCCGAGGACGGCGATCCGGAGGCGCAATATCAACTGGCTATACGCTATGAGAGCGGAGTTAATGTAAAGCGTGATTATGCACAGGCGCTGCACTGGTTTACCGAGGCAGCGAATAGCGGCCATATCATGGCAATGAAGAGTCTGGCCGATATATACGCCAGGGGTCTGGATGGCGTTAGCGTGGATAAAATACGTGCAGCGCAATGGAGTGATAAGGCGAAGAAGGCCGAGAAGTAAGACGCAGCCAGCGAAACTAACTGCATGCTGACGACTTACTGGGTAGCCCGGTCAAATTTGTTTAGTGTAAGCAACAGACCGATCGTTGCAATTATCATGTAAAAGGGGCCAAACAGCCAGAATACCAGCGGTACCAGATTGTAATAGGCCCGCATGCCGATACTATATAAACTACCTGCACGGTTGAGGTGGTGAGATACATATTCTGCGGTAAGGATAGGGTGCTGTACATTCGCCGGCACATACAACATGAATCCAACGTGATTGTAGGTGCGAATTGACATCGTGAAGGCAAAAAAAGCGACAAACAAATCAATTAAAATCGCTAACGTTTTGATTGTCCATACCTGCGTGTTGATCGCGCCACCAAAATTGAGGCTGTGCCAGATCGAACCGAGTTTTTCGCCCTGTTCACTCAGTGTCAGCACGCCGACGATTAATAACACCGAAGTCGATGCAAGGAAGGTGGCTGCCATGGTTGAATTACGCAGTGTTTGAACAGCCGTGATGACCTCGCGTTTGGCAATAATCTGTTTGACCCATTCGGTACGTGCTATCGTGTTAATCGACTGTACGGAATAGTAGGGATCGCGTCTGACGCGAATATACAGGTATATCTGATAGCTTCCTAACAGCATTGCGCAAAGCACCAATGCGGCGACGTCATTCGCGAAAAGGGATAGTATATTATGCGGTATTGACATGCTTTTAATCTTAAGGCTGCTGCCGGGCTGTTCGATACCTGACTGTCGTCAGTTATTCTACACGAATCTGGTTAGCGGAGTTCATCAGCCTGAAAGTAATATGTCACTATTTTATCAGGAATACCGAAGTGGTACAGTAGGCCAGTCTGTTGAAGCCATAGTATCTTCTGTGCGTAACAGAAATAATCTGCTGATTTCAATTTTGACCGATAAACAGGAAATAACATGTCCCAGATAACAGTTAAAGGCAGTTGCTTATGTGGCGCAGTGAAATATGAAGTCACTGGTGAAACAAAACGTTTTTATCATTGCCACTGCAAACGCTGCCGCAAGGCGACGGGCACCGGTCATGCGAGTAACCTGGTTGTCGCGCCGCAGACGGCGATTAGCTGGCTGCGGGGTGAGGATATGCTTGTTCGATATAAAGTGCCGGATTCTGAAAGGTTTTATAACTGGTTCTGTAAACAATGCGGCGCGTCGATGCCGCGGTCTGTCGCTGAGATTGATGCCGTCATAATTCCTGCCGGCTCGCTGGATACCGAGCCACCGGTTTCTCCTCAGGGCCGCATTTTCTGGGATTCACGCGCCGAGTGGTCATGTGTTGATGAGTTGCCGACCTATGCAGAATATCCGCCCGGTGTGTGACAGGCAGATGGCTGACATCCTGCCCTTCAAGAAAAAAACACCTGCTGAAAAACACAGGGGTAAATCGCTGTGCCGCAGTGGTTTTCACAAATGGAAAATCATTAACGAAAGGAAGTTCGATGTAAAACAGGGAAAGCTGGTGACGGTTTTTCAATGCATACGCTGCGGCAAACTGAAAACGACGGCGATGTAGAACAGGCATTTTTACACCAGAAGCTAAAGCAGGTCCGCCGTCTGAAAGATTATTGACAGACAATCCTGTAATCACCACTGGCAATATTATCCATTGTCCACTCACCGATGCTGTAACGAATCAAGCGCAATGTTGGAAAGCCGGTTGCCGCAGTCATTCGCCTCACCTGGCGGTTACGCCCTTCCGTGATACTCAGTTCGATCCATGATGTCGGTATGCGTTTGCGTTCCCGGATCGGCGGCACTCTTGGCCATAGTTCTTTTGGCTCCAGGATCCTTTTAACTTTTGCAGGCCTGGTTATACCATCATTAAGTGTGACGCCAGTTTTCAACTGGTTGATGGCTTCGGCTGTTATCTCACCTTCAACCTGTACCCAGTAGGTTTTTTGCATTTTGTTTCCGGGATCGGTGATTTTATGCTGCAGCTTGCCGTCATCGGTAAGCAACACCAGGCCCTCGCTGTCGCGGTCGAGCCTGCCTGCGGCGTAGACATTTTTCTGCTGAATAAAATCAGCGAGCGTTTTGCGGCCCTGTTCATCGGTGAACTGGCACAGTACGCCAAAGGGTTTGTTAAACAATATAATCATAACGCTGGTTCAAAAGTGATAGCTAACAAAAACTTAAAAGCAATTTACCGTCGAGGCGCAGAGTATTTTTTGATAAGTCTATGGTGTTGTTAAATGTAGGTTCGAATTTATTCGGACAACGGTGCCAATGTTAACTCGCATCGTCCGAATAAATTCGAACCTACATTTCAAAAAATTCCGCGCCTCTGCGGTGAAAATGCCCGTTATGCAGGTTGCAGACTGTACCAGCGTTCGCGCCGAGCTGATGCGGCATCCAGGCGGTCAAACATGGCGTGCATGGCGATTCTGTCAATGCCCGACCAGCGCAGGTCCAGTTTGGGGCCCTTGAATTCGGCGTCGGTGACAATGGTGGTCAATTGCTTGGTCATGGGGAGAATATGCTGGTGCTCATCAACCAGCAGCTGGATTCTTTTTGAGCCGCGAAATTTCATTTCTGAAATGCGGTGAATATTTGCCGTTATATGGCTTATGCCGGGATATTTTTTTAACAGGTTTGACGCCATTTTATAGCCGATACCCGGAATGCCGGGGATGTTGTCGACCTTGTCGCCGGTTAGTGCCAGCAGGTCGGCGATCAGCTCCGGTTTTACGCCAAAACTTTTTTCCACGTCCTTGTAATGCAGGATTTTATTGCGTGCGTAATCCCACCACACGTCGCCCGGTTTGAGCAGCTGGGCGAGGTCCTTGTCAGCACTGAGAATGGTAATTTTAAAGCCCTCGGCGCGCAGACGGGCTGCCAGGGTGCCGATGATGTCATCACCTTCGTAGCGATTGCTGGAAAAATCGGCAATGCCGGCCGCACGGCAAAAGTCACGGCAATGTTTAAACTGGTTTTTCAGCTCAACTGGCGCCGGCGGGCGGTTGGCTTTATAGTCGGGAAAAATTTCTCGGCGGTAAGAATTTGTCTGCCTGGCGTCAAAGGCGCAGGCGATATATTCGGGTTGTTCCAGTTCCAGCAGTTCCCGCAGAAACTCGGTAAAACCATAAACCGCATTGCTCGGATTGCCTTCGATATCAACAATTTGATCGGAATAGATATGCCAGCCGCGAAAGATATAGATACTGCTATCGATCAGGTAGGCGTGTTTTTTCTTGTTATGGCTCATTAAAAGGTATTTTACTTGAGCGGGTAAGCATGCTGTCAAGGTTATAATGGCAGTTGCCGGGGCGATAAAAAATTTATAGTATTTTCATCTCGTTGCTGATAGTTAACGGGTCAGGCCATTGTTACCCGTAACTGATTCGGTGATAATCACAAGTATTTGTGGTGAAATTGGTAGTTTTGGGGCGGGCAGTGCGTATTCTTGAGAAAAATGCGCTATATAATGAGTTACTAAAGTTGTAGAATTTGCCTACACATCGAGATTTAATTGAAGTCAATGAATATGTCAGGAATGTCAAAAAGAGCCGTTATCGAATTATCCAAGAAAGGTAGTCGTCTATTTCGTAGCGGTCAATTGCTGAAAGCCGAAAAAGCTTATCTGGAAGCCAAGGAGATTGATCCGGAGAACCCGTATGTGCTTTCCGGTTTAGGTGACGTTTATAGAAAGCTCAACCGCTTTGAAGAGTCGGGTGCACATTATGGTGCGGTGCTGGAAAAAGACCCGACGAATATATTTGCTTTGCGCGGCATGGGTGACGCCTATCGAGGCATGAAGATGCCCGAGCAGGCCATTCCTTACTGGTTGAAATACCTGGATATCAATACCAAGGATAGCCACGTCATGGTACGCATCGCGGATGCGTATCACAAGCTGGATGAAATCGACAACGCAATTGATTATTATGAGCAATCGCTGGCGATAAAGCCCTATGATCCATTCGCATTACTGGGCCTGGGCAATGTCTATTATGCGCAGCATAATGACGAAAAAGCGCTGCTTTGTTTCGAAAAACTGCTCGCCAAGAATACCTCTCACAATGTTGTTCTAATGACCATGATTGGTAATATTTACCGTCGCCGTAAGGAATTTGACCGCGCCATGGATCATTACGAGAATGCACTGAAGCTTGATCCAAAAAATAATTTTGCCCTGTTTGGCATGGGTGATTGTTTTCGTGGCCAGTTGAAAATGGACAAGGCGGTGTACTGGTGGGAAAAAATCCTTGACCAGGAGCCTGAAAACCAGGCGTTGTGGACGCGTGTTGGTGACGCCCTGGTATCGCTGGGCCGGCTGGATGATGCCGAGATACACTACAACGCCAGTTTACGGGTCGGTTATGATTTATACGCTGTTCTTGGCATGGCCAGAGTATCGCAAAAACGCGGAGACTTTGACAAGGCATGCCAGTATTGTGAGCAGGCCCTTGAAGAAGATGGCGAAAACGTACGTGCACTGGAAGAGCTGGCCAATATCTGTGATCAGGCTGGTATGACAGAAAAAGCACAGAAACTTCGTGAGCGCATGGCGAAGTAATCTAAATCACCAGACTTTAAGTTTCAGATAATATGCCGCTACTGGCTTCGTTAAGTGCGCTAATTGCTCTGGTCGGCCTGGCGTTTGCAGCGGCAGGTATTCGCAGATTGCTGCAGCGCCGCTTCCTGAAGGCTGCCGGATTGCAGTTTTCGGCTGTTTCTTTCCTGCTGCTGGCACTGGTTTCCTTCCTGCTGGCATCGAATTTATATTCATACCAGCGTTTAACTTTTGAGCAGGCGATCGCTGAAATAACTTTCCAGCAGCTGGCTGATCAGGAATATCGCACGGACATAAAATCCCTGGATTCTGATTTTCAGCGCGTGGTGAACTTGAAAGGGGATGAGTGGCAGCTCGACTCGCAGGTATTAACCTGGCAGGGGGCGGCGACCTTGTTTGGCCTCGATGCAAACTATCGCCTGCATAGAATCTCGGGACGGTATGCTGATATCGATGATGAGCAGACTCGCCCGCGCAGCGTGTTTTCACTGCTGGATAAAAAAACCGAACTAATTGAAAATGAAAAGTTCGATTTATGGCAAATTGCGCATAAATACCAGGGCTGGCTGCGCTGGGTTGATGCTTCCTACGGCAGCGCTGTGTATTTACCGATGACGGATGGCGCAAAATACCAGGTGGCCATCAGCCGCACCGGCATGATCGCCCGGCCGGCCAACAGTGAAGCCAGGCAGGCGGTTAGCCAGTGGATTGGTTTGTAAACTGCTTTTTATCCACAGATGAACGCAGATGAACACGGATTTTAAATATTAAAAAGTTTTTTATCTGTGTTCATCTGTGGACATGAAGTCTTAAGATTTTGTTTATTATTCTCTTATCGCCATTGCTGTCCCACTTAATATTAGAAACATGAACTGGGAACGGTTGTGCGGGACCGTATGCCGCATGGATGCGGCATTCGAGCGTACAAGGAGGGATTCACAGCGTGTCTCGGGCGACCGTTGCCAGATCATGTTTCGGATGACATAAACAGTTATCTCTTTCATGTATAACAGTGAGTTATGTGTACGCGTGTAATTTAAATGGGACAGCAATGCTCTTATAGCCAAAAATTAATACAGCTTATTTCTTCGTAAAGCACTATAATGCGCCCCTTTTTCCTTATTTAACGAGAATTATCGTGAGCGCTAATATCCGTAATATTGCTATCATCGCCCATGTCGATCACGGCAAGACAACACTGGTTGACCAATTGCTGCAGCAATCCGGCACACTGGATGCGCGCAAGGCGCCGACCGAGCGTGTCATGGATTCGAACGACCAGGAAAAAGAGCGCGGCATTACCATTACCTCGAAAAACACGGCGATCGACTGGAACGGTTACCATATCAACATCGTTGACACGCCGGGACACGCCGATTTTGGCGGCGAGGTGGAGCGCGTGCTGTCGATGGTGGATTCGGTTTTACTGCTGGTCGACGCGGTTGAAGGGCCGATGCCGCAGACCCGCTTTGTTACCCAGAAAGCGTTTGCCATGGGTTTTAAGCCGATTGTTGTAATCAATAAAATTGACCGTGATGGCGCTAACCCGGACCGGGCGCTGGATTTGACCTTTGACCTGTTCGACAAGCTCGGCGCGACAGACGAACAGTTAGACTTCCCGGTGATTTATGCTTCGGCAATCAATGGTTTTGCCGGTACAGATTCGAATATCACCAGCGGTGATATGCAGCCTTTGTTGGCAGCGATTATCGAACATGTGAAAGCCCCGGATGTTGACCCTGACGGTCCTTTCCAGTTGCAGATTTCTACGCTCGATTACAATAGCTATGTTGGCATTATCGGCATCGGCCGTATTCGTCGCGGCGCCGTTAAAACCAATATGGCGGTAAAAATAGTCGGTGCAGATGGTGCAGTGCGCAACGGCCGTATCGGCCAGATATTGAGTTTTATAGGCCTCGAGCGCGTTGAAGTCGAAACCGCCGCTGCCGGTGATATAGTCGCCATTTCCGGCATTGATCCGCTGTCCATCTCCGATACCATCTGCGATCCTAATGCGGTTGAAGCGCTGCCGGCAATGACGGTTGATGAGCCGACCATCAGCATGATGTTTCAGCCGAATTCATCCCCGTTTGCCGGCCGCGAAGGCAAATATGTCACCAGCCGAAATATCTGGGAGCGCCTGCAGCAGGAATTAAAACATAATGTCGCGCTTCGCGTAGATCAGGTTGATAGTGACAGGTTCAAGGTATCAGGCCGCGGTGAACTGCATCTTTCGGTGCTGATTGAAACCATGCGCCGGGAAAATTTTGAACTGGCAGTTGGCCGTCCCGAAGTGATTATTCACGAGGAAAACGGCGTCAAGCTGGAGCCGTATGAAGAACTCACCGCGGATGTTGAAATTGAATACCAGGGGGCAGTCATGGAAGCACTGGGCAAGCGTAAGGCTGAACTAAAAGACATGGTACAGGATGGTAAAGGCCGTGTGCGTCTTGATTTTATGATCCCCTCGCGCGGCCTGATTGGATTTAGAACAGAATACCTTTCGATGACTCGCGGCACGGGCTTATTGTACAGCGTATTCGATCATTACGGCCCACTCGTGACAGAAGAAATCGGTCAGCGCACGAATGGTGTGCTGGTTTCCAATGCCAAGGGCAAGGCAGTGGCCTATTCGCTGTTTCCGTTGCAGGAGCGTGGCAAGCTGCTGGTGGGCAATAATGATGAAGTCTACGAAGGCCAGATTGTGGGTATTCATGCGCGTGACAATGACCTGGTCGTTAACCCGACCAAAACCAAGCCGTTAACCAATATTCGTGCTGCTGGTACTGATGATGCGCTGACGCTGTCGCCGCACATCCAGTTCACCCTGGAACAGGCGCTGGAATTTATTGATGACGACGAACTGGTCGAAGTGACACCGGAAAATATTCGCATTCGTAAGAAACTGCTCAAGGAACAGGAACGTAAGTCAGCGGCACGAGGCCGTGCGGTTCGATAGGTAATTTGCGATAGAAATACGAAAGATATCAGGATTTTAAATAAAATATGTATTTATCAGGAAGTTAGCTTATTTATTACGATTATTCGCCGGGAATAGATAATTCCCTTGAAATTCGCAGATTTAGCAACATATTTATTTCACTTTCATGTATAATTCGCCGGCTAAATATATCCTGGCAAGTTTCATCGTAAGGCTGATCATAAGAAGCTGACTATGTTATGTCGGCTTTCTCGCTTTTAAGGGATTGTGAATTTTTTTAACAATTAACGTACATTTGAGTAATGTGCACTCGGGTAGTAGATCCATGGCAGACGTAGACTTAAGTAAATATAGAAATATCGGTATTTTTGCCCACGTGGACGCCGGTAAAACGACAACCACAGAACGCATTCTAAAACTGACCGGTAAAATTCATAAAACCGGCGAAGTGCATGATGGTGAAGCGACCACTGACTTCATGGAACAGGAGCAGGAGCGCGGTATTACTATTCAATCTGCAGCCACCAGCTGCCAGTGGAAAGGCCATCGTTTAAATATAATTGATACACCGGGACACGTTGACTTTACCATCGAAGTGTACCGTTCGCTGAAAGTGCTGGATGGCGGCATCGGCGTGTTCTGCGGCTCGGGCGGCGTTGAACCGCAGTCGGAAACCAACTGGCGTTACGCGAACGATTCAGAAGTATCACGCATTATTTTCGTCAACAAGCTGGACCGTATCGGTGCCGATTTCTACCGCGTGGTCAAGCAGGTAAAAGACGTGCTGGGCGCGGTGCCGCTGGTGATGGTTCTGCCTATCGGTGTCGAAGAAAAATTCAAGGGTTGTGTTGACCTGCTGACCCGTAAAGCCTGGATCTGGGACGATGAGAAAGATCTAACGGCTTACCGTATCGATGAACCACCAGCAGAAATGGCTGACCAGATCGAAGAGTGGCGGGAAAAATTGATTGAGACCGCGGTGGAACAGGATGACGACGTCATGGAGCGTTACCTCGAAGGTGAAGAGCCAAGCATCGAAGAGATCAAGAAATGTATCCGCAAGGGTACGCTGAGCCTGGACTTCTTCCCGACTTACTGCGGCTCTGCATTTAAAGACAAGGGCGTGCAGATGGTGCTCGACGCAGCCGTTGATTACCTGCCAAGCCCTACCGAAGTTAAGCCGCAGCCGGAAGTTGACCTCGAAGGTAATGAAACCGGTAATTTTGCGATCGTTGATCCAGGCAGACCATTACGTGCGCTAGCATTCAAAATTATGGATGACCGCTATGGTGCATTAACCTTCATCCGTATTTACTCTGGCCGTATGGACAAGGGTATGACGGTATTGAACACTTTTACCGGAAAAACCGAACGTATCGGCCGCATGGTAGAAATGCATGCCGACGAGCGTATCGAGTTAGAAAGCGCGCAGGCCGGTGATATTGTTGCAGTTATCGGTATGAAGAATGTACAGACCGGTCACACCCTGTGCGATGAGAAAGATCCAGCCACGCTGGAGCCGATGGTATTTCCCGATCCCGTTATCTCGATTGCGATTTCTCCGAAAGATAAAGGTGCTTCTGAAAAACTCGGTATTGCACTGGGTAAAATGGTCAAGGAAGATCCTTCATTCCGCGTGGAAACAGATGAGGACAGCGGTGAAACCATCCTGAAAGGTATGGGCGAACTACACCTTGATATTAAAGTCGATATTCTTAAGCGTACTCATGGTATTGAAGCCACCATCGGCAAACCGCAGGTGGCTTACCGTGAAACGATTACGCAGCGTGTTGAAGATTCCTATACGCATAAGAAACAGTCTGGTGGTTCCGGCCAGTTCGGTAAAATTGATTACATCATCGAGCCGGGCGAACCGGGCAGTGGCTACCAGTTCGAGTCAGTCGTCACCGGCGGTAATGTGCCTCGTGAATTCTGGCCGGCGATCGATAAAGGTTTCCAGTCCATGACTGGCCGCGGCGTACTGGCGGGTTTCCCGTGCATGGACTTTAAAGTGACCCTGGTTGATGGTCAGTTTCATGCGGTGGATTCATCAGCGATCGCGTTCGAACTGGCTGCAAAAGCCGCCTACCGTCAGTCTATGCCTAAAGCAGGCCCGCAGCTGATGGAGCCAATCATGAAAGTTGACGTGTTTACACCGGAAGAACATGTCGGTGACGTTATCGGTGACCTGAACCGTCGTCGCGGCATGATTAAATCACAGGAACCCGGCCCAACCGGCGTTCGTATTAAATCGGAATGCCCATTGAGCGAAATGTTCGGATATATCGGCCATCTACGTACCATGACATCTGGACGCGGCCAGTTCTCCATGGAATTCCTGCATTACGTGCCATGTCCGAAAAATGTTTCTGAGCAGGTTATCAAGGAAGTACAGGAACGCGAAGCAGCCAGGTAATGCGGTTTTGAGTAACGCTAAAAAAGCCGGCTCTTATGGGTCGGCTTTTTTTATTATATAAAGAAATTTAACCACAGAGACACAGAGTGCACAGAGGTTTTATAATTAAGATCTTTGAAGTCGCTCTACACGCAGCAGCAGCTGAGTTGGCGCCTGCGTTGCAATGGTTTTTCAAATAAAAGATCTCCGTGTACTCAGTGGCTCTGTGGTGAAAACGCTTTTTTGTGGATAACAGATGACAATCGAAACAAACTGGTTAATTGGTTTACATATCCCCGCGGCGTTAATTCCTGCATCTGTATTGTGGTTCAGCAATGTTTTATTCGCGGGGGTGCTGGTGTTTGCCGCGATGAAAGTTGAATTCAGGCAATTGCTGGACAACAGGCCCAATCAGCATGTTTATTTTGGTGCGATGGTCTTACTGCTGATGCTGTGGGGAGTAAAAGCCGGCGTTTCGCCAGGTCTGGGCTTTCATCACCTGGGTGCAACCCTGTTTACCCTGATGTTCGGCTGGCCGCTGGCGTTGTTTGGTCTGAGTATTCTCATGCTGGCAACCGTGCTCATGCAGCACAATGAGCTGATCAGTTTTGGTATCAACGGATGTTTGAGCATTGTCATGCCTGTTTTTACCAGTTATGCCATCCTCAGGGGTTCACAGCGGTTTCTGCCGGACAACTTTTATATCTATATATTTGTTGTTGCGTTCTTTGGTGCCGGTATTGCCGTCGCGGTCAGCCGGTTTTCATCAATTGTCCTGCTGGGCCTGGCTAACGCTTACCCGCAAGCTAAATTAATCGATGAGTCACTGCTTTATACGCCATTGTTTATGTTTCCTGAAATGTTTGTCACGGGTATGTTGACCAGTATTTTTGTTGTATATAAACCGGACTGGGTGATTACGTTCGATGACGAGCGTTATATTACAGGCAAGTAACGCAGCATGTGGTGAGG
>JAJDNP010000039.1 GCA_022340645.1 Gammaproteobacteria bacterium | reverse complement strand
TTGGCAGTTGGCAGTTGGCAGTTGGCAGTTGGCAGTTGGCAGTTGGCAGTTGGCAGTTGGCAGTTGGCAGTTGGCAGTTGGCAGTTGGCAGTTGGCAGTTGGCAGTTGGCAGTTGGCAGTTGGCAGTTGGCAGTGAAAAGCTTAAAAATATTTAAATATCTGCGCAATAAAACTTTTAATTTTTCAAGGTCATCCTGATCAACAGTGAAAAACCCTGGGTAAACATAATCGAAGCGTGGCGAATAAGACCCTTCGCTATCGCTCAGCATAACAGCGTTATTTATTACCTTTTTTTACTGAGAACTGTCAACTGCAATCTGCCGACTTTCTTTAAAGACGACTGCCAACTTAACCTGTTAGTTGGTAGAATGTGCTCATTCTACAGAGCATAAGAAACATGTATTTATCCAAATTCCAGATAACCACTCTTAAAGAAACACCTTCCGACGCAGAAATCATCAGCCACCAGTTAATGCTGCGTGCCGGGCTGATTCGGAAACTGGCTTCCGGACTCTATACCTGGCTGCCGCTTGGTCTGCGTGTGATGCGCAAGGTCGAAAACATCGTACGGCAGGAAATGGATAACTGCGGCTCACTGGAAGTTTTGATGCCTGCCGTACAACCCGGCGAGCTATGGCAGGAATCGGGGCGCTGGGAACAATATGGTCCGGAACTGCTGCGCCTGAAAGACCGCCATGGCCGGGAATTCTGTTTTGGGCCGACGCATGAAGAAATCATTACCGACCTGGCGCGCAAGGAGCTTTCCAGTTATAAACAGCTGCCAATTACCTATTTCCAGATTCAAACCAAGTTCCGCGACGAGGTCCGCCCTCGTTTTGGTGTCATGCGTGCCCGCGAATTTATCATGAAAGATGCCTATTCATTTCACAGCAACCAGGAAAGCCTGCAGGCAACCTATGAGGTAATGTACCAGGCCTACAGTAAAATTTTTACCCGCCTGGGCCTGAAATTTCGTGCGGTGATGGCGGACAGCGGCGCTATCGGCGGCAACAGTTCACATGAGTTTCATGTACTGGCTGATTCGGGTGAAGACGCCATTGCCTTCTCCAGCGAAAGTGACTACGCGGCAAATATCGAGAAGGCGGAAACCCTGCCGCCAGCAACACCCCGTCGTGCTCCCGCCATGGAAATGGCAACAGTTAATACCCCTGAACAGCACAGTATCGAGGAAGTCAGCCAGTTTCTTTCGCTACCTGCATCGCAATGCCTTAAAACCTTGCTGGTTGAAGGCAGCGAAGAAAATTCTGTCGTTGCCCTGGTGTTGCGCGGCGACCACGAACTTAATGAAGTCAAGGCCGCCAGGCTTGCAGAGGTTGCGTCACCGCTGCATTTTGCCAGCGACGAACAGATAAAACAGGTCGCCGGGTGCTCTGCCGGATCACTTGGCCCCGTTGGTTTGAACATCAAGGTGATTGCCGATTATGCCGCCCTGGCCTGTTCTGACTTTGTCTGCGGCGCCAATGAAGATAGCAAACATTTAACCGGGGTTAACTGGGAACGTGACGTGCCACTGCCGGATACTGCTGACCTGAGGAATATTGTTGAAGGTGACGCCAGCCCTGATGGCAAGGGCACTTTATCCATCGTGCGCGGTATAGAAGTGGGCCATATTTTTCAACTGGGCAAGAAATATTCCGCAGCAATGAATGCCAGCGTACTGGATGAAAACGGCAAGGCCATTGTCATGACAATGGGATGTTACGGTATCGGCATTACCCGCATTGTCGCCGCGGCCATCGAACAGAATAATGATGAAAACGGCATCATCTGGCCGACAAGCATGGCGCCATTTGATGTCGCCATCGCACCGATCAATATGCAGAATTCCGAAGATGTCCGCAATACCGCACTCAGGCTGCATGACGAGCTAACGGCCAAAGGACTGGATGTTTTGCTGTACGATGAAAAAGCCCGCTTGGGCGGCATGCTGGCCGACCTGGATTTAATCGGCATCCCCAACCGTATCGTCATTGGCGACCGCGGACTGAAAGAAAACAAGGTGGAATATAAAAAGCGTGACGCCGCAGAAAGCCAGGATATCGCTGTCGATGAGGTCGTTGAATTTTTATCCGCAAATAAATACTGATAATAAACCGCTAGTCCACAGATGAACGCACTAAAATGCCGGGAGCATTTTGAACGTACGCAAGTACGGTCCGAAGGACGTAGCGCAGGAGGCGCGTAGTAAATAAACACAGATAAAAAGCTTCAAACTTAATATTGTCCGCAAACAACGCAAATGAACGCGAATCAATAACCACGAATATTTATTACCAGGCAACGCCTTTCATATAATTTGATAAAAGGTACATACACAGTTACCTAAAAGTTAAAAACATATTGTTGTTTTTATTTGCGTTTTTTGCGGATTAAAAAGCTTTTTTATCTGCGTTCATCCGTGGACAATAGCCTTTACGTTTTTTGATTAACGCTTATTTGCGGAAAAAATATTATTTGTGTATATATTTAATACATGATTAAGCATCTGAAAACCATAGTATTCTTCATTATTTTCAATACCCTGCACATCGCTTACCTGTATGCCGATACCAGGGATGTTGACCCTGATCTTCGCAAACTGCTGACTGAAGCCATCAACTCAGCAGAAAGTTTTGATGACCGCTTTCATGCCGAGGTCTGGCTTATGGACATGTCCAACCGCCTGAAGCGATTTATTGAAGATGAAAAAAGCCGGCTGACCATGCTCAAAACAGTTCACCAGGAAGCTACGCGCGCCAGCTTACATCCCGAGCTCGTATTGGCATTGATCGAAGTGGAAAGCCACTTTGACAGCTATGCGGTTTCCAAATCCGGGGCACAGGGCATGATGCAGGTCATGCCGTTCTGGCTGGATGAAATCGGCCGGCCGGATGACAACCTGATTGTAATGAAAACCAACCTTCGCCTGGGCTGTACAATCTTGAAATATTACATGGACATGGAACGCAACGACCTGCGCAAAGCCCTGGCCAGGTACAATGGCAGTATCGGGTCAAGCGAGTACAGCAACAAGGTGCTGAAAGCCCTGCGTGAGCACTGGTATAAATCTTAAATACTAAAGAGCATTTTCACCACAGAGGCACGGAGAGCACAGGGGTTTTATTGGTAAAATCTACGGCCCTGCTAAACGTAGGTTCGAATTTATTCGGACGATACGGGCACGTTCTTGCACCATTGTCCGAATAAATTCGAACCTCTGCGTCTCGGTGCCTCTGTGGTGAAAATGCTTTTAAGATTTGTTAGCTAGCCATCTCTGCCATCAACACGCGCGCTCCATAACATCGGCGCATAGACGTAAACAAAAATAGCAAAAGCAATTACCCATAACACCTGTGACAGCCCGATCCAGTAAAGATATAAATCCATAGCAAATAATGGAAAGATAACACGCACGATAACACCTGCTAACAATACGGCAAAACTCCAGAAAATGATGGCAGGCGGATCAAATACGTTGCGCCCGGTATGTCCCAGAGATACACGTGACATCATGCCGAGCGTCAGCAGACCGACACCTCCCACGGTAAAAGCATGGATAGATAAAAATGGCGATATGCCGGATGTTATCGACAGGGCTTTCAGGGCAAAACCCAGGATAATCGATGCGTAGGCAATAACCAGCACCCAGAGCAGCGGCCTGCTCCAGATTTTACCGGTGTACCAGCCTGACAGCCGCAGTATATGCAGCAATGTTAACAGCACGGCAAATGCAGCCGTCAGAATATCGTATTGAATAAAGACATCACTAATCCATAAACACACCAGTAGCACCAGGCTGGAGTTGTCCACAAAAATCCGGTTTTTCAGTTCAACATCGCCCTCAACACCGTTTTTGATAAACATCGGCATGACACGGCGCAGCATGAGCAGCATTAACGAGATAATCATATATATCGCGGAATACAGTCCCCAGCGCACACCATCATCAACAACGCCTGCGACACCCAGATAAAAAGCCAGGTTACACAGCAACAGCAGGATCAGTTTGGAAATGACCCCCACCTGCTTATATTGTTTTACAAGCAGAACCGGCCTTAAACATACCAGCGCCAGCATCAATAAAAATGCGATATCAAATACAGCGATATACACTATCGGTATTGGCAACCCGCTTAACAGCAAAACGCGCGGAACCAGCCAGAAAGAAAACAGCAGCGCCAGCATCCTGCCGCGCAGCACTTCGATCCCTGTCCAGTTTTTAATGGCGGTGAGTAAAAAACCCGCGATCACCGCCATGGCGTATCCAAATATCATTTCATGCGCATGCCAGATGCCGGCAGTCAATGCCGGAAATGCGAACTCAACCTTAAAGACATAGCTCGCCATCCACACCAGCATGGCAACGATTGCAAAAATACCCGCCGCCAGGAAAAAAGGCCGAAACCCTAGTCGTAATATGGGCAAGCCATAATCAACCGGTTCCGCATCGACTATTTCTCCATTGATGTTTAACATTTTGATATAATTCCAGATTCGAATCAGGCGCTATTATTCAGCGGGAGAATAATAAATACCCAAAAATATTTAAGTTACTATCCCGCAACAATGCAGATCGAAACAGCTAGCTGCGAGGTTCATGGTCGAGGATAGCGAAAAAACAGGTAATGACGTAAACAGTACCTATATTGTTGGGTCACGAAAATGATACAAATCAAGTCGCCACAAAAAACCTGAATAACCGAAATATTGCTCAAGGAGATTCAAGCCTGAACTTACGACTGTGAATAAATAACTTTATTTCACAATTTATTGGCCTGTATCATGGTGAATACCGAATCATAAATAACCATGGCAATGACAGGAATATAGCCATAGCCGCTTTACTTCTATATGATTCCACTATTGAATAGAGCCACTAACTCAGCCATATTAATTAAGAGCCGTAATGAAAAATAATATCGATACCAATACAAACTCCAGCGAAAACGATTTCAGCGTCAAGGTCGGCCTTGCCGAAATGCTCAAGGGCGGCGCCATAATGGACGTTACCAATGCCGAGCAGGCAAAAATCGCCGAAGATGCCGGCGCCTGTGCAGTCATGGCGCTGGAGCGCATTCCCGCAGATATTCGGCGTGATGGCGGTGTTGCACGTGCTTCAGACCCTGACATGATTCAGCAGATTAAAGACACGGTTTCTATTCCGGTAATGGCCAAGTGCCGTATCGGCCATTTTGCTGAAGCACAGATACTGCAGGCGCTGGAGATTGACTTCATCGATGAGTCAGAAGTGCTGACCCCGGCTGATGAAGCAAACCATATTTACAAACATGATTTTAAAGTGCCCTTCGTCTGCGGCGCCACCAACCTTGGCGAAGCCCTGCGGCGCATCGGAGAAGGCGCGGCCATGATGCGGACCAAGGGCGAAGCCGGCAGCGGCAATATTGTTGAAGCGGTCCGTCACATGCGCGCCCTGCAGGATGAAATGGCGCGTCTGACTACCCTTGGCAGGGAACAGTTAATGAGTGTCGCCAAACAACTCGGTGCACCCTATGACCTGGTGTGTTATGTTGCCGAGCACGGCAAACTGCCGGTACCTAATTTTTCAGCCGGCGGCATAGCAACACCTGCCGATGCAGCACTGGTGCGTCAGCTTGGCGCAGAGGCTGTATTTGTCGGCTCAGGTATTTTCAAGTCCGACGACCCGGCTGCCCGCGCCGCTGCCATTGTAAAGGCAACCACCCATTATGACGACCCCGCCGTGCTGCTCGAAGTCAGCCGTGGCTTACAGCCTGGCATGAAAGGACTGGAAATGTCTGAAATACCCGAAGAAGAAAGACTGGCTGTCAGAGGCTGGTAACCAGTGATGACTACCCGGAATGAATAATACTGTGGGCGTTCTTGCTCTGCAGGGCGCTTATCAAAAACATGTCGAAAGCCTTTCCAGGCTCGGTGTTAAAGCACGATTGATACGCCAGCCAGCCGAACTTTCCGGCTGCAGTGGACTAATAATACCCGGCGGTGAATCAACCACTATCAGCCTGCTGATACAGGAATACGGTTTTTATGAGCCGATCAAAGCATTCGCCGAGAACTGCCCTGTTCTGGGAGTATGTGCTGGCATGATCATGATGGCAAACGAAGTCGATGACGCGCGTATTGTTCCTTTGGCGTTAATGCCGTTCAAGGCTTTGCGTAATTACTATGGCCGGCAGGTACACAGTTTTAATGGTGAGATAATACTGAGTTTTGACAGCGAGCCCATTAAAGCGCCTTTTATTCGCGCCCCTGGCATTGAGGAACTGTCATCCGATATTGAAATACTGGCAACGCATAATAATGAAGCGGTAATGATAGCCTCAGGCAAACATATTGCATTATCATTTCACCCGGAATTAATCGACGATACAAGAATACATGAATACTGGTTAAATCGAATGTATTAAGGAAACTATGATTGAGTCGTTTCGAATAGTCATTCCCGGCCGGGGGCCTGTCCTACGCTGTACCGCACTTTGTTTAGGTCCCGCGCCCATGCGGGGAATACCACTTAATCATCAATCAGGTTGTAAGTTACACCCTAAAACTATTGACTTACAACTTTAAACTTAAAACTTAAAAAAAACATGCAAACATCCAGAAAAGCCATAAAACCGCAGCCAGTCTTTCCCGCACCGCTCTCGTTGCCGTTAAAATTACTGCCTGGCTTTATCCACAACAAGGTTCTGGTGACAACGCTAAACCGGATGTTTAGCAAAGAACTGGAAGCTGGCGAACTGGCTTTCCTGCAGGACAGAATAATACATATTTCAATTAAAGATGCCGGCATCGAATACCGTTTTACATTAAACGATAACAAACTCACCGCAGCTGATAAGTACTGTTCGCCGGATCTTGTTTTACAGGGTACTGTCTATAACTATCTCTTGCTTGCCAGCCGCCAGGAAGATACCGACACCCTGTTCTTTAGCCGGCGCCTGCATATGCAGGGCGATACCGAGCTGGGTCTGTATGTAAAAAACTTTCTCGATGGCATGGATATGGACTCGCACAGGGTCCCTGCTTATCTCGAATCTGTTCTACAGAAAAGCCTGCCGGTATATGAACGCCTGTTCGGTAAAAAAACTCCTTAGACTAAAGGCAACAGGTGAAGCTGCAAACTCGTTCGCACAACCGCGCCAATGTTAGCTCGCGGCGTCCGATTCTGTCACGGCTAAAGCGCCACGCAGCAAGATATAACGAAATAAGCCCTGGGTTAAGTGTTGAAATACATCCACATTGCCATAAACAGGATAAAGGCAATAAACATGCCCACACCCGTAATTAAATCACTCGTGCCTTTCTTCTTGCTGCCTTCAGTGTGCTTTCCGTCTTGAGCCGTCGATGACTCAGAATACTTTGTATTGCTCATATTACTATTCCAGCCAGGCTAACTTATATCCCGGCTATTTCAGCTATCTCTTTGGGTCGAAACAGGTGCTGCAATTTTCCCATGTCCGGTTTTTTCACGTCCTGGGGGGAATCCATATAAAAACAGGCGACTGCAGCCGTCGTCATCAACTTGCCATTGCTGGATAAAGGCGGCCTTGTTGCGGACAGATAACTCACCACATCATCCATGCCGGGATTATGCGCCAGGATCAGCAATCGTTTATTATTTCGCGCATAAAGTTCGATGGCTTCACACAGTGTTTCCCTGTCAGCCAGGTAGAGCTCCCTGTCAATGATAATATTATTTTTATCCAGCGAGAGATTCTTTAATAGCAGGTCTGCCGTCTCCCTTGTGCGTTGTGCTGCAGACACGACCATTCGGTCTGGGGTGAGTTTATGCTGATTGAGATAATCTCCCATAAGAATGGCATCCCGCCTTCCCCTGCCGCTTAACGGCCTGTCTATATCTGCGGTATAGACACTCCAGTCTGACTTGGCATGGCGCATGAGCATTAACTCGAACATTTTATTTTCCTCCCTGATTTAATTTGTTTTCTTCAGATACCAATTACATAATAGTCTTTTCACGCTTTTAATCAATCATTAATAGTACAGTATATGTGGTGAGATCACGAACCTCATCCTACGTTAATTAAGAGCCGTTTACCGCAGATGCATTGAGATGCAGAGATAGCATCAGTTTTTGTGCATAGCGCCAGCGGCGATATGCACAAAACAAAAAACTCTGTGCTCTTTGTGTCTCTGTGGTGAATTATTTTTCAGGTATTGGCAATACGCTGGTAATAACGCAACCTGTATAACAGCCTTTTAACGTCATCGCCATCTTCGAAGCCGGAACGATCATGCAATACATTATTGCTGATAAGCCCCTGCCCCGGCTGCAAGGTGGCACGGTAAATAAAGGACGATTCCGATTTCAGGAATGCTTCAAGTGTCTTTACCGCTGCCTGGGTAACAGCATCATCCTGCCAGATTATGCTGCGGGTTCGCGCCGTATATCGCATGTGCAGATTGCCATCCGGCATTACTGAAAATACCGGACCGGTGCGGTCCGGGCGTATCTCTTTGCCATCAACAATATTCGCCGGGATCGACATGACATCATCCGCCATAAGCGCTGCAATATAATCAGGGCTGCTGTCGCGTAAATGAATGTAGGCAATTTCATGATCCATCAGTGCGTTCTCCCCGCCTTTCTCGGCCGGCGCCACGCAGTGCAGCAGCAGGGCGCGTATCTGGTGATCAGTAGCGTTATAATAACCGTCGGTATGCCAGTGAATCGGTTTGTTGGTGTAAGGAATATAACCACCGCGCCACCGCCCTGAAACCACCTGCAACGAAGTGATGCCATCATCAGCGCCCAGGTTATCGTCCAGCTCGGTCAGACCGAACTGTTTACCGAGTTTTGCGGGCAGCTCCTTATCTGCGTCGTTTCCAGTTTCACCGGCGTAAACAGCCATATTCGTTTTCACCAGCAGTGTTTGAATGCTGTCGAATTCAGACGGGCTTAAACTGGCGGGATTTTTGATTGCAACGATCAGGTCTTCAACTTTTTGCGGATAATTTTCAAGCTTGCTTTCCCGCCATGCCTGGTAGGCTTTTTCGTTATCAAGGTCGAACGGACTGCCTAGTTGATAACGTTCAGTAAACTGTTTAACCGTCTGGACTAATGGAGTATTCATTAAGCATAAACCTGTTCTATCTATTGTATTTTTAAGCTTTACCTGTTTGGTGTTTAAAGCTGATTACTGTTTTCTCCATACCCGCATCTCCATGCCAGTAACCGTCACATTCGCCGGACAGAATGTATGGTTGAAGTCTGCTTTCTGCTTCACTTGCCATGAGTTTTGCATTCAGGCAGTCGTGGAAAATACCAATAACCTGTTCTGTGTATTTTGACTGCGGGCTGATGCGCAATACATCTATTTCAAGATCGATAAGGTTGCCGATATCAGCGATCAGGTTCTGCGTTCTGGCTGACTGCGTCTGTATGCCGTTAAGCACGAGGAATGATTCATCTTCCTGCGAACGCAGCAACAGGCCGTCGGCATAGTCAAGACAACGGAACTGGCAGTCATCCTTTGGCAGGTTGTGCGCCCTCGCCGTAAAACACCTGGCTGAAAAAGCCAGCGGCAATCTGCCAAACACAAACACTTCCGTGGCAACACCAGCCGGCCTGCCTTGATGCAACGCGGCCAGCGTTTGCTTCGACAGCTCTACCGGCAGTGTCCAGCGTTTCAGGCCGTGTGCAGCAAGCACCTCCAGTGTGCGCGAGTTATAAATATTGATGGCAGGACCGGCAACAAACGATTTGTTCCCCGACATCATTTGCACTGCCGCGATGTCATTGGCTTCAACCATGTAAAAATCATTGTCACAGATTGTTTTCAGTGAGCTCAATTCCGAATTCGCCTCCAGCAGTGTCAATGTTGATAACACGACTTCCTTGCCCGCCTGCTGCAGCACATCAGCCAATTGCATCCAGTCATCCAGCCGCAACTGGCGGCGCTTGGCACACACCGTTTCCCCCAGATAAACAATATCGACCGCCGTCTCCGCAATAGATCCGTAAAACCTGAAAACATCATCACGCGGCCAGAAATATAAAAGCGGCCCCAGGGATAACCTGGGTTTAGACTTTG
>JAJDNP010000007.1 GCA_022340645.1 Gammaproteobacteria bacterium | reverse complement strand
AATAACTTTATTAGGCCGTATATAGAAACGTATATAGGAATGATAAAAAATAAAAAAGCCCTTTTTTTACAAGAGCTTAATTACATAACTGGCGGAAGAGGTGGGATTTGAACCCACGGAGGGCGTAAACCCTCGCCAGTTTTCAAGACTGGTGCTTTCAACCGCTCAGCCACCCTTCCGAAATCTCAGTATTTGAGAAAGCGCGTATATTACGTTATTTCATCAAGTATTCAATAATCTGTAGCAAATTTTTAATATTAATTTTTATTTCAGTGTTTTATAACTGCTTTTCATAATAGCGGAGCAGGCAGCACTTTTATATTTTGCATAAATCTGTACTTTCTAAATAACAGCAGAAATCAAAAAGTATTCTGAAAGAATCATGATTAAGAGCTGAAGCATGAAGATTGATATATGTCAAAAACTAAATTAGAATGATTCTTTCTTGAAAGTATCACCGTTCAAGGGTGCCAATGCCTTTTTCAAACATGATTCAGTTAAATCTGCAAAGCATTATCGATGCTTCTGATAATTGCTTTGTCATCATTGATAAAGATTACAAAATAGTAGCCGCAAACAAAGCCTACTGCGATTCCTACAACAAAAATATTGAAGAAATCATCGGCCTAAAATGCCATCAGATTTCTCACCATTCTGATATACCCTGCTATTTAAAGGGTGAAGACTGTCCCCACAAAAAAGTTTTTGAAACCAGAGGCATCCACCAGGTTTTGCATGTTCACTTCGATTGCAGCAATAATGAAGAATATGTCCGCATCAAAGGCACACCTGTTTATGGTACTGATGGCGAACTGTTTCTCGGTGAAACTTTTTTACCAATAGCCAAACAAGATGATTTGGCCTGCGGTCAGCAGCGAATGATCGGTAATTCGCCGGCGTTTGTGACCTGTCTAGAACAAATGTCGGAAGCGGCAAGCTCAGACATACCGGTTTTACTGAATGGTGAAATTGGGGTTGGCAAGGGGCTTGCGGCCAGATATATTCACAACAAATCAAATCGAAAAGCCCACCCCTTTATCGCCATCGATTGTGCTTCTATTGCTGAAGGCATTTTTGAAAGCGAATTATTTGGCCATGAACGTGGCGCATTTACCGGCTGTGTGGGCCGTCGTAATGGTTTAATAGAAAGTGCGAAACATGGCACCCTGTTCATGGACGAAATCGATGAAGTACCGCTAGACTTACAGGGGCGGTTATTGCGTGTGCTGGAAACAGGCAGTTATCGGCGTCTGGGCGGCCGCGAAGATTATCATGTGGATTTTCGCATCATTTGCTCTACGCATAACAACTTACGAGAAATGGTCGAACAGGGCACATTCAGAGCAGATCTCTATTACCGCATTGCCGGCATCTCCATAACGATTCCCCCACTCAGGGAGCGACATAGCGATATCAAGCCGCTGATTGATGCATTGCTATTAACTGCCAGGGCGAAAAATGGTGCGAAGTGCAGGATTACCGATGAAGCTAGACACGCACTGCAAACTTATGACTACCCCGGCAACATACGTGAACTCCGTAATATTTTGCTCAAAGCAGCCGCCGCAGCAACAACGGGCAAAATTACACCAGACCTGTTGAACTCGAACAACCTGGGAAGTATTAATATCAAAACCATGGCTGTCCACTACAGCAAGGCGCACGCTGCAAATACCAGGTCGCCCAGTACCAATCGACCATTAACTGAAGTTGAGGCATCATATATCGAATCGCTGCTGCATCAGCACAATGGTCACCGGGCTAAAGTTGCTGAAGAGCTGTGTATCAGTGAACGTACACTTTACCGCAAACTTAAACAGTACAATTTACGCGAAGTAGGCAAAAGCAGAGTATAACGAAGCCATTAAATAGCAGCGTTAACTATTAACCCGGCGACAATATATAAAAAAAGCCCGAAGTAATTCGGGCTTTTTTTATATGCCTGGCTATCTATCCTTATTTTAGCTTTTCAATACCGAGAAGCTTGAGGATATATTTTTCATACAGCGGCTCCGAGGTGCCTTTTTTCATCTTACGGATAAAGTATTTCTCGAAAGCGATTTTTGCCAGATGCACCCACTTGCCTTTCTTGAACCAGGCGACGTTTCTTGGCGGAATTTGCGGGATGGCAACAAAGGCTGCGCCGGTATCGCCCATATCCGCGAGACAAATGGCATTCCAGGTCGCTGTGGTGGTCGGTGTTTTGCCAGCCAGATCATCTGAAATATTATGCACAATCGATGTCACCATCGACTCAATCATGTAACCTGTTTTTGGCGTACCCGTCGGCACAGGCGTGGCCTCAACAGGCGGGATGGCGATACAGACACCGGCGGAATAAATATTTTTATACTTCGGATTTCGATGTAATTCATCGACGATAACAAAGCCGCGGGGATTACATAAATCAGGTACTGCTGCCACCGCATCAACGCCTTTGAATGCAGGTAGCATCATGGCAAAGGCAAAATCAATTTCATGCTGTTTGATGGTTTCGCCGCCAGTATTTACCTCGTCGACAAACAGTTTGCCATCTTCAACTTTCGTGGTCTTCGCATTGGTAATCCAGTTAATGTGGTGATTGCGCAATTCGCTTTCCAGCATGGATTTTGAGTCACCAACGCCACCCAGACCCAGGTGGCCGATATATGGCTCTGATGTTACGTATGTCATTGGAAACTTGTCGCGAATCTTGCGTTTACGCAGATCTGCATCAACAATAAATGCGAATTCGTAAGCTGGTCCAAAACAGCTGGCAAATGGCATAGCACCGATTACGATTGGACCTGGTTTTTCAAGTATTTTCTGATAGCTTGCCCAGGCTTTTTCAGCATGATCCGTAACACAGACCGACTCGGTGAAACCTTCTGGTCCGGCACCCTGAACTTCTTCAAATGCCAGACGCGGACCCGTGGCGATAATCAGGTAGTCATAATCAACTGTCTCACCATTAGCAAGTTCAAGTTTATTACTGGCCGCATCAATTTTATCAACGCGTTGAGCAATAAAGTTTATTTTCTTTTTGCTAAGATACTTGTCGATTGGCATGGTAATTTCTTTACGTTCACGCCAGCCGACGGCAACCCAAGGGTTTGATGGTACAAACTGGAAGTAGTCTCTTTCATTAATCACGGTAACTTCGTGTTTTTTACCGACAGCTGCTTTCATTTCGTAAGCAGCCGGCATGCCGCCGGTACCAGCACCCAAAATAACTATATGTGCCATAATTTTGTTCCTCCCAAAAAGGCAATAAAATTGTTAGTTATCAAAAAATATTATTTATAGTTGTAATTTTCCAATCTGTTCCAGTCTGAATGAGACGAAAATCTTATCTGCCAATACTGACAGATTATACTGCTGATGTCAGGTTTTTTTTATTAATATTTGTCAGGTTTTTACTGTCAACGGCAGCACTTGAAACACTGCGTTTTAGCCATATTATTCGTCCAGGAGGCAATGATATGCAACTTTTCTGTGGTAATAATGTCTCATCAATCAACGATATTCAAGCAGAATAAATCAGCGTGGCAGGCTATATATGTATAATCTGGAAATAATGCTAAGCTTATACGCATTCTCAATCTAAATTTATTGTTAAAGGTGAAAGGTACTACTATGCAATCAATATCAACCACACGCTCAGAATCGCAGATACTGGCAACCAACAAGGTATTAAAAAATACCTACGCATTGCTGGCATTAACCTTGCTGTTTAGCGCAGCAACAGCGGGTATTTCCATGACCATGAACATACCCAGCTTTGGCATACTTACATTAGTGGGCTATTTTGCCCTGTTGTTTTTAACAACCAAATTCCGCGACAGTGGTTTAGGCCTCCTGTTTATATTCATGCTGACCGGTTTTATGGGACTTACCTTGGGCCCCATACTAAATGCTTATCTGGCAACAGCGAATGGCAGCCAGCTGGTAATGACTGCTTTGGGCGGTACCGGCGCCATTTTCCTTGCATTGTCCGGTTATGTATTGACCAGCCGTAAAGATTTCAGTTTTATGGGCGGTTTCCTGATGGTAGGTATATTAGTCGCATTCCTGGCCGGTCTTGGCGCATTGATTTTCAGCATGCCCGTGCTGTCGCTCGCCGTTTCAGGCATGTTTATTCTGCTGATGTCTGGCATGATCCTGTATCAGACCAGTGAAATTATTCACGGTGGCGAAACAAATTACATCATGGCTACAGTTTCCTTATACATCAGTATTTATAACCTGTTCCTCAGCCTGCTGCAGATACTTGGTGCGCTGTCTGGCGATGACTAATTATCCATCCTGACCCTATAAAAAAGCCTCGATTTTCGAGGCTTTTTTTTGCATTTGCAGTCACAATACACATGACTCTCCTATAGTTTGTCTGTTTCAATCATCCAGCCTTCTTCATTTTCTTTGACGCTATGCCTGCTGGAAATCCACAGACCGATGACTGCAATTAAATCATCCCCGTAATAAAGTAAAGGGATGTTATCTCTCTGCCACGGTGGAATACCGGCTTCCTGAAATAATTTTTTCAGACTTTGCGAGTGTTGCCGTCCCGCGGGATGGAACTTCTCACCGCCTTTACGAAAACGAATTGTTAATGGTCCATTTAGTAAAATTCGTTGCAGTCCTTTTCCGGCCGTATAAACTGACCTGAATTGAATATTTAATGCCGGCACCTTTAAAGATTGTGACGGATTCCAGTCCAGTTCTTTCTGTTTTAATTGTTGCCCGCGGCGCTTTAATAAATACAGATGGCTCCGGTATTTCCTTAATTCGTATCCCGCATAAAAAATAACCGGGTTAGCGTCACGTTGCGAGTAGATAAACGCCCGTTCAATCTCTATCAGTAAATTCCTGGTTGGTGATAGAGGTGATTTATGGCTGCCAGCAGCATCAGCCGCGCTTGCCCGTATCACCCAGTAACGTAACAGGTTAAGCAAACGCGCCGAAGACAGCTTTTGTAATGCTGAAATCGAAAGTACCGATATAACCTTGTAAACACTGATTTCTGTTTGATGTTCTAATGTCCTGATTGAACTGGCGAGGTCAATCGCGGCCATGTCCTCCAGCACCAGTAGATTATCTGCCTGCAGGCTGGCGACGGTTGCTAACTGTGCGGTGACGTTGGGCCAACGATTTTGCAGAACGGGAACAAGGTTGTTTCTAATAAAGTTTCTGTCAAACGTAACATCCTGATTACTCGGATCATCTACCCAGTGCAATGTATTTTCTGTCGCGAAATGTTCTATTTCATTTCTATTAAAATACAGCAATGGCCGCAGATGAATGAAATGACCCAGGCACCTGCGGGGCCGCATGGCAGACAGGCCTGCGGCGTTCCCCGTACGGAAAAGCTGTAATAACAGCGTTTCCGCCTGATCGTTTAAATGCTGTGCAGTCAGCAGGCAGTCATTATGCTGCAGGTTATTCTCCAGTGCCTGGTAACGTGCATTGCGTGCAGCTTCTTCAGGACTTTGCCCGCGTTTTTGTTGCACCTCGACATAAACCACATCAAGCGGAACATCCAGTGCACTGCAAATATCATGGCAATGTTCTACCCAGTCATCGGCAATGCTTTGCAGTCCGTGATGAATATGAACCGCTCTCACAGGCAACTTGAGCTGCCTGCAACAGTATAACAGGACGTGCGAGTCAAGACCGCCACTGTAAGCTACTACATAGCATGCATCTGCAGGAAGCTGATATAACGATTTCAGTGAGGTCTGAAATCGTTCAAGAAAAGACATAATTCTGGTTCTTCAGGAACGGGTGGCAGTTAAAAAAGTAATGGATTCTCGCAGAGATGCAAAGCCCGTAAAGAAATACAGTATTGCACATCAAGCTGACTGAATACTTCATCCATGATAACTTTCGTTAACAGTGATTTCTACAAGTCCAGATTTTTTTTCAGATAACAGCTTTTGCTTTGCGTCTTTGCTCGAACAATAATATAAAAACCTGAAACTGAAAATCTGATTAATTTACTAAACTGATGTCCGGCACAGGATGTGATTAAAAATCAGCTCTCAGATTCTTCAAGGAAGTTACCATAAGAAGTTAAACGTACATATCGCTGTTCCAGCAGATCTTCCAGGCTCATTTTTTCGAACTTTTCCAGGTTGTCAATTAACGCCTGCTTAATATTCCGAGCGGTTTCATCCACATTACGGTGCGCACTGCCAAGCGGCTCGCGGATAATCTGATCGATCAATCCCATATCCTGTAATTTTTTAGCGGTAATACCCATCGCTTCTGCAGCATCGGCAGCTTTATCCGCACTCTTCCATAAAATAGAAGCACAGCCTTCCGGGGATATAACAGAATAAGTGCTGTATTCCAGCATCATGAGACGGTCTCCCACGCCAATCGCCAGGGCGCCACCGGAACCGCCTTCACCGATAACCGTGCAAACAATTGGTGTACGCAACTGGGCCATTTCAAATAAATTCCGCGCAATCGCTTCAGACTGGTTACGCTCTTCTGCGCCAATACCCGGATAGGCGCCGGGCGTATCAATAAAGGTAATAACTGGAATGCGGAAGCGTTCTGCCAGCTTCATTAACCGCAATGCTTTACGGTAGCCTTCCGGCTTGGGCATACCGAAGTTGCGGCGTATATTTTCCTTGGTATCGCGCCCTTTCTGGTGACCGATTACCATCACTGGCATGCCTTCGAGTCTTGCCAGACCGCCAACCAGCGCGGCATCGTCAGCAAAGGCGCGGTCGCCATGAAATTCCTGAAAATCGGTAAAAATTCGATCGATGTAGTCCAGGGTATATGGCCGCATCGGATGGCGCGCCACTTTAGAAGTTTGCCATGAATCCAGTTTACTGAAGATTGTTTTTGTTAGTGTGCGAGATTTCTCTTCAAGTTTGCTTATTTCATCGCCAATGTTAATTTCCGTATCATCTCCCACATAACGCAGCTCTTCTATCTTGGCTTCCAGCTCGGCAATGGGTTGTTCAAAATCTAGATAGTTGGGATTCATCGATCAAACCTGACTAATGTTGTTTATTCTAATTTTTTTAATATAGGTTTATTATAATGATTTAAAACGATTTATTAATGTTAATACTAGCATGTTTAGCCGCATTAATCGTCTGCCTGCTGGACTAATTCGGTAAATATCTCGGCCAGAACGGCAGTAGCATAACTGCCCGATGGCAAAATAAAAGAAATAACAAAATCATCGCCCTGGCGGCCAGATTGCAGCTGCTCAGGAACCACCCGGCAGGCACGCCTTTGGGACTGTAACCTGGACGCGATTAGACCATCACGATATACGGGAAAACGATTAATTACCTGCAACTCCAGCTCTGCAGCGTCTGCACTCACCATGGTGTCACCTTCACCCCATAACACAGCCGTAGGGTGAATCTCGTTACTCTCCAGCCTCGTAATTAAACTGCTCACTTCATTGTCAGCCGACTCATCCTTAAAGCACGCCGACCTGCCGTTCAGCATAAAAACATCCCCGGGTAACCGTTTGTCCCAGACATGACATTTAACACGTTCTGACAAAATACAGTTGAACAGCCATGATCGTGCTGCGGACAAATACATGCTTCGTTTATGCCTTGATAGCCTGAAGCCTTTGCTGGTGAACAGTTTTGTTGCCTGGCCAAGATTACTGTAGCTTCGCCCGAACCGCTGCGGACCAAAATAATTGGGAACCCCTCTTGCTGAAATTTCCTCACAGCGCTGCGTTAACAGTTCAAAGGTTTCATCACTGGTATTGCTCAGCTCGCGTAATGTAAGGCTAAATGAATTAGACTTAAGAGCACCGCGTTGTAATTTTTTATTATGCCGAAAACTTTGTAATACCTGTATATTTTCCTCTTGAGCTGCGCCAGCAGGTACCCTGGCCTGCGCGCAGGTCTGGGCACGAACCTGAGCATGTGAATTAAATGCTGATTCGAAATCACACCAGTCAGGCGTCGGCAAGCCAGGCAGATGGACGCTGAACCATTGTGAAGTCAGCGCATTACGGTCCTTCAAACCGGCGTAGGAAACCGCCATTTTTTTTACACCGCAAAAGCTCGCCAGCTGTTGTGCGACCCAGTCCGTATTACAGCCGCGTTTTTTTATGTATAACCAGCAATGTTCGCCGTCACCACTGAAGTCAACCGTAATATTTTCTTCAACAACAAAATCTTCAGCATGTTTTTTTAGTTTCGCGGACAAATTCAATGATTGATAAACCTGTTCGAAAGCACAGTTTTCATCCCCGTAACGATTATCCTGAGCTATTATTTCCATGTACAACGACTTTTATCAATATATAAACAACCCGCCAGCCTGAAACAGCTAATATTTTTTTCAATAATGCTAAAACACATATTCATACTTGTTTTATTCAATTCTCTCATTGCCTGTAGCGATACGGAAAAATTACAGCCGCTGGCCGCAAATGCCACTATTCTGGCGTTTGGTGACAGTTTAACCTATGGTACCGGCACAAGTCGTGATAAAGCATACCCGGCAGTGCTTGAATCATTGATCAGGCATAAGGTTATCAATGCTGGCGTACCGGGTGAAATCAGCAAACAGGGTTTGTCACGATTAAACCAGTTATTTGACCAGCTCCAGCCCGATCTCGTTATTATCTGTCATGGTGGAAACGATATATTACGCAAGCTCGATATAAAACGCACGCGTGACAATATCCAGCAAATGATTAATTTAGCCAGAAAAAACAATAGCCAGGTCGTGTTGATCGGGGTGCCGAAATTTGGATTATTTTTAGATTCATCACCCATATACAAGGAACTGGCCGATAACAATGACATACCGATTGAAAACAGCATCCTCGGCGACATCCTTGGCAACAACTCGCTTAAATCCGATTATATACACCCGAATAGCCAGGGATATCAGCTACTTGCAGAAAAAATTGCTTTCCTGCTGCAACAGGCAGGTGCGCTGGCAAGCAACTAAGCACTTATTTGACAGTTGTCAAATTAATAAACTTATTGACATTATTTGACGCTACGTCATAATAATTCGTCATGACAACTTCGACACGCAAACAACGCGAGCTTCAGGCGCGCGAAGAGCTAATCCTCGATGCCGCACAAAGCATGCTTCATCAACATGGTTATAACTACCTGACCATGGAGCGCATTGCCGAAACCGTGGAATATTCCAAGGGTACCATTTACAACCATTTTGCCAGTAAGGAAGACCTCGTCTGCTCACTGTGCTGCCGTTGTATTACAAATCTTATTGATGTATTTGAACGCGCATATCAATACCGGGGTTCCACACGCGAAAGATTCTCCGCTATTGGTATTGCTTATTCATTGTATCTCCAGCTGAACCCGATGGATTCTCAGAATATTCTAACAGTAAAGAACAATGCGATTAGAGAAAAAATCAGTAAAGAAAAACTGATAGAAATGGAATCGCTTGAACGGGAAATTACCACGATAGCCAAATCGATTGTACAGCAGGCAATAGACATTGGCGACCTGGATAATAAACATCAGCATCATCTAAGCACCATTGTATTTGGCTTCTGGTCCATGCATTATGGCGCGCTGCTCCTTGACCAGTCGGGTATTCCGCTTGAACAATTAGGTTTCAGTCCGGTAGTACAGATGTTATGGACGAATGCCAATATCTTTCTCGACGGTTATCAATGGCAGCCATTAAGTACCGTTACGGATACCGCCAGGCTTTTTGAGAAAATATCATCTGCCCTGTTTGATTAACGGCATGAAACTGAAATAGCAAAGCATGTAAAGTCGCATATTATAACAACAGCAATTAACAATAATAAAAAGGATAGAACGATGATTGAGTCATATACACGCTGGATAATACGCTGGAAATATCTGGTTGTGTTAGCTACTATTGCCGTGGTCATTGCAACCGCTTATGGCGGGAAGTTTTTGGGCTTCAGTAATGACTACCGGATGTTTTTCGGGGACAGCAACCCGCAGCTGCTTGCCTTTGAAAAAATGCAAAAAACATTCAACAAAAATGACAACATCCTGTTTGTTATCACCCCGAAATCCGGAAAAGTATTCAGCAGGGAAACGCTTACCGCGATAAAAGACATCACCAATGAAGCCTGGCAGATTCCCTTTTCTACCCGGGTTGACTCAATTACCAATTATCAGCATACCTCGGCAGAAGAAGACGATCTAATAGTCGATGATCTTGTCGTTGATCCTGACGCTTTAACCGATAAGGATTTACTAAAGATACAGTCCATCGCCATCAATGAGCCCATGCTGGTACACCGCCTGGTATCCCTCGACAGTAAATATGCCGGCGTAAATGTTACTGTACAGCTACCGGGAAAAGCACTTGATGAAGTGCCAGACACCGTCGCATTTGCCCGCGAGCTGAAGCAGCAAATGCTGGAAAAATATCCGGATATAGAAATACGCCTGGTTGGCATGACAGTAATGAATAATGCTTTTCCAGAGGCCAGCATGGATGATGTTACCAAGCTGTACCCACTGGCCCTGGGCTTTATTATTCTCACGCTGCTGATTTTATTGCGAGGTCTTAGTGGCACCTTCGCAACATTAATCATGATCTTCTTTTCGATTCTGACTGCCATGGGAATTGCGGGCTGGTCAGGAATCATGCTGTCCCCGCCGGTCATGTCAGCACCCATTATGATTTTGACCATGGCGATTGCCGATGCCGTGCATTTGCTGGTGTCCATGCGCCATGAATTTGCCATCGGAAGTAACAAGTACGATGCCATGACGGAAAGCATGCGTATTAATTTTCGCCCGATATTTGTGACATCATTGACCACCGTGCTTGGTTTTTTAAGTCTTAATTTCAGCGACGCACCGCCGTTTCATGATTTAGGCAATATTGCTTCGGTCGGTGTGGCCGCAGCATTTATTTATTCAATCACTTTTCTGCCTGCAATTATCAGCATTTTGCCTGCCACCGGCAGACGCGAAGTAGCCGGTAAAAAGATGATGTCCCGATTTGCGGAATTTGTCGTAGCCAGAAAAAAACAGCTGCTAATTGGTAATGGCCTGATGACTGTTGCGCTGGCAGCAATGGTTCCACTCAATGAATTGAATGATAAATTTGTTGAGTATTTCGACCAGACGATTGAGTTCAGGCGCGACTCCGATTACGCCGCCAAAAACCTGACCGGCGTGTATTATATTGATTACGCGCTTGATGCCAAAGAATCGGGTGGTATCAGCGACCCGGCCTACCTGGCCGATGTCGAAAGGTTTTCGCAATACCTGCGTACTCAGCCCGAAGTCATTCATGTACAGACGATAACCGATACCTTTAAACGCCTGAACAGGAACATGCACGGCGACGACCCGGCATGGAAGCGCCTGCCGGAAGAACGCAACCTCGCTGCACAGTACTTACTATTGTATGAAATGTCCCTGCCCTACGGCCTGGATTTAAACAACCAGATTGATATTGATAAATCTGCAATCAAGATTACCGTCACCCTGAAAACGCTGACATCCAATGAAGTTATTGCATTCGATGATGCCGCAATGCAGTGGCTGAAACAGAACACCCCTTCCATCAAACCCTATAGCAGCAGCCCGACACTCATGTTTGCTCACCTGGGTAAACGCAATATAAACAGTATGCTTACAGGCACCAGTATTGCGCTGGTTCTGATATCAACCGTATTAATATTTTTCCTGGGTTCACTCAAATACGGCATTATCAGTTTGCTGCCAAACCTCACACCGGCACTAACGGCATTTGGCATCTGGGGTATTACCGTCGGCCAGGTGGGCATTGGCCTTTCCATCGTTACCGGCATGACACTGGGTATTATTGTTGACGACACGGTACACTTTTTAAGCAAGTATTTACGTGCGCGGCGTGAAAAGCATCTGAACGCAGAAGATGCGGTACGCTATGCTTTTAACAACGTAGGCGTCGCTATACTGGTCACATCACTCGTGCTGATTGCCGGTTTCATGATAATGGCGCAGTCTCATTTTTATCTAAACTCAAGCATGGGATTGCTGACCAGTGTTGTTATATTTCTTGCCCTGGTTATTGACCTGACACTGCTACCGGCACTCCTGATTCAATTCTCAAGAAATCCCAGCGGAACACAATCCAGAGGAACGCAATAATGAAACAAACCAGAGACACGTTTTTAACTGCTGCATTAGCAGTCATTTCACTGCTATCAGTACAGGCCCGTGCAGAATCAGCTGACGACGCTAATGTGAAACGCGGCCTGGAAATTGCCAAAGAAGCCGACAGACGAGATACCGGTTTTGGTGATTTCACCGCCAATATGGTGATGGAGCTTCGCAACAAGCAGGGCGATGTCAGCACTCGCAACATCCGTATACAAACACTGGAAGTGATTGGTGACGGTGACAAATCCATGTCAATCTTTGATAGCCCGGCAGACGTTAAAGGTACGGCTTTTCTTACCTATTCACATGCGATAAAGCCGGATGAACAGTGGTTATATTTACCTGCGCTGAAGCGCGTTAAACGCATTAATTCAAAAAACAAATCCGGCCCGTTTATGGGCAGCGAGTTTGCCTACGAAGACCTCGCCTCGCAGGAAGTTGAAAAATATACTTACAAATACATACGTGACGAAGTATTCAATGGCGTCGCCTGTTTTGTGATCGAGCGCTACCCTGCCTACGAACACTCCGGCTACACACGCCAGCTGGTGTGGGTAAACAAGGATAAATATATCCCTGAAAAAATCGAATTTTATGATCGTAAAAATGACCTGCTAAAAACACTGATAAACAGTAATTATCAGCAATATCTTGGCCAATACTGGCGCGCCAGCGAAATGTTAATGGAGAACCACCAAACCGGGAAAAGCACTTATCTGAAGTGGACGGATTATAAATTCAGAAACGGACTGGATGATAATGACTTCAATCGGAACAGCCTGAAACGAGCTCGGTGAACTCGTAATGAAAAGTGAAAAATGAACAATAATAAAACGTCATGGCAAACCAGGCGCGACAATCTCTACTGGTTGTTAATTTAATGCAGGTGCGAATTTATTCGCACAAATATAATGGGGATGGCAGCATCGTGCGAATAAATTTGCACCTACTATTAACCCGGCGACAATATATGTCACATTCAGGGTTACAAGAAAATGCCGGATCAAGGCGCGGCTTGCAGGTAATGGTTATTCCATTGGCAAAAGCTGCAACGCGGAGCTGGCATTTTCTTGTAATCCCTAACCATTTGATATTGAACAGAAAGGCCGGAGGATGCCTGTCCACGGACAGCGTTATCAGCACTTGCTGTAGAATGGCTACAACGGCGTGCTGATGCCTTGCCGTAAACAGGCATACTCCGGCTAAATGCGATATATATTGTCGCCGGGTTAATAAGATATGAAACCTTATTACATTCTTTTATGTGTTGTTATTTCAGGTGTTGTCAGCACTGTCCACGGCGGTGAATTTTCCGGCTATATCGGCGCCCAGACGCGCAATTTTTTTCAGGAACCGCTAAGTCCGGAGCAGCATAACAACTACCTGTCAGCCGTCACCGAGCCTGAATATTTTCATCAATGGGATGACAATAATCAAAATATTGAAATCAAGCTTTTTTATCGTGTTGACCAATATGATGACAACCGTACACACGGTGACATACGCGAACTCTCCTGGACACGGGTATTTGAAAACTGGGAACTGCGCGCCGGTGTAAGCAAGGTTTTCTGGGGCGTTACTGAAACACAGCACCTGGTTGATATTGTCAATCAAACAGACCTGGTGGAAAACGTCGATGCTGAAGACAAGCTTGGCCAGCCGATGATCAAGTTCAGCACTGAACGTGACTGGGGAGTGCTGGACTTTTTTATCCTGCCCGGCTTTCGCGAACGAACTTATCCTGGCCCCGAAGGACGCCCCCGTCCTGACTTTATTATTGATACTGAAAGTGATGCGTATTATGACTTCAGCAGCGGCAAGGACCATATTGATTTTGCAGCACGATATTTTAATTATATCGACGAGTGGGAGTTTGGCTTAAGCGTATTTGATGGTGTAAGCCGGGAACCAACAAGTTTCATTCCGATCGTTTTTGACTCTTTAGGTAAGCCGACAGTATTCCTTCCTGGTTATTCTTTGATTAATCAAATAGGCCTGGACGTTCAGGCCCTTGTTGGAGAGTGGACATGGAAACTTGAAGCAACCAATACCCGGCTACGCAGCGGTAACAGACGGGGAACTAACAGTTTCAGGTCCGTCGGCGGCTTTGAATACACTCTGGTCGGCGTTGCTGACAGTGATATGGATCTGGGTTTTGTCGTGGAGTACCATTACAGCGACAAACGCATATATGAACAAACGATCTATGATAATGACCTGGCGACCGCATTGCGCTTTGTATTAAATGATGTGCAATCAACCGAAATTCTCGCTGGCTTAATAACCGACACAGGCACACAGACATTCGCCAGTTTCATTGAAGCATCACGCCGGCTTGGAGATAGCTGGACATTAGAGGCTCAGATACGGGCATTCCACGGTACCAAAGAAAACCGTCCGCTGTATACTTTCAGATTCGATGATTTTGTCCAGGTAGATCTCAATTACCATTTTTAGGAGTTATGCAGGTGCGACAATTCGCACAACGGAGCCAGTATTTGTTTACATCGTGCGAATAAATTCGCACCTATAAAATATAATTACGCTTAAAGATAATGTCATATATTCCCTGGCTGGAAAACACGAACTTCACGTTTCCTGACGTTAGTACAGCACTCGCTGAACCAGATGGATTGCTGGCGGCAAGTGAAAGCCTGACGCCTGAACTGGTTGTGAAAGCCTATAAACAGGGCATTTTTCCCTGGTATTCTGAAGGACAGCCAGTGTTATGGTGGTCACCCAATCCGCGATGCGTGTTATATCCAGAGAAATTTCATGTTTCCAGAAGCTTCAGACGCACGCTAAACAATAATCCATTTGAAGTCAGAACGAACACGGCTTTCAGGGAAGTCATGCTTGCCTGCGCCGCGCCAAGGGTTAGCCCAAAAACTGGTGTTGCTGAAGCCGGCACCTGGATTACGGATGCCATGCTGCATGTCTACTGCCGACTGCATGAGACCGGGATAGCCCACTCGGTCGAATGCTGGGCCGACAATAAACTGGTCGGCGGCATCTATGGCCTGGTCCTGGGTGACATATTTTTTGGCGAATCGATGTTCAGCAACAGGAAAGACGCATCAAAATTCGCCATGTATTATCTGTGCACAAAAATAAAACCTTACCTGATTGACGCCCAGGTGTGTTCCGAACACCTGCTAACACTCGGTGCGGAGAAAATAGACAGGTCGGTGTTTATTGACCTGGTCAAATTGCACTTAAACAACTCGCTAAAGATCTGGTGATTTTTTTTGCAAAAGGCCCTAGAAAACAACGAAAAAAGTCTTATCCGCAAATGAACGCAATAAACGCAAATAAAAGCTTAACCTCTTTATATTTTTCATCCTGAAGATCGATGAAGAACTACATCTCTTGTTGTTCCGGTAAAATAAGTATCTTTCTCTGAGTTCAAAATAAAAAAGATACAACAATATAAAGCTATTTGCGTTTTTTGCGTTTATTTGCGGAAGAATAAAAGTTTTTCTTTTTGTTTCAGGCAAACAAAAATATCCTGAAATTGCTAAGGAAGCCTTCTCATAATTTCGTTATAATTCGCTGAATTTTTTACAGAGACAGAATCCGGATCCACAATGCATTTTATCGAAACACGCGGCAACGACGGACAGCATCCTGAAAAAATCAGCTTCTCTGAAGCTATTCTTTCGCCTATTTCTTCTTTTGGCGGTCTGTATTCCCCCGAGTCCCTGCCTGATCTGGGCATCGACTTTTTAAACAGCCATATTCATTCAAACTATAAAACACTGGCACGTGCCATGCTAACCGCCTTCGATGTCGATATCGATGCCGATATTATCCACAGGGCACTGTCTCTTTATGATAATTTTGACGATGCTGCCAATCCCGTTCCGGTGGTTAAAGTTGAAGATGATCTTTATGTCAGTGAACTATGGCATGGTCCAACCCGCGCCTTTAAGGATATGGCGCTGCAGCCTTTTGGCGTGGTACTGTCCGCCATCGCACAAAACCGCAATGAGCAGTATCTTATTTTGACCGCCACTTCCGGTGACACCGGCCCCGCAGCACTGGAAACATTCAAGAACAGGGCCAATGTGCTGGTTGCCTGTATGTATCCTGATGGCGGCACTTCGGATGTGCAGCGGCTGCAGATGGTTACCGAGGATGCGGCAAACCTGAAAGTTATCGGCGTCAAGGGTGACTTTGACGATACCCAAAGCGCGCTGAAACACCTGCTGGCATCAAAAGATTTCAAAGCGACCTTAAAAGAAAAAAATATTCATTTGTCCGCGGCCAATTCGGTCAACTTTGGCCGTATTATTTTCCAGACGATATACCATATCCATTCATATCTCGAACTGGTCCGCCAGAATGCAATTCAGATGGGCGAGAAAGTCTATCTGAATGTTCCCAGCGGTAACTTTGGCAACGCCCTGGGCGGCTATTACGCCATGAAGATGGGACTGCCGGTCGAAAAAATCCTGATTGCTTCCAACAGGAATAATATTTTGACACGGCTAATCAACACCGGTGCTTACGATTTAAGAGGCTCAGAAGTTATCGCTACAACATCGCCAGCGATGGATATTCTGAAGTCATCCAATCTTGAACGGGTATATTTTGATTTGTTTGGCGCCGAGCGCACAAAAGAACTGATGTATCAATTGGACAATGACAAATACTACCAGTTAACAGATGCTGAGCTGGCAACAATACAGACTGTTTTCGCCGCCGATTACTGCGAAGATGACGAAGGCAAAAAATATATCAGGGATACTTTTGCCAAAGGCTATCTCATGGACCCGCACACAGCAACCTGTTTTAAAACATATGAGACCTGCCGTGACAAGCCGCTGAAAACCATAATTTATTCAACCGCGGAGTGGACCAAGTTCTCACCGGTGATTGCCAGTGCGTTAACCGGTGAAGCTGGTGCACGTGATATCGATGCACTGAAGTCGATTGCCGATAAAGCCGGGATAGAAATACCAGCCATCATCAATGGGCTGTTCGATAAAGCTGTAGCACAGAAATCAGTAATAGAAAAAGACGAAATTGAAAAAGAAATCCTTTCGTTTTTGTGACAGCTATGCCTGATAACTGTTCAGCATATGCTAGTCCAGATGCTCCATGCGAATACGCACGACTTCACGATGAATTGAATCCAGCTTTTCTATCGCCTGTATTGCCAGGTTAATATTCGACTCTATACATTTCTGTGTCAGCATAATCAGGTTAACACGGACCTCACCAGCAGCAGGCTCTTTTTGTAAAACCGCCTCGATACTGATATTGTTTTCCGCAAATACTGCTGACACCGCCGCTAACACGCCCGGGTGATCTTCAGCTTCCATACGCAGGTAGTAAGCAGACTCAACATCGTCAATCGACAGCACCGGTGTATCCCGCATCGCATCATTCTGGAAACCGAGCAGTGGCACTTTATGATGTAAAGGTGCATCAATGGTTCTCACCGTATCAATAATATCGGCAATCACCGCGGAAGCTGTCGGCTCAGCACCGGCGCCGGCACCGTAATACAATGTCGGGCCAACGGCGTCCCCCTGTACCAGCACCGCGTTCATCACGCCATCAACATTGGCTATCAGCCGTTTTTCAGGAATAAGGGTGGGGTGAACACGCAACTCGATGCCCTTATCTGTTTTTCGTGTAATACCGAGGTGTTTAATACGATAACCCAGCTCTTCAGCATAGCTCACGTCTTCCGGAGTAATCCTGCTTATACCTTCGGTATATGTCTTGTCAAACTGCAGTTCAATACCAAACGCCAGCGAAGCGAGAATGGTGAGTTTATGGGCGGCATCGATACCTTCCACATCAAACGTCGGGTCCGCTTCGGCATAACCTAACTCCTGTGCTTCTTTCAGCACATCGGCAAACTCACGGCCTTTACTGCGCATCTCGCTCAATATGAAGTTACCGGTGCCATTTATAATGCCCGCGACCCACCGTATCCTGTTCGCCGCCAGGCCCTCACGCATGGCTTTAATGATTGGCACGCCACCCGCTACTGCCGCTTCGTAGCAGACACTCACACCCTGTGCTGTCGCTGCTTTCATGATTTCCGGACCGTGAGTAGCAATCAATGCTTTATTGGCTGTGACGACATGTTTGCCATTCTCTATGGCTTTAAGCACCAGTTCTTTTGCCAGTGTATAGCCGCCGATAAGTTCAACCACAATTTCAACATCGGGGTCATTAACAACTTCGAATGCATCTTCAGTCAGTTTGCATGTCGCAGGATCAAGGATAGTTTGCGCATGAATACCCAGGCCGGCAGCATGCACAATATGGATCGCGCGCCCGACACGCGCCTGAATTTCTTCCGCATTTCTTAATAATACTGTCGCTGTTCCGCCGCCAACTGTACCCAGGCCCAATAAACCTACTTTAATTGCGTCCAAGATGTTCTCCACAACTCAAATAGCCTAAAAAAATTCGTATTCTACTGCATTCAGCTGATAACATGTACTATTCACCCGGCGATATATATTGTCACCGGGTTAATAAATGCAGGCCAACAAAACTGCACCAATAGTCCTGTTTATATTCTCATGTTCCGGCATATAATTATCGTTTCTATGAAATAACCGGATTATTCAAATGAAATTCGCGCAAGATTTACCGCATGAAGGTTATGTCATTACATCTTATGATAGCAACAGCATTTGCATTAATGGCAAAACATTCAGTAGCAGCCTGATAGTTACTGCCGCCCAACTGGAAACAGACTGGGAAATCGCTGCTATCGAGTCATTACAGGCAAATCATATCGATCAGCTTTTATCATTTAACCCCGAACTGATTATAATCGGTACCGGCAACAGCCTGGTATTCCCCGCTGTTGAAGTATATTCCGCCATCATTAAGCACGGCATCGGCATCGAATTCATGGATACCGGCGCTGCCTGTCGAACCTATAATATTTTGATGGGCGAAGGCCGCGATGTGGTGGCGGGCCTGATACAGAACAGCTAGTTTCTAACTCCGCAGGTATAATGTGCAGGTGTAAATACTCCACCGGCTGATAGCTGAACCGATGGCCATGCGGCGGTTTTTTTACCTGCCTGATGAGGTTGTCGCCTTTATCTGTGACCTGTGCTGTTTGTTTATCTCGCCAGGGCGAGATATATTATATTATTCGTTCCTTTGGCAATTTAGTCGCATCTAAAGTCCTTAACTTGCGGTTTTTACAACCGAACACCTGAGTAACTTTTCTGCTGAATTTCAGCACGCGATTAACCAATAAAAAAGCGGATGCTATGAAGTATCCGCTTAATGAGAGTGCTAAAGGTATAGCGTTGTCAAATCTTTATTAATTATAAATCCGCATCATTTAATCATGAAACAGCAACTCTTCAGTAAAACCCTGGTTTTCCAGGATCTTACGCAGTTGCTTTAGTGCATCCATTTGAATCTGGCGAACACGCTCGCGCGTTACCCCCAGCTCCTTGCCAACATCTTCCAATGTTGTACGTTCGTGGTTATTTAAACCGAAGCGACGCACCAGTACTTCTCGCTGCTTTATATCAAGCTGGTCTAACCAGACACTCAGGTTAGCCATAACATCTTCACTCTGTAACATTTCCGGTGGCGCCGGAACACGTTCATCAGCAACAATTTCCAGTAATGGGCGGTCATTTTCTTTGCCAACAGGCACATCAACTGATGTTACGCGATCACGCAAGCCCAGCATCTTCTCAACGCCGGCGACCGGTTTGTTCAGCATTTTCGCAATGTCTTCTGCTGTTGGCTCTGTGTCCATGGTCTGTTCTAACTCGCGAGCAGCACGCAGGTACACATTTAATTCTTTGATTACATGGATGGGTAAACGGATAGTACGCGTCTGATTCATCAGCGCACGTTCAATTGTCTGGCGAATCCACCAGGTGGCATAAGTCGAAAAACGGAAGCCTTTTTCAGGATCGAATTTTTCAACGGCGCGAATCAGGCCCAAATTGCCTTCTTCAATAAGATCAAGCAGTGCCAGGCCACGGTTCATATAACGACGAGAAATCTTCACCACCAGACGAAGATTACATTCAATCATTTTCTTACGTGCTTCCATGTCGCCTTTTAAAGCTTTACGGGAATAAAAAACTTCTTCTTCTGCAGTAAGAAGTGGAGAACCTTCTATTTCACGTAAATATAAACGTGTTGCGTCAAGCTCCTTACGGTTTACCTTGGCATCTGGATCAACTTCGAGTTGAGTTACCGCATCGTTTTCACTGGCTGATTGTGAAAATTCTTCTGGTGATTGATCATCATCCATTTCAATCTCATCGTGGTCAATGTCATCCCCGCCATCTATCATAAAGACGTCAGTCTCTGGCTCCTTTACCTTTTTAGAATCAGCAATTGCTTCGATCATGATTGTACCATACCCTTAAATGTGTTTTATTATAGTTGTTTTTTACGCATTTAGTTTGTAAGAAAGGGGCAGTCATTACCCCTAAAGTTCCATATACTTACAGGTCCCTTTTAATGTCATACATCTGATGAAAAATTCTTATATCATCATTTCTGTTTAGTAAGCAAGCAATTATTAAAAAAAACCAGAATTTAATTCATGTTTAACTCGTAAAACACAGTATATTGTGGTTTCATGTTATAGAAGACACAAGAGCGGATATTCCTTTTGGGTAGGTTATATATACACTCAAACATAAATTGAACTGCTGTGAGCTGATGTATTTTCATGACAGGTATTTCAGCGGATCAACGGGTTTTCCATTTTTTCTTATTTCAAAATGCAACCGTGGCGACGATCCATCCTTGCGCCCCATCTCGGCAATTATTTGTCCCGCTTGAACGACTTCGCCTTCTTTCACCAGCAGCTTATGGTTATAGGCATAAGCACTTAAGTAGGTTTCATTGTGTTTAATAATAATAAGCTTGCCATAACTTATTAAGCCGTCACCACTGTAAACCACTTTGCCGCCTGCTGAGGCAACAATGTTTTCACCCAGCTTACCTGCGATGTCAATACCCTTTGCATCGCTGCGTCGACGATTGAACTGTTTAATCACTTTACCATTTGCCGGGCGCTGCCATCGAACTTTTTTAGGCCAGCTGAATATTTGTGAATCTGCTTGCCGGCCTTCATCCGGTGAGGATCGAGAAACCGCTGCTTGCGTGTGACTATTATCCTTTTGCGTTGATGAGCTGGCTGTGGTTTCCTGGGGCTTCAGAAATATTTTCTGGCCCGGTTGAATCATTGAAGCATTTTTTAACTGGTTCAGCTGTACCAGCCGCTTAATACCGACGCCGTATTGCCTTGATATGCTGTACAGCGTATCGTTTTTTTCGACTTTCACCCATGCGGTATTTGCAGAGTATTTTGAAGCAATATTTGTATCGGATAATTTATCCTGTGTTGGGCCTTTTGTAGCATAAGCAATTTTTTCAGGGTAACTGCTATTTTTTGGCTTGCCCGATGCAGCAAAATCATGCGGCTCACGAGTATGCAGGCGCTGTCCGGGTTTAATGAAAGTGGATGACCCCAGGTTATTCCAGGCAGCAAATTCTTCTGGATCGAGCTCGTAGCGCCAGGCGATTGAATAGATTGTATCACCCGATTTTACGGTGTAATCATCAGGATTCCATTTTTCGCCAGTGCTCGAACAGGCTGTTTGCAAACCAGCAAACAAAACCGCTGTTAGAAAAAAACAAAAATGTCGAAACATTAATTTATTTTACTTATGGAAATATATTACCAAAGCAATGATCAAAACAGATAACCAGCCAAGCCACTCAATATATTTTTTCACGACCGGTTCCAGCTTGGGTCCTGCCCATGCCATTAACAGCGACACCAGGAAAAACTGTCCAGCCCTGCCCACGATTGAAGCAAGCACAAAAGGCAGCAATGCCATTGATAGCGCACCGGCTGACAGCGTAAACAGCTTGAATGGAATGGGCGAAAATCCTGCAACTACTATTGCCCAGAAGCCCCATTGCCCAAACCAGCGTTGTGCCGTCAGATACTTGTCCCAGTAACCGACATCCTGCAATATTGGTTCGATAGCACTGATTGCGAAGTAACCCAGGTAATAACCAATGACAGCTCCGATGACCGACATAATGGTTGCAATTACTGCAATGCGCACCGCACGCTGCGGTGTTGCGATTGCCATAGGTGCCACCATCAGTGCAGTTGGCACCGGAAAAAAGACTGACTCAAACATACTTACTGCGGCTAAATAACGCTCGGCATGCGGATGTGCAGACCATCTCATCATGCTGTTATATATTCCTGCAAATAACATTATCTTACGGCTCCATCTAGTAATGGTACAAAGTGCACATGCTCCATTGTGCATTCCTCGATACCTTCGGCTGTACGTGTATATACTTTTAACTCCTGGGCGCCATCTAGATTACCAACAGGGATGACCATGCGGCCGCCAACAGCAAGTTGTTCCAGCAGGCTCGGCGGTACCGCCCGGGGTGCGGCCGTTACCATAATCGCAGTATACGGTGCGTTAGGCTGCCAGCCCCATGATCCGTCGCTGTGCTTGGAGAATACATTCAGCAACCCCAATTTACGGTGTGCATCTCGTGCCTTTTGTAATAAGGCGCTAATACGCTCAACGGTATAAACCTTGGGCACTAATCGCGACAGTATCGCTGACTGATAACCAGAACCTGTACCAACCTCCAGCACCACATCGGGAATACCGCCTTCAAGTAATATTTCCGTCATACGGGCCACAATATATGGCTGTGAGATCGTCTGGCCATGCCCGATTGGTAATGCAGTATCTTCATAGGCGCGATGCGCCATCGCTTCATCAACAAAAATATGACGCGGTGTAGTTCTCATGACTTCCAGTACATATTCATTTCTGATACCTTTCTCACGCAAACGCTCAACCAGCCGGTCACGTGTGCGTTGCGAAGTCATGCCTATGCCTTGAATATCGTTAGTTATCATCTGCACGTGTTTTTAGTACCAAACTTTTCGTTACTTATATTCTTTTAGCTCAGCAGATTTTGATGGTGTGACTCATTGATTTATCAAGCTTCCGCAACAGGACATTGCAGTAAAACATGCATGGATGTATTCAGGCGTCCTGATAAATCAATAAGCCATAACCACGGCCCTTAAATTTGAGACCAATGATAAACATTATTTTAATAGTGTTGTATCATCAGCCAGTTTTCCAGTTCTGCAAGGCTATCATATCGGGTTAAATCAATCTGCAATGGCGTCACTGAAACATAATGCTGGGTGACCGCATAAAAATCCGTCCCTTCCCCGGCATCCTGCGCCTCACCCGGCGGGCCGATCCAGTACATAGGGTCACCTCGCGGATCCCGCTGCATGATCATACCTTCCGATTTATGCCGGTTGCCAAGTCGGGTTGCCTTAAAACCTTTAATATCAGCCCAGGGAATATCAGGCACATTAACATTCAAAATTGTACTGGCGGCAAACGAACCCTTGTTAAGCGTTTTCAGCAGTTGAAGTACCGCTTTCGCTGCCGTGTCAAAATGTGCGGGCATGTATGAATTCATCGATACCGCAATGGCAGGCAGTCCGAGGTGGCGCCCTTCCATTGCTGCAGCTATGGTACCAGAATATAACACATCGTCACCCATATTTGCGCCGGCATTGATACCGGATATAACCATATCGGGCATTTTTTTTAGCAGCCCGGTAACGGCCAGATGTACAGTGTCTGTTGGCGTACCATCAACATAGAATGAGTTTTCTGCAATCTGGCAGGCGCGCAGACCGCGTTCCAGCGTCAGCGAATTACTCGCCCCGCTGCAATTACGCTCCGGTGCGACAATGGAAATTTCATATTCGACAGAAAGTGCATTGGCGAGCACTGCAATACCCGGCGCCCGGTAACCATCATCATTACTGACTAAAATATGCACTAGCCCGAATATCTCATCGGAATGCAGTATTTTTCCAAAAACTGCATAGCGTTGTCAGGTACATAGAGTACTTTTCTAATATAACTATAGTTAATTTTATAATCATAATGATATGTATGATTTACAGCATTCATATGAAATATGGGTGGCTACGACAACTTCGACTATTCACGATACAATACAACAATATTTAAAGACGGACTATACCGCATACGAGAGCAGTAATGAGTGATGATTCAATAAAAAATGATGAAGAATCGTTATTTCGCTCAGCCATGCGTGATGTCACCCCGTTAAAACCGGATAATAAAGTAAAACTGAAAAAAGCGCCGAAAATAATACATCCAGAACCTGGCCACGAAATCCACGACCATATCATTGATGACGTCTTTTCCGATAGCGACATCTTGCATGACTGCCCCGACATACTGGACTTTTCCCGCAGTGGTTTACAACCCAGGGCACTAAAAAAATTACGCCAGGGAAAAAATCCTGTTGAAGATCTACTTGATTTGCATGGCCTGACCGTCAACCAGGCCCGAAAGGAACTGTTAAAGTTTCTCGATGAGTGTGTCACGGCAGGGATACGTCACGTAATCATCGTACATGGCAAGGGGTTTCGCTCCAAAGACAAACCGATAATCAAAGCCATGGTTAACCGCTGGTTGCGCGCCGTCGATAACGTGCTGGCGTTTCATTCTGCGCAGCTAAAAGATGGCGGCAGTGGTGCGGTTTATGTTTTGTTGAAGAAGCCTGCAACCGACAGCTAGGACCTTCTCCAGGCAGTCTTACCATCCTTGTCCTCCACGACAATGCCCATCGCGTCCAGCTCGGAGCGAATCCGGTCGGCTTCAGCCCAGTCTTTATTTTCCCTGGCAAGTTTCCTTGCCTCAATTAATGCGTTAATTTTGTCTTCATCCGTGTCTTCGCCCGCGCCTGTTTGTAAAAACTGCTCGGCATCAGCCTCCAGCAGCCCCAGCACATTGGCCAGTTTTTTCAGCACCGCTGCTTTTTGCAGTGTTGCATCGAGATCATCTGTTCGCAAACGATTAACCTGGCCGGCGAGATCAAACAACACAGCTAACGCTTCGGGCGTGTTGAAATCATCATCCATGGCCTGCCTGAATTTTTCGATTGCAGGGTCATTTTCATCGTAATCTTCAGGTACCTGAAGACCGCGCAGGGTATTGTATAAACGCGACAGCGCGGTGCGTGCATTATCCAGTAACTGGTCAGAATAATTCAGTGGACTGCGGTAGTGGCTTGCCAGTACAAAATAGCGAATCTCCTCGCCTTTGTACAACTTCAAAATCTCACGCACGGTAAAAAAATTATTCAAAGACTTGGACATCTTTTCATCATTGATACGAACAAAGCCATTATGCATCCACAGATTGACAAACGGCTCACCGGTCGCCGCTTCGGACTGTGCTATTTCATTTTCATGATGAGGAAACTGAAGATCCTGACCACCACCGTGAATATCAAAATGATTGCCCAGGCAGCAGGTGGACATCGCCGAACATTCTATGTGCCAGCCTGGCCGGCCTTTGCCCCAGGGAGAGTCCCATGACGGTTCACCCGGTTTCGCCGCTTTCCATAGCACAAAATCCAGCGGGTCATCTTTATTTTCATCGACTGCAACACGCTCACCGGCACGCAACTCATCCAGTTTTTTACCCGACAATTTGCCGTAGTTTTCAAAGGCGCTGACATCATAATAAACATCACCCTGTACCATGCTTTGGCCATCATCACTTTGTGCGGTATAGGCAAAGCCTTTATCAAGCAGGGCCTTCACCATGTCGATGATTTGCTGCATGGAAGCTGTTGCACGCGGCTCTTCATCCGGTGGCAATACACCGAGCTCGGCAGCATCCTCATGCATCGCCCTGATGAAACGTTCGGTTAACTCAGAATAGTCTTCAGCATTTTCATTGGCGCGGTTAATAATCTTGTCATCGATGTCCGTGATATTACGCACATACGTGACGTCATAGCCGCTATAGCGAAGATACCGCGTCACGGTATCAAACACGACCAGTACACGTGCATGTCCCAGATGGCACAGATCATAAACCGTCATGCCACAGACATACATTTTTATCTTGCCGGGCTCGATCGGTTTAAAAACTTCTTTTTTCTTTGTCAGGCTGTTATGTATCCGCAACATGGGCTTTGTTCAAGGGCTAAAAAAGGGGGAATATTAACGGATTAGCGAATGAAGCGCTAATCTATCAATACAGATCGGGGCAAACCAAAGCTTTTATGGTGCTGTCAGGTAACTGCCTGCGGGATTATGATCAGGCTGCTCAATAAAGCCTGGAGCAGGAACATCCAGGCAGCGAGTCATCATGCCCTGTATCGGCAGATATGGTTATTTTATGCTGACGGATAGAATCACCGCCAGGGCTTAATCCAGCCGCTATCCCCAGCGGCGTACCGGACCGGTATCAACATGAATAAAGTCTGATTCCGGGTAATAACCGACACCACCAATCTTACAGTCCAAGGCCGCTTTGTGCAGCTCCGACAACTGGCAGCCAGGCAGCCGGATATCTATAGCCTTGCCTGCCATATGGAAGCTCTTTTTAGCAACACCAGAACTTTTCTGACGCAATGCGGCATTGGTTTCTGGTGAACGATAACCGGAGATGACATCGAACGCCTGCTTGCCGCCCATTTTTCGATGCAGAATATTCAGCAGATCAAGTAATTCATTATCTATCCGATGGACATCACCGGTACGGTGGTCACGTAAGATATGGTTAATCGCCTTTAGTTCGCTGGTTTGATATTCGCCTTCTGCCCAGTAGGTCGCAGTTAATTGTTCCCCGGTGTGCAGGTTTATTAGTGACAGCTTACGTTCAGGTAGAACGTCGATGCTTTTGAAATCAACCGGTGATTGCTGCTTGGCGAAGGCACTGGGTAAAAATAATGCGGCTGTAGCTCCGACGCCAAATTGTAAAAAGCGACGGCGGCTACAGCTGGTTTTAATTTGTGTTTTTACTTGTTGTCGATCAAAGTAGTTCAATATTCTATACTCACAGGCGCCTGTCTAATAAAATTTCGACGGCATTTTACCTGGAGTATAGCGAATTTCTATGGATAATCAGAGATATAAAGCATAAATCTTAGAGATATTTTGCCATTTTTTGGTCACGATGGTAGCTGTCAGGCGAAAATGTTAGCTCATTGCCGTTAAACCAGACAGTGCTGTAGATTGCATAAACGGCTAATGGCTGCTCCAGTTTTGTCTTATGAACGTCCTCAGTATTCAGAATTTCCTCTAGTGAAGACTTCGAATTACTGCTGGTAAGGCTGAAGTATGCCAGCGCCAGGGGGTTTTCAACCCGAATACAGCCTGAACTGAAGTTTCTCTGAGTTCGATTAAACAGGCTCTTTGACGGCGTATCATGCAAATAGATTGCCCACGGGTTTGGTATTACAAATTTAAGCCTGCCAAGGGCATTGTTATCACCGGGTTCCTGCCTGAGTGTGTAGGGAAAATTGTGTGCTGACAACGACTGCCAGTCGATAGATTCAGGATCGACTTCGGTTCTTTTACCTGCTTCATTGATAAAAACACGAAAATTATGACTGGCAAGGTAATCCGGATCGGCCTGTTGCCTGGGCAGTAAATCAAGACGTGCCAGTTTACCTGGTACATGCCAGCGCGGGTTGAAGACAATATGGGTCATTTTGCTGCTAAAACTCGGCGTAGGACGTTTCGTTTTACCAACGATAACACGCATGTTTAATTTTACCTGTTCATCTTCGATAGCAGTCAGCTGATAGTTGGCCAGATTTACCATGATATAACGATCTCCGAGCTTATCAGGGAGCCAGCGTAATCGTTCCATGTTGATTTTTATCTGCTGCAATCGTGTTGCTGCCGAGACGTTCATCGCGAGAATTGTTGCCGGGCCGATAACGCCATCAGCCACCAGGCTATGGCGGCGCTGAAATTGCCGCACAGCCTGTTCCAGTTTCTCATCGTAATTTTCGTAGTGAATTGGCCTGATATTAGCTAGAGACGCATCTTCGAAAACCAGTCTATCGCGTATAGCCGGAATGATCCGACTCGTCTCGCCTGGATGCACAGTTGTTGACAGCGCAATTGTTGACCAGCCGCCACGGTCGACATATTGCTGGTAACGTTTTGCCGCCGCTTCCAGTCGACGGTACTGGCCATTTGTCGGAACGAGCGATAACAGATGTTCTTTAAACTGATTACCTGCTAGCGCCTCGCGCAGAAATTCAACAGCATTGAATGGTGCACGAGGAATGGCCCATTTAGGGTCAACGATAGCAGGATCCAGACGGCCTGTGGAAATGTCACGTATCAGCTTTAATATGCCATCGCTGAGCATCAGGTCGAAAATATGCGCATTCGATACATCCTGCGCCGGATCAAGTTGCTCTAACAGGTCCTGATGATAATCATTGGGATTGAGACCGTGACTGATTGAGTCGGCGATAAATTGCAGCGCATCATATGCTCTTGCGGTAAGCTGATGCTGTTCCAGCCAGAGGTAATCTGAAGGTTGCGGGTATAACTCTGCGAGAGCAGTAGCATCAGTTCCGGTATCATTTTGCTGTTGCGGGGCATTATATCGCTGATATGCTACTGCATACCCGGAAAAGCAGAAATAAATTATATTAACCACAATGGCGTAAATTATTGCTCTGTTAGTAATCACGATTATCTACGGTCCTTTTGTCTCATTTATATCTACTATGAACGTCCAGTGGTAAAACTGAACTCCGGCACCAGAACCCTTCAGATGAGTTCCGGTAAGTGACTGCATAGATAGAAGCAAAATTTAAGCCACAATCGATAACACCAATACTATCAATATCATGCAGAATTCACGCTGTGCTATAGATTAGTAGAATGTTAAATATACCGACAATAATGGCGACATGGAAACTTTCAGCCATTATCCATGTGAGCGGAGCTTAGTGCGACCGTAACCTGCTGTTGACTAACAGCTGAGCTATCATTTTCATCGTCAGTTTGTTTGCGGGCCGGAATTGAGCACCCTGTTTTAGTGTACAATATGATTCAGAACCGAAAATAAATTAACGGCTTTCAAACTGGTTAAAAGCCCTGATATATCCACGTATTTAAGATATGCATCAAGTCAAAGTACTATTTGTCTGTATGGGCAATATTTGCCGTTCGCCAACCGCAGAGGGCGTATTTCGGCACAAAGTTATGCAGGCAAGCCTGCAGGACCTGATTTATATTGATTCAGCCGGGACTCACGCTTACCACGTAGGAGCTGCGCCTGATCTGCGCGCGCAGAAAGCGGCACAGAAACGCGATATTGACTTAAGCAAGCAACGCGCACGCCGTGTTAGCAGTGATGACATTCTGGAATTTGATTATGTAATCGCGATGGATAATGATAATAAAGATGACCTGTTATCCATCTGTCCGCAGGGTTTTGAAGACAGAATCCACCTGTTTCTCGAATTTTCCGCCTGTGACGAATTAGAAGTGCCTGATCCCTATTATGGCCAGGGTCGTGGTTTTGAGATTGTGTTAGACATGGTGCAAGAGGCGGCAGAAGGTTTGCTTGACCATATCCAGGCAAGCAGTTTATCGCTGCTTACGCAAAAAAGTGCTGACATACCAGGTTAGTTTGCAGGGCAACACCGTAGTTGCCCTGAATCACACGTTGCCAGTTGTCAGCCGGCTTCAATCATACTCATCAAGTCAAGCAGATATCACCGAAATTCATCGATCGAGGTTACCGCGGGTCTATTATCATTTGTCTGCGGCTGCTGATCGCCCTGTATTGCGGAAGCCTTACTTTCATTCGCAGCCGGTTGATCAACATTCGTTTTCTCAGGTTTAGATTTCCCGGCCATAGCGCTTTCCACTATCGCTGGTGCAGGAGAATTTTTCTCCTCAATACTGCTTTTATCAGCATTTTTTGTGACAACATCGGATTGAGAGTTAGCTTGAGAGTTGTTCTGTGGGGATGCCGTGCTTACCTTTTGCTCAGCATTGCCACTTTTCGATTCAGCACTTTTTGAGCGATTACTGCTCCGGCGACGGCGACCACGGCCTGTCTGTGAAGCTGATTTGCCACCGGCTTGTGCTGCGTCTTTAGATTTGTCGGACGTTTCCCTGGTTTTTTCCGCAGCCGTTTTTGCCTGTTTCTTTACAGGCTTATTTGAAGATTCCTGCTGACTGCCCGGCTTGCGGCCACGACGTCCCCGGCCACTGCGGCTGCGGTTTTGAGCGGATTTCGGTGCATTGCGCTGGTTTCGTTGCTTCGCTGATGCTGACTCTTCCTCCGGCTTTGTGTCTTTTGTTTTATCGCTCTTCTCTCCACTCAAAATGGATACAATTTTACTAAACAAACTTGTTGAACTGGTTTTAACCTCAACAACGGGGGCTTTTTCTGCAGGTCGTTTTCCGGGAGTTATTCTGGAAACTGCGGCCTTCTCTGGCTGTATCTGTTTTAGCGGAGTTGGTTCAATCGTATATTGAGTATCAGTTTCCGCGCGTTGATAACTGGCGGTTTCATCATTTTCATCATGTTCAGACTTACGCACGCGGTCAACTTTATACTGAGGCGTTTCCAGTGTGGGATTCGCCACAATCAGTATGTGAACGCCGGAAAGTTTTTCGATATCCTGTATCGCCTGGCGTTTTTCATTAAGCATATAGGTCGCAACATCAACCGGTACCTGAATATCAACTCTCGCTGTACCCGCTTTTAATGCTTCCTCTTCAAGGATACGTACCAGGGAAAGTGATAAAGACTCAACGGTACGTATTGTGCCCTGTCCTGCACAGCGCGGACATGCTATCTGTGTCGATTCGCCTAAAGAAGGTTTTAGCCGCTGGCGTGACATTTCCAGCAGACCAAATCGTGAAATACGTCCAATCTGCACACGCGCCCGGTCCGGTTTCACTGCCTCATTTAGACGATTCTCGACAGCCCGCTGATTACGGCTATTGAGCATATCAATGAAATCAATGACCACCAGACCGCCGAGGTCACGCAAGCGCAATTGACGGGCAATTTCATCTGCCGCTTCCAGGTTAGTATTCGTCGCGGTCTCTTCGATATCACCACCTTTGGTAGCACGAGCAGAGTTGATATCAATCGACGTCAGCGCCTCGGTATGGTCAATCACGATGGCGCCACCGGAGGGCAACAGTACTTCACGGCGGTAAGCCGACTCAATCTGGTTCTCAATCTGAAAACGATTAAACAGTGGCACAGTATCACTATAAAGCTTGATCTTGTGTGCGCTGTTAGGCATCACCTGCTGTACGAAGTCCATAGCCGCATCATAAACATCTTTTGAATCGATCAAAACCTCGGCAATATCGCTGCGAAAATAATCTCTTAATGCACGAGTCGTGACGTCACTTTCCTGATAAATCAAAAACGGCGCCGGTCTTTCTGCCGCGGCCTTTTCAAAGGCAGACCACAGATGCAGTAAATAATCCAGATCCCATTGCAATTCTTCCGTGTTGCGACCCACACCGGCAGTACGTACGATCAAACCCATGCCTTCAGGCACTTCAAGCTGACTCAGGGATTCCCGTATAAGGTTTCGATCTTCGCCCTCGATACGACGGGAAACACCGCCGGCACGGGGATTGTTCGGCATGAGTACCAGGTAACGCCCCGCCAGGCTGATAAATGTTGTTAACGCAGCACCCTTGTTGCCGCGTTCTTCTTTTTCTACCTGGATGATAATTTCCTGCCCTTCTTTTATGGCCGTACGAATATCAGGGCGTCCTGATGCCTTTTGTGCTTCTTCAGTGAAGTACATACGGGCAACTTCCTTGAATGGTAAAAAGCCATGGCGCTCAGCGCCATAATCAACGAAACAGGCCTCCAGGCTTGGTTCTACGCGTGTTATTTTACCTTTGTAAACATTGGATTTTTTCTGTTCCCGAGATGGGACTTCGACGTCCAGATCGTAGAGTTGCTGGCCATCGACCATGGCGACTCGAACTTCTTCCTTCTGGACTGCATTGATAAGAATTCTCTTCATTTGCAGTTAAACCTGTATGTGCTCCCGCTGTATAAACACTATCCACGCGAGTTTTCGGCACTGGTTTTATGTGCCTGACTGCGTACTGCAATGCACAGATACAGAGTATCGCCCACATGAATAGTGTGGGCGATAACATCAATTGCTCTGGCAGAGTAACGGCGTAATCAGTATTGAATGTCGGGAAAATCATTGAAATTATTAAATAGTTTTGTACTTTTTATTTTCATATTTGCTGTCTGTATTTAAATAAACACTATCGCAGCAAATACATAAATTCAGTTATAAAATAAGGCATTGACAGTATCAAAAAGTTCATTTTTTGTATGAAACGTTTTGAACTGGATGCTATATTCGGCGAAATTGCCACATTTATTCGGTATCTTGCTGATCCTTCATTAAGAATATAATCCTTTATTTATGTCAGTTTGTGCATTTTCTGGCAATATTTCTGACAAATGCACTGACTAATATACACTTTTAGCACTGGCGCTCCAATAGTCAAGTCTGTCAAACTGCGAAGCTTTGGTCAAGCAATATCCACATACAAATATATTATCAAGATGCCAGCGAATAATAGAGCAAAACTGATTGCTATTAGTGATAGTCAGGCGGGGCAACGCATTGATAATTTCCTGCTAAAGCAATTAAAAGGCGTACCCAGGAGCCACATTTATCGCATATTGCGCAGCGGCGAGGTAAGAGTTAACAGCGGCAGAAAAAAACCGGATTACAAGCTGCAGCCAGGCGATACACTGAGATTACCGCCACTTCAGCTTGTAGAAGTCGAAAACAGCGCCGTCCCTGAGTCGGTTATGCAAACATTGAAGGACAGCATTCTTTTCGAAAACGACGACATCATCGCCATTAACAAGCCATCCGGTCTCGCTGTGCACAAAGGCAGCGGATTGCGTTTTGGCATTATTGAGGCATTCAGACAGATTTATCCTGAACAGACTATTGAACTGGTTCACCGCCTGGACCGCGAAACCAGCGGCTGCCTGCTGCTTGCAAAAAACCGCCGCATACTCGCTTTATTACATGAACTTTTGCGCGCTGAAAAAACTGATCATATTGAAAAAACATACCTCGCATTACTCGATGGCCAGTGGCAAAACGGCAAAAAAACGATTGATATTGGCATCAGTAAAGTAAAACGCAGCGGGGAGCATATGATGCAGGCAGACGAATCCGGTGATTATGCTATTAGCCATTTCGAACCTGTAGAGATATTCGCTAACTGCAGCCTGATGAAAATTACCATTGATACCGGCCGCACCCACCAGATCCGGGTGCATGCGGCATATACTGGCCACGCTGTTATCGGTGACAGCAAGTATGGCAATAAGGCCAGCAACCGATATTTTCGCGAACTTGGCCTGAAACGCCTTTTCCTGCACGCACTACAGTTGCATTTACCTCTGACCGACCCCATAACTTTATATGCTCCACTCAGTGATGAGCTGGAGACTTTATTACTGAAATTAAGACACCCCGAAAACTAAAAAATCTAGACAATAATGAAGCAATACCCTCTTCTGGTGTTCGACTGGGATGGCACTCTGGTCGATTCAATTGAACGTATAGTGACCAGTTTGCAATACGCGAGCAAACAGGTTGCAGGCTTTGATATCGACGAAACCCGGGCGAAAAATGTTATCGGTATGGGGCTGATGGAGGCAATAATAAAGCTGCATCCTGAACTGGATGAAAAATACCATGCCGGGACATTATCCAGTATCGCGGATACCTATCGCCAGCATTACCTTTTTGACAATACCGTGCCAGCACCGCTTTTTGCAGGCGTTAATAATCTTCTGCATGAACTTCAGAATGAAGGCTATACACTCGCGATATCCACTGGCAAAAGCCGTAGCGGCCTGGAAAAAGCCATTGCGGAACATAAAATGGCTGGTTATTTCACCGCCACCCGCTGCGCGGGAGAAAATAAATCAAAACCTCATCCGGAAATGCTGCATGAAATACTCAATGAGTTAAACTTCTCTGCTGACGAAGCGCTCATGATAGGTGACAGCGAACTTGATCTTCAAATGGCAAACAGCGCCAAAATGAATTGTATTGGCGTCACCCATGGTGTACACACTGCCGATGTGCTGGAAAAATACAAGCCACTGGTTTGTTTACACAATATCAAGGATTTATCCGATTTTTTAAACCATAATTAGCATAAAAAGCACAGCAGGAATTCATTATGTCTGATAACAACCCTTCATGGGAAAAAGAAATGCTAACCCAGCTGGCGGAATCCAGCCTGAAAGAACAGCGCCGCTCTCGCCGCTGGGGTATATTTTTTAAATTATTAACCTTTATATACATTGCCGTAATCCTGTATATGTATGGCGACGCCAGTCTAACCAAGGTTAGCCTCAATGAAAAACACACTGCGCTCGTTGAGGTAAATGGCGTAATTGCGGATAACGAAGAAGCCAGTGCCGACAAAATCGTTACTGCACTGCGTGATGCTTTTGACAACAAGAACACAGCCGGTGTGATACTAAGAATCAATAGTCCCGGCGGCTCACCGGTACAGGCCGGTTATGTCTACGATGAAATGGTACGGTTGCGTAAGAAGTACCCCGATACTCCCCTGTATGCAGTGGTAACAGATATCTGCGCATCAGGCGGATATTATATTGCCTCCGCTGCCGATAAAATTTATGCAGATAAAGCCAGCATCGTCGGCTCTATTGGTGTTCGCATGGATAACTTTGGCTTTGTCGATGCCATGAAAAAACTGGGTGTTGAGCGCCGTACTTTAACCGCGGGTGAAAACAAGGCCCTGCTCGACCCATTCCTGCCGGTTGATGAAAAAGCGATGGCACACATACAAAACATGCTAACTGAAATTCATCACCAGTTTATCAATTCTGTTAAGCAAGGCCGCGGAGACCGGCTCGATACCAGCGTTGATGGCCTTTTTTCCGGTTTAATCTGGACTGGGGAAGCAGCTGTTACTATTGGCCTGGTTGATGAGCTTGCCAGTTCCAGTTACGTAGCGCGAGAAGTGATCGGCGCAGAAACGATTGTCAACTACACAGTAGAAGATGATCTTCTTCAGCGTTTTGCAGACCGGCTTGGCTCTACAGTCGCCCAGGCAATCAGCAGCCAGTTCTTTTCTACTTCAGCAAGGTAATTACTCGGTTACCCGGGCGGCCGGTCGAAACCGCCGAAAAAACTACTTTGCAAAGACAGCGATAGACTCAACATGCGCGGTATGCGGGAACATGTTCATGATGCCGGCTTTAGTTAGCGAATAACCCAATTCGCTTACCAGCACGTCGGCATCACGGGCCAATGTTGCCGGATGACAGGATACATAGACGACCACCTTTGCCTGCATTTTCTTCAGTGCGGGCAAAATTTCTGCAGCACCTGAGCGTGGCGGGTCCAGCAGAATTTTATGGTACTGCTGTTTAAGCCACGGTGCCCTCAAGATTTCATCACTATACAAATCTGCATAAATGTATTCGACATTTGCAATATTATTCAGTGATGCATTATCCCTGGCTTTTTTGACCATGGCCAACGAACCTTCAACTGCCGTTACCTGCTGACACTGCCGCGCCATGGCAAGAGAAAAATTGCCCAGACCGCTGAACAGATCCAGTACTCTGTCAGTTTTGTTCAGATCAAGATAGTTCACCGCATTTGCCACCATACGTTTATTTATATCCGGATTGACCTGGGTAAAATCAGATGGCTGGAACTCGATTTTCAGCTTGGCTGCGGATTCATCAAATGCTGGTAACAGATAATATAAAGGCTCAACGTTTGCTGGATACAACAATTCCAGATTATCCGGCTTGCCTGCCTGTAAATAACAGACCAGGGAATGTAACTCACAGAAATCAGCTAACAGCCGCCGGTCTGAAGCCGGCAACTCCCTGAGATGGCGAAACACCAGAACCGACTGGTTGTCGCCCACCGCAACCTCTATTTGAGGAATAAAGCGTTTTACTTCGAGTTGATTAATACACTCCGCGAGTTCGCTGATAATCTCTCCCACTGAAGGATGCAGTACCTCGCAGCGTGCTGTATCCGTTATAAATGAAGAATTACGCTCACGAAAACCGACCAGGATTTTCTGTTTTTTGTTTACATAACGTACGCCAAGCCGGGCTTTATGACGATAACCATATTCGGGACCGATTAACGGCGCTAACATATCTCCCGGTGTAACACCATGGTGCATCAACTGATCCAGCAGCATGGACTGCTTCAGCGCTAGCTGTGCGGAGGTAGACATGTGCTGCAAGCTGCAGCCGCCACATATTTCAAAAACAGAGCATTTCGGTTCAATACGCAAATCAGATGCCAGCAATATTTCAACTGCACGGCCCTCTGCGATATTTTTATTCAACCGGGTGTATCTGAATAATACTTTCTCGCCTGGTAATGCCTGGTCAATGAAGACTGTGCGGTTTTCAATATGCGCAATACCTCTGCCTTCATTTGACATTGAAGTGATTTCAGCTTCAGCCAGCTCTTCCGGCAACCGCGTCCTGCGACGCCGTCTTCTGTTAGTAGACATATTTAAAGCAACACTGTGATTTTTAAACAAAGTACATTTGTCCACAGATTAACGCAGATAAACACAGAT
>JAJDNP010000158.1 GCA_022340645.1 Gammaproteobacteria bacterium | reverse complement strand
GAACAGTGAACAGTGAACAGTGAACAGTGAACAGTGAACAGTGAACAGTGAACAGTGAACAGTGAACAGTGAACAGTGAACAGTGAACAGTGAACAGTGAACAGTATAATAATCTAAAAAAACTGATGTTTCAGTCAACCTTAACCTCAAAATCAACTATTCACTGCTCTATTGTATAAGAATAAACAGAGCCGTCTGTCCACGCTGCACATTCAATAGAATCTGCTCATCATTGTATGCCACCACCTGCTTCAATTCACCCAGTGTTTTCACTGGTTTGCGATTTACCGACAAAATTAAATCACCCTTTCTCAGGCGTGCCTCCCAGGCCGCGCTGCCGTGCACCACATCAGAGACTACAAGAAATTGATTGCCGTCCTCATCGTGACTTTCAATAACTGCCCCGGCTAATCTGGGATTGATTTTTTCAGCTGCGAGGGACTGTTCGATTGCATCTTCAATATAAGCTGTCAGCGTCTTCTCCTTGCCATCGCGTATAACCAGGATATCCATTTTTGTGCCAACACGCATTAAACCAACCATATTGCGCATGGCCGACGCACTCTTAACAGGCTCCCCGTTGATTCCAGTAACGACATCACCGGCTTTTAAACCGGCCTTACTGGCAGCAGAATTTTCAATGACCTGGGATATCACCACGCCCTGGCGCATTTCCATACCAAATGCATGCGCCAGCTCAGGTGTCAGATTTTGCATAATGACACCTAACATGCCGCGGCGGACTTCACCGTACTCGATCAGCTGGTCAGTTAATTCACGTATCATGTTGATAGGGATAGCAAAGCCGATACCGACATTTCCGCTGCCGCCAGACGCTAAAATAGCGGTATTAATACCAATCAGTTCGCCACGTAAATTCACCAGTGCGCCGCCCGAGTTGCCCGGGTTAATGGATGCATCGGTTTGAATAAAGTCTTCATAACCTTCTATACCGAGACCCGTTCTCCCCAGCGCGCTAATAATGCCGGAAGTAACTGTTTGGCCCAAACCAAAAGGATTGCCAATGGCAACGGTAAAATCGCCCACACGCAGTTCGGATGAATCGGCAAACGGAATACTTGTCAGCTTATCATGATCGATTTTTAATATTGCGACATCTGCTTCAGGGTCCGCACCGATAATTTTCGCTTCCAGTTGCTGGCCGTCATGCAGGGTGACGGCAATTTCATCCGCACCATCAATCACATGAAAGTTGGTCACGATATAGCCGGCATCTTCATCAATAATGACGCCCGATCCCAGGCTTTTAAATTCCTTGCGCTGCGGCATATTCTCGAATCCCTTGAAAAATCGCCTGAATATAGGATCATCCAGCAAAGGGTGGTTTTCAATGTCGATAGAGCCGCGTGTTGCAATATTCACCACCGCGGGACGTACTTTTGCGATCATTGGTGCCAGGCTGGGAATAGCTTGCCCTTCAGCACTTACAGGCAATGCACTATAGGCAGTTGAAGTAAATACCGAGAAAACCAATAAGGCAGAGAAGCATAGCCTGGTAACGAATAACATACATTCTCCTAACAATGTTTGAGGTGCAACATAGACATGCGGGGCTTACTATGGTTCAGGTTTAGTCACGCCTTCACAAAAATACGCATAGCTGTACACCGACAAGATTACTTGAAGTTGCACACATGAACTGTTAGATTCTACCATCAGAATTAATCAATTAGGAAAAATTATGCCCGCCCTCTCCCGTATAATCAGCGTTATCGTTGCCGTGTCAGCACTTTATGCCTGCGATAACCAAAGCAATACTATCCAGCCGCCACAGACATTGAAACAAAAAGCCAGCTACAGTTTTGGTGTCGATATCGCACAGCGGTTACAGGCGCAGGGCATCGACCTGGATTACAACGCACTTAACCAGGGCATTGCCGATTTTTCCGCTGGCAAGGAACTTGCACTAAATGATGATGACCGCTTAAAGGCAAAAACAGAGTTCCAGCAACAATTACAGGAAGCACTGATCAAGCAACAGGCATCAATCGCTGAAGCAAACCTGGCCGCTGGCAAAGCCTTCCTGGAAGAGAATGCCAAGAAGCCCGGTGTTATAACCACTGAAAGCGGCCTGCAGTACAAAATTATTACCACCGGTGACGGCAAGCAACCGAAAGACACCGACACCGTAACCACCCATTACCGGGGCACGCTGATTGATGGCCGCGAGTTCGACAGTTCATACAAACGCAACAGCCCGGCAACCTTCCCGGTAAAAGGCGTCATCAAGGGCTGGACCGAAGCCCTGCAACTAATGCACGTTGGTGACAAGTGGCAGCTGTTTATTCCTTCCGAGCTGGCCTACGGCACAAACCAGCGCGGCGAAATCATTGAACCCAATTCAACTCTGATTTTTGAAATCGAATTGCTGGGTATTAAGGAGTAGTTCCTGGTTATTAGTCGTTGGTTATTTGTGATTGACGAAAGACCAACGACTACTAACTAACGACCCTCTGTTGTTTGTTATTCTATATTCTGCAACTTGAATTGGACAGAAAGATCAAGATGCATGGTTATGCCCGGTATTAGTTACCGGTGTTGTCACTGACAATACTATCCGCTAGCAAGGAAGGTCCTGCTTTATACATAAAATCAATAAATGTTCTTGCCACGACTGACAGTCGTTTTCCTCGCGGGTGGCCAATATACCATTGCCAGGAAAGTGGAAAGTGATCGACATCAAGAATGGTAAGCTCGTTAAGATCGCCGCGGGTAATTGTATGCCGGGAAATGACTGCAACACCCAGCCCACCAGATATGCCCTGCTTGATGGACTCATTGCTGCCGAGTTCCATTCGGATTTTAAGACTAAGTCCACACTCGGAAAATAGTTGCTCTACCGCGATGCGTGTGCCTGATCCGGGCTCACGAATAATAAATGGCTGTTCAGCGATCGCTGCCAGTGGAATGGCCTTTTTACCTGCAAGCTTATGGTTGACGGGTGCGATAATTACCATGGGGTTTTCCAGGTAAGGTTGAAAATCGAGCTCAGCTGATTGCGGTGGTTTACCAATCAGATACAGATCATCCATGTTCTGAGTCATTCTATCGAGAATGTGTCTTCTATTACCGACATCGAGTGTGACGTTAATACCGGGGTACTTCTGGATAAACCTGCCTATTAAACGCGGCGCAAAATAATTAGCGGTGGTAACCACCGCTATCCTCAACTGCCCTGTGCGCAGGCCTTTCTGATCATCTATCTGCATTTCAAAACGCCTTAGCGTACCAAGGATTTCCTGGGTTGCATGGTGCAGTGCCATGCCGGCTTCTGTCAGTGAAATCTTTTTACCGGTCTGCTCTGTCAATGGCAGCCCGATGTCTGTTTCCAGTTTCTTGATTTGCATGGAAACGGTTGGTTGTGACAGGAAAAGCTCTTCAGCAGCACGCGTGTAACTGAGTAACCGGGCAACGGCCTCAAATACCTGCAATTGCCGCAGACTGATACGTCTGGCTAGTTGTCCGACCCGAGTATTTATCATAGATAATATTCTATGATAATGATTAATAATATCAATTATTATTTATCTTTATAATTTATATACTAATTCCTGAGTAAATTAGTCAGGAATTATAGATGTTCCCGCTTAACGAAATACCGATCAATGACAATATAGGAGATACAGCTATGCCGGATAGATGGTTACAAGTTAAAGGAGATCCTTCGGTAAGGAATTTCCTGTTCCAGCAGTCACGAATTGAAAGTTTGTTCGATACCGAACTGGATCGTATTCATGAGATCGTGTATCGGCTATTAACGTTCAAAGGCGCGTTCCACGTCAAGATTCATTATTCATCGAGCCAGTTAACCTGCTGGTTTGCCGATGATGCGTTTCGTTACCGTGTGTTTGTGCTGGACGAAGTCCTGAAGCCGGGATTTCTTGAACAGTTTCGCGACTGCAAAATAGACCACCTTCAGCCTTTAATAAGCGAGGAACACACAATCGATATTTTGAAAGAGTTTAAACGTCTGCGCACAACAGACAAAACGATATATATGCGCAACGGTTCGATTAACCGGGTCAATGGCCTTATCGGCATGACCTTTTCCTGCGATGGATCACACTATATTGACCACAAAACATTTTTCGAGAAGCTAGAAACGTTTGCAACCAGTGGTAATGAAGCACTGAGTGCGACAAACGCAGGTTAAACACGCATTTATTAACTAAAACCTTAGGAGAAAGAGCTTATGCTATTTAAAGCAATAGACAGACTGAGCAACCGGGCGTTTAATGCGGTGAAATGGTTTTTGACAGCACTCTCAGGCATTTTAACGTCATTATTAATCATTGCCCTCGAGACCTGAACAAACTATAACCATTTCATTCCAGATTCAACTGTAGATGTTTTTGAGTATCAATAGTACATGCATGTGGCCAGGTCTTGCATTTTGCCCTCAGTATTCGTATGAGCTTTAAACCTGACACCACAACTTAAATTGAAATTTTAAAGAGTAAAATAACAATTCCACAGATTATTAAAAAAAATAAGCTTTTATCTGTGTTCATCCGCGTTCATCTGTGGAATGTTATTCTATATTCTGCACCTGCTCGCGCATCTGCTCGATTAATACTTTCAGTTCGACCGATGCATTGGTGCTTGAAATATCGGCTGATTTTGAACCCAGGGTATTGGCTTCGCGGTTAAGTTCCTGCATCAGAAAATCCAGCCGGCGGCCGATGGCTTCATCGCGATTCAGGATATCGCTTACTTCCTGCAGATGACTGTCCAGACGATCCAGCTCTTCATCGACATCCATTTTTTGTGCAAGATGCACCAGTTCCTGTTCCAGCCGGTCGCTGTTAACTTCAATTTTTATTTCGTCCAGACGCTCCCGCAATCTTTGCTGATAGCGAGAATGAATCTCGGGCAATTTTTCACGCGTCTGATTCACCAGCTGCTGAACTGACTTGCAACGCTGCAGGATCATCTCACGTAAACGCTCGCCTTCCCGCCGACGGTTTGCGCTCAGTTCATCAAGAGCTGTTTTCAATCCTGCCTCAGCCGCCTGCAACACTGGCTTCATGTCCATTTTTGATTCCTGCACAACACCTGGCCACTTCAATATTTCAAGGGCGTCTACTTCTGAGGGCTGGTGCAATAAATCGTTTATTTCATGACAGGCATGTATCAATGCACTCGCCTGCTGGAGATTGACCATGATGGACTCCGCCTGTTGCCTGGTTGTATTAAAGCGTAAATAGCACTCTATTTTTCCTCGATTTAAACGCTGTTGCAGTATTTCCCGAAAGGCGGGTTCGCAAACACGAAAGTCGTCAGGCATTTTAAAATACAGCTCAAGATAGCGGTGATTCACACTACGTACTTCCCAGATTAGTTCCCCTTCCTCCAGGCTTTGCTGCGTGCGCGCAAACGCCGTCATGCTTTTTGTCATACCACCACCTCTTGTTTTAACTGCTAATTTGCGCAAGTCTAACATGTCGGCAAATCAGGCATGTATAATACGCGCACTTTAATCTGGAGATATTGATCAACATGAGACCGAGCAACCGCCAGGCTGATGAAATGCGACCTATTAGCATTACCCGTAATTATACTAAACATGCAGAAGGCTCTGTACTGATTGAATTTGGTGATACCAGAGTCATTTGCACCGCCAGCGTTGAAGAAAAAGTACCAGGTTTTTTACGCGGCAAAGCGCAGGGCTGGGTAACGGCGGAGTATGGCATGCTGCCGCGATCTACAGGTTCTCGCATGCGCCGCGAAGCTGCCGGCGGAAGACAGGGCGGCCGCACCATGGAAATACAACGCCTGATAGGACGCGCGTTACGTGCCGGCATTAACCTCGAAGTTTTAGGGGAAAACACTATCAGCCTGGACTGCGACGTTATTCAGGCCGATGGCGGCACACGCACGGCCAGCATTACCGGCGCATGGGTGGCATTGCACGATGCGATACAGCATTTGCTTGAAAGAAAAATCATCGAACAAAATCCGCTGCATCACCAGGTCGCTTCCGTCTCTGTCGGCATTTATAACGGTACGCCGATACTTGATCTGGATTATGCGGAAGATTCCAATGCAGAAACCGATATGAATGTAGTCATGAACAGCGAGAATGGCTTTATTGAAGTCCAGGGCACCGCTGAAGGCCACCCTTTCAGTAAAGACGAACTCAACAGCATGCTGGCACTGGCTGAAAAAGGCATCAGCGAATTATTCACAGCGCAACAGGCGGCGATAAAGGGTTAATAAGAGTTAAACAACCATGAAAAAAATTACCAGGATTGTGCTCGCCAGCGGTAACGCCGGCAAGGTACGTGAAATTAATAAACTATTTGCGGGTACTGATATAGAAGTCATACCGCAATCGGAATTTAACGTGCCTGATGTGCCGGAAACAGGCACCACGTTTGTTGAAAACGCGATTATCAAGGCGCGGCATGCTGCAGAATATACCGGCCTGCCTGCAATCTCCGATGACTCCGGCATTGAAGTCGACGCGCTTGATGCCCGGCCGGGTGTCTATTCCGCACGTTATGCCGGTGAGAACGCCAGCGATGGAGACAACAACAACAAGATGCTGGAAGAACTGAAAGGCGTGCCCGAGTCGGAACGCACGGCACGTTACCATTGTTTGATTGTGTTTATGCGTTCACCTGCCGACCCGGTACCGATAATTACCCAGGGTAGCTGGGAAGGCCGTATTCTGGAAGCCCCAACAGGTGAAGGCGGTTTTGGTTATGACCCGATTTTTTATGTGCCGACACACGGCTGCTCCGGCGGTGAACTGCCGCTAGAGGTGAAAAACACCCTGAGCCACCGCTCGATTGCGCTGAATGCCATGCTGGAAGAATTTAAGAAACATAAATATATTTGAACCAATCGAAAAGAAAAACTGTTTCAGTCCGCAAAAAACGCAAATGAACGCAAATAAAAGCTTTTTTATTTATAAAACCTTCGCGTTCTTTGCGTTATTTGCGGATAATTTTTTCTATTTCAAACATGCCTGTTCTGCTTTGTAGTGAAATCAATCTAAAACACCTGCATTCGCTGCTGGATCGTTACGGGCTGGCGATTCAGATGGTAAACGATAATGCATCCATTCCCGGCAGCTTCTGGCAAGCGCCGGAAGCCGGGCTGATCAAAAACACACTATACCTTCGCAGCGATACACCTGTGCATTCCGCCTTGCATGAAGCCTGTCATTATATATGCATGGACGAACGGCGCAGGGATAATCTCCATACTGATGCAGGCGGCACCGCTATCGAAGAAAATGGTGTTTGTTACCTGCAAATTCTTTTATCGGACTATCTCGATGAAATGGGAAGAGCACGCATGTTCAGCGATATGGATGAATGGGGTTATTCATTTCGTTTAGGCTCTGCCAAAGCCTGGTTTGAACAGGACGCGGAAGATGCCTTTGAGTGGTTATTGATAAATAATTTAATTAACACTGATTGCAAACCCACATGGCAGGTTTGCATTAAAAGCTCAAGATATCCAATAAAAAGCCCTCCGAGGAGGGCATAATTTTTCTGCATTTATAGTATTATTATTAGAAATTGAAATTTGCCTGTGCACTTATTATATCAACTGATGCTTCATAAGAGCCAGTTAATGTTTCTCCTGTGCTATTAAGTTTATTTATATTGAAATCGCTAAGGAACAGGTGTGAATAACCGAAGTCAAGCGACCAGCTAGCTGCTGGGGCATAACCTAACCCCAGGCTTAACCATGTACGGTCATTACCCGGTATTCTTGGAGAAGTTTGTTCAGGTGAACGAATCGGTGTTTCATCATATGCAATACCGCCACGATAGGTCCATTTATTATCAGGTTTATAATGTACGCCAACCGAATAGCGACTGGTATCTGCATATGCTAAATCCAGAGTTGGTTCCCTCCCCGGTATACCTTGTGCCTGAATAATTGTTATCGTATCCAGACTGCTCCAGCCTACCCATGTCCAGTCAGCCAGTACTGTCCATTTTGAGTCTATGTCACGGGTATAACTAACAGAGAATGTATCTGGTAAATTAGCTGTTGCATCTAAAGTTGTATCTTCTAAGAATTTAGTTCCGGGTGGTAATAACGGTTTAATATTAGCATTGATGAACGCAGTTAAAGCAGGATCTATATTATAGTCCGCATTACCTGATGCTTTATGTTTGATAGCTGAGCGATAAGCGACGCCTATACGGCTTTTGTCATCCAGATCAATTAAGATGCCAGCGTTCCATCCCATTTCCGTTGAATCCGCGGTCAGCTTCAAGTAGCCATCAGGCGTACCGGGACAAAATCCCGTGCATATTGCATTAGAATTAATATTATTGGTTAACTCGATATCCAGATACTGAATACTAACTCCAAATCCTACCGAAACATTGTCTGTTGCCTTCCATGCGATCGCTGGATTAATATTTATACTTGTTATTTCACTTCTCAGTGCATGATAACGACCTATCCAGCCAGCATCATATTCTGTTGCCAGGCCAAATGGCACATTCACACCCACCCCCGCAAAAACGCCATTATCCAGTTCAGTCGAATAATAAAAGTTTGGTACAAATCCAGTTTGGTCAGTCTTCGAATCTGGTCCCGTGACTCCGGTCGAACCATTATTGGTAAATTTTGCATCCGGAGCGATATAATGCCCGGCGACAACTATCTGCTGCCCTGATAAACGTGTCATACCCGCCGGATTAAAATAGATCGTACTTGCATCCTCGGCAACGGCAGCAGCACCCGCATAAGCCGCACCCTGGCCGCTTGCGCTTTGTTCTATAAGTCCAAATGAACCAGCCTGTGATATTGCAGAAGCACCTGCGATACAGATAGCAGGTAAAGTTTTGCTAAGAAAGATTATTATTTTATTCATTCGATTTGATATCATTATTATTTCCCCAGTTTATTAGAACCATAATCATGTTTTGTTATCAGTGTTAATAACATGATAAGAGCACCTGGAATTTATCAAAAATAATAAACCAGACACTTACCTCCCCTAATTTATAATAGCTGGTTCCTTCGAAAAATAACAAATAATGCCAGAATTACGTTAATCTTTGTGTAATCAGCTGCAAGCCAGAGTATTTTATTTTGTATCATAACCACAATTTAGTCTATGTTTCTGAGCTAGCGATTTGGCACGTACTATCAATCATGCTCAATTTATGTACATTTATAAAGACTGAAAAAACTCTTCATGACCAAACATAACTACTGCTGCTGTTTATTTCTTTGGAATCTGTCTAGGACGCCGATAC
>JAJDNP010000151.1 GCA_022340645.1 Gammaproteobacteria bacterium | reverse complement strand
CGGAGTCGCCGATCTCCGCTTTGTAAATTACCGCATACAATTGGTATTTAATATTTTTCCTGATGAAGCACTGACAGGAAATTAACGGTGTTTGGTCGAATGCTAGGCAGCCTTCAGCACATTGGTGCTACAACCATTAACAGCTTCCAGCGGCTGGGCCGTGCCAGTGTTTTTTTACTGGCAGTTATCGCCAGTTGCAACAGCCTGTTAATCAGGCCATTGTTGCTGGTCAAACAGATGTACTCGGTCGGCGTGCAAACACTGATTATTATTGTTGTGGCCGGCGTCTTTGTTGGCATGGTGATGGCATTGCAGTCTTATTATGGGCTGGTTGACTTTGGTGCGGAAGATTCAGTGGGCGTCATGGTGGCCTTATCACTGCTGCGGGAACTGGGGCCGGTGGTGACAGCGCTGCTGTTTGCCGGCAGAGCCGGTTCTGCATTAACGGCTGAAATTGGATTAATGAAAGCCACCGAGCAGCTGTCCGGAATGGAAATGATGGCAGTGAATCCCATGCAGCGTATCGTTGCGCCGCGCTTCATGGCAGGAGTGATTTCAATGCCGCTGCTGGCCACGATATTCAGCGCAGTTGGCGTGCTCGGTGCCTATGTGGTTGCTGTGCAGCTGCTTGGTCTGGACTCCGGCGCGTTCTGGTCACAGCCGCAAAACAAGGTGGATTTATACGAGGATATATATAACGGAATAATCAAGAGTGCGGTGTTCGGTCTTGTTGCAGCCTGGATTGCGGTGTTCGAAGGCTACGACTGTGTGCCAACATCGGAAGGCCTGGGACAGGCAACCACGCGGACGGTTGTTTACAGCTCTCTGGCCGTACTTTTTCTGGACTTTATCTTAACCGCACTGATGTTTTCAAAATAGTAGTATGTTGCGACTGCCGTACAGACTGAGAAAGAGGATTATTAATGACATCGCGTAGAATAGAAATTCTGGTTGGATTATTTGTAGCTGCCGCGGTAGCTGCTTTTTTTATGCTGGCATTGAGCGTGAGTAATATGAGCAGTTATGGCGATGGCGATGTTTATGAGTTAAAGGCGCGTTTTGATAATATTGGCGGATTGAAAGTTCGCTCGCCAATCTCTGCCGCAGGTGTCACCATCGGCCGTGTTACTGACATCCAGTATAATAGTGATTCATATGAAGCGGTGGTTAGTATGGCAATCAAGGCGAAATACAACAAGTTTCCTGTTGATACTGCCGCCAGTGTTTTGACTTCGGGGTTATTAGGCGAGCAATATATTGGCTTTCAGCCGGGTGCTGAAGAAGAATATTTGAAGCAGGGTGATGTCATTGATCTTACCCAGTCTGCTATTGTACTGGAACAGATTATCGGCCAGTTCCTGTACAGTAAGGCTGACGACAATAAATCAGCGGAGTAAAGAGAAATTATGAATATCTCGAAAACTATTTTACCTGCGTATTTAATGCTGGCAGCTTTAATGGTTGCCAGTTTAAACCCGCAGCTGGCTGTGGCCGGCGCTATTGAATCGCCGGAGGTGTTCCTGGAAAGAACCACTGAGCAGGTTTTAAAAATTTTACGCGATGACCAGGAACAGCTTAAAAAAGAACCGGATCTTGTCTACAAAATTATTGATGACTATATACTGCCGCACCTGGATGACGTCACCATGGCAAAACTTGCGCTGGGTAAAAGCTGGCGAGATGCAACGAATGAACAAAAGCTGGCCTTCGTTGATGAGTTCAGAAATCTGCTGGTCCGGACTTACAGTAAATCCCTGCTTGAGTTTAAAGACCAGCAAATCAGGTACTTTCCTGTGAATTTCACAGCGGATACTAACAGGACATCCGTCAAGGCAGAAGTAATACAGCCTGGCGGTCCTTCTATTCCGATGGCTTACCGGATGCGAATTAAAGACAATGCCTGGAAGGTCTATGACATCCAGATTGATGGCATCAGCCTGGTGACCAGTTACCGTGGTACATTTACCCAGGAAATTCGCAAAAGCGGCATCGATGGTCTGTTAAAATACCTGCGCGATAAAAACAGTAAACTATCTACCTGAAAATATAAAGCCCTTCCATATGCAGTTTAGCCAGGCTGAAATAAAACAGCTCGATCAGCAGAAATATAACATTTCGGGAACGGTTGATTTTTCAACGGTACCCGGCCTGATACAGCGTGTTATTGATTTATTTAAACCATACAAAAAATCAGCTGCCACGCAATCGAAATCGCATAAATTGACGTTTGATCTCGCGCCGGTAACGGACTGCGACAGTGCCGGGCTGGCCATGATGCTGGAAATATTTAAGCAGGCGCACTTGAGAAATATTCATGTTCATTTTGAAAACATGCCAGCAACCCTGCTGACCATTGCAAAAGCCTATGGCATTGAAAGCGAGATAAGGAAAATATGTAAATGAATAAATTGATGATTAACGGCGGTGTCAGGCTTAATGGCGAGGTGCGTATTTCCGGCGCGAAAAATGCCGTGTTGCCGATACTGGCTGCGACCTTGCTCACGGAGGGGCCGGCTACCATTGAAAATGTGCCACACCTGCATGACGTGACCACCACCGTTGAGCTGCTTGGCTGCATGGGTGTCATGGTTTCCATTGATGAGAAATTAAGCGTCGAGGTCGACTGCTCAACCATTAAAAATTACATCGCGCCTTACCATCTGGTAAAAACCATGCGCTCTTCCATTCTGGTACTCGGACCCTTGCTGGCACGTTTTGGTCAGGCTGAAGTTTCACTGCCCGGCGGCTGTGCTATCGGTTCACGTCCGGTAGATATCCATATCAAGGGTTTGCGTGATATGGGCGCTGAGATAGAGGTCAGCAACGGCTATATTCATGCAAAAGCCAAGCGCCTGAAGGGCACGCGCCTGGTGATGGATATCGTAACGGTGACCGGTACCGAAAATCTTATGATGGCGGCGGCGCTCGCAGATGGTGTTACTATCATTGAAAATGCCGCGCGCGAGCCGGAGGTTGTTGACCTGGCGAATTTTATAAACGCGATGGGCGGTAAGGTACGTGGCGCCGGGACAGATACCATTGAGGTAGAAGGCGTTGAAAAACTTCATGGCGCCCGCTACCGCGTGTTGCCTGATCGCATCGAAAGCGGGACTTTCCTGGTTGCCGCCGCCATTACCGGCGGCAGTATCAAAATCAAGGATACGGATCCCCATCTGCTGGACGCAGTGATCAAAAAACTGCGCGAAGCAGGCGCTAAAATTGAAATAGGGGACAACTGGGTTTCGCTGGATATGGAAGGCAGACGGCCGAAAGCCGTGAACGTTCGTACGGCGCCATACCCGGCATTCCCCACCGATATGCAGGCGCAATTTGCCGCCTTAAACACCATTGCTGAAGGCACTTCCACCGTGGTTGAAACAGTTTTCGAAAATCGTTTTATGCACGTGCAGGAACTGAAGCGTATGGGCGCGGATATAGAAATTGAAGGCAACACGGCAATTATCCGCGGAGTAGAAAAACTCACTTCTGCACCGGTTATGGCTACCGATTTGCGCGCATCTGCCAGTTTGATTATTGCTGGCCTGGTTGCCAGTGGTGAGACGGAAGTACAGCGTATCTATCATATAGACCGCGGTTATGAAAATATTGAAGAAAAACTTGCGCTTTTGGGTGCAAAAATTCGCAGGGCGCACGAGTAAAGCAGTGAATAGCTAATAGTGAACAGTGAATAGTTAAAACGTAGAGGGAGTTATGGAAAGTATTCTTAAGGATAAGAGTTATCTGTTTGCTTTGAGAATTGTTAAGCTGTATAAGTATTTAAATAAACAGCATAATGAATATACTCTCAGTAAACAAATTCTGCGTTCTGGAACGTCGATTGGTGCATTAGTCAGGGAAGCGCAATATGCTCAATCCGCAAAGGACTTTATTAATAAATTAAGTATTGCTCTTCAAGAGGCCAATGAGTCTGAATACTGGGTAATGCTGTTAAAAGACTCTGATTTGATAACAAAAAAATGCACGATAGCGTACAGCCAGATAACAAAGAACTTATAAAGATGCTTACGGCAAGCATCAACACAGCGAAAAACAAATTGAAACAATGAACAACTATTCACTATCCACTATTCACTATTCACTGTTTTAATGATTACCATTGCATTATCAAAAGGCAGAATCTTCAAGGAAACCCTGCCCCTGTTGGCGGCAGCCGACATCGTGCCTGCCGATGATCCTGAAAACAGCCGCAAGCTGATTCTGGATACCAACAAAAGTGATATCAAGCTGCTCATTATCCGTGCTACCGATGTGCCGACCTATGTGCAGTTCGGCGCCGCTGATTTAGGTGTCGCCGGAAAAGATGTGCTGATGGAACATGGCGGTGGCGGCCTGTATGAACCGCTGGATTTAAAAATAGCAAAATGCAAACTAATGACCGCGGGCCTGGTTGAACCCAGACCGCGTATCAGCAGCCGGTTGCGCGTTGCCACAAAATTCACCAATGTCGCCAGGCGCTATTTTGAATCCCGTGGTGAACAGATCGAACTCATCAAGCTGTATGGTTCGATGGAACTGGGGCCTATTGTGGGGTTGTCAGATTTGATCGTGGACGTTGTAGATACCGGCAATACGCTAAAAGCCAATGGCCTGAAACCGGTAGACCATATTGCGGATATCAGTTCACGCCTGGTGGTGAACAAGGCGGCCATGAAAATGAAATACGAGCAAATCAGCGCCATCATAGATCAGATCGGCTCTGCCGTATCTTAACGGCAGTGAACAGTGAACAGTAACCGCAGGTCGGGTTGGGCCGATAGACCGTAAACCGAAAACACAAAATGTTAAATATTACTTCTCTTGATTATTCCGCTGCTGATTTTTATCAGCAGCTCGACAGGCTGCTGGCGTGGGATGCGGGTATTGATGGTGACGTGGCGAAAATCGTGGCTGATATCCTGGCCGATGTGAAGCGTCGGGGTAATGCGGCAGTCATCGAGTATACAAACAAATTTGACCGCGTGAATTTAACGGATGCCAGGGATCTGGAAATAAATCAGTCACAGCTAAAGCATGCACTGGATTCGATTGAGCCGGCGCAACGCAGTGCGCTGCAAACCGCTGCTCAAAGAATCCGTAATTACGCGGAACATCAGAAAATGGAATCTTGGTCATTCACCGAAGCAGATGGCACGCTACTGGGGCAGAGTGTAACGGCGATGGACCGGGTGGGACTATACGTTCCCGGCGGCAAGGCGGCCTATCCCTCTTCAGTATTAATGAACGCGATACCGGCAAAAGTGGCGGGCGTGTCCGAGCTGATAATGGTGGTGCCGACCCCTGGCGGAGAAGTCAATACCCTGGTGCTGGCTGCGGCCGCCGTTTCAGGCGTCGACCGCGTGTTCACCATTGGCGGCGCGCAGGCGGTAGCCGCACTGGCTTACGGAACTGAAACCATACCCAAAGTAGACAAGATTACCGGCCCGGGTAACAATTTTGTGGCAACGGCGAAACGCATGGTGTTTGGTGTGGTTGGCATTGACATGATCGCCGGACCGTCAGAAATCCTCGTGGTCTGTGACGGCAAAACCGATCCAGACTGGATTGCCATGGACCTGTTTTCACAGGCTGAGCATGATGAAGAAGCGCAGTCGATCCTGGTTTGTCCCGATAAGGATTTTATCGAGCGGGTAAAACAGAGTATTGAACGTCTGCTTGAAGAAATGCCGCGCAAAGACATTATTAAAAAGTCCTTAGAGGATCGTGCAGCCATTATTTCCGTTACTGATATGGAACAGGCTGTAGAAGTGGCCAATCATATTGCGCCCGAGCACCTGGAACTTTCAGTGGACGATGCTGAACTATGGGCGCAGAAGATCCGCCATGCCGGCGCTATTTTTATGGGGCGGTATACAGCTGAAGCCCTGGGTGATTACTGTGCAGGTCCAAACCATGTATTGCCTACTTCCGGCACTGCACGTTTTTCATCGCCTTTGGGTGTTTATGATTTTCAAAAGCGCAGCAGTTTAATTGGCTGTTCGCCGCTTGGCGCTTCTGAGTTAGGCAAGACTGCGTCTATATTGGCGCATGGTGAAGGCCTGACTGCACATGCACGCTCGGCGGAATATCGAATAAAGAAATAGTATCCGCAAATGAACGCAAATAAACGCAAATTAATATTCAGGTTTTAAGAATGGATCCTGTGCGGCGCATGGCATCCACTAGCACCGGCTTAAAAAACATTACCAATGTATTTTTAGTTAAAACTAAATATCAATTAAATTTGTATTTGCGTTTATTCGCGTTCATTTGCGGAAAAACTATTGTTTTACTTCAATGCGTCGTGAAACGGCCACTTCCTGTTTTGGGATGGTGATTTTCAATACCCCGTGTTCGGACCTGGCTTCAATCTTATCGGCATCTGCACTGTCTGGCAGGGTAAAGCGACGATAAAACTGGCCGCTTTGACGTTCGACACGACGGTAGTTTTCATCCTCCTCGACATTTTCAGTGTTGCGCTCGCCCTTAATAGTCAGCACGCCTTTTTCCATCGATATATCTATGTCTTTGGGATCGACACCGGGGATATCGGCTAACAATGTAAAGGCTTTTTCGTTTTCACTGATATCGACCGAAGGCGCCCAGTTTGCGGTGGCAGCAGCAGCATCGTCATCGTTTAGACGGTTTGCTGCTAATTCACGCTGTAAAGCATCAAATAAACTCCAGGGGTTGTTGTAACGTATTAAGCTCATGGTAAAAACCTCCTTTATTTAGGGAACGTATCGTTGTTGTCTTATTTGTGTGGGTGCTTTTTTTGAATTCAAGATGAAAATATAAAATTTTTAATGTGCTTTTGTTACCTGTTTGTTACCATTCCATAAAATTGTTAGCCACCTCCAATTTATGAATTCACCGTTAAAAAACAGTCTGCGACTGATACGCGAGGTAGTCAGGCAGGCCCGTGCTTATCATGTTGCCGATGCCAGTGGTTTGATCAAACTGGATGCAATGGAAAACCCCTATAACTTACCTGATGACTTAAGGCGCAAGTTGCAGGAGAAACTCGGAGCGGCGGAACTCAACCGCTATCCCGATCCGGCTGCCGCGGCACTGCGCAAAAAGCTTTTGCAGGTGATGCAGGTGCCGGAAAGTAAATCGATTGTCCTGGGCAACGGCTCTGATGAGCTGATCCAGATGCTGGCGATGGCGGTTGCTGACCATAACAATAGCGATATTTGCGTAATGTCGTTCGAACCCGGCTTTGTCATGTACAAAATCATTGCTGATTTTGTTGGCATTAACTATGTCGGCATTCCGTTAAATGATGATTTTTCACTTGATATGCCAGCCACGCGTCTGGCCATTGCGCAGCTTAAGCCTGCGCTTATCTTTATTGCATACCCGAATAATCCATCGGCGAATTGTTATCGCGAGCTGGATATCGAAGAAATTATTTCGCTGGCGCCCTCGATGGTGATACTCGATGAAGCCTATCACCCGTTTGCGCAAACCAGTTTTATGCGCCGCTTAACCGAGTTCGATAATCTTCTGGTGATGCGCACGGTATCCAAGCTGGGCCTGGCCGGCTTGCGTTTAGGTCTGTTATGTGGCCACCCTGATATTATCAATGAAATTGATAAAATTCGTTTGCCATACAATATCAACGTGTTAACACAAATCGCTGCCGGATTTATGCTGGATAATGTCGAGATTTTAAACCAGCAGGCAAAGAGCATCCGCGAGCAAAGAAGCAGGCTGCTGAATGCGATGCGCGCCATCCCCGGGCTGGAAGTGTTTCCAAGCCAGGCGAATTTTATTTTATTTCGGGTGCTGGATAACGCTAAAAATAACAGCGCAAACGATGTATTCGAGAGCATAAAACGCTCAGGCGTGCTGATAAAAAACATGAGGGCCGACAGCGGCCTGCTGCGAAATTGTTTGCGGGTAACGGTTGGAACCGCCGAAGAAAATCAGGCTTTTCTGGATGCACTCGAAAAAGCAGTGAATAGTTAACAGTGAATAGTGAACAGTTAAGGCCTTTTTGAGCGCGCTCAAAAAGGCAATGAAAAATGAAAAGTGAAAAATGTGGTGCTGCTGGATACAGTGAGGCACGTACCCTATCCTTTGGGGGCAATAAGTACAGCGCATTGCACCGAATGAAAATCCACATTCAAAACATACGGCGCAATGCCCGATGGTTGTTGCGCCCTACTTGCTAAGAACAGACTCTGGATCATTTTCAGCGACCGCGGATATACGGCCATGAGCAGACGGCCAGGAAAAACTATTTTTTCCACAAATGAACGCACTAAAATGCCGGGAGCATTTTGAACGTACGCTAG
>JAJDNP010000149.1 GCA_022340645.1 Gammaproteobacteria bacterium | reverse complement strand
TATCCGGATGACTTGGCGGGTGGTTCGAGGGTGGCGTCACTTACGACGATTGAATTCCGGTGCAATGCCCGTTGGTTATTGCACCCTACGATTACGTGGGCGTATCCGGATGACTTGGCGGGTGGTTCGAGGACGGCGTCGCTTACGACGATTGAAATACGCCTTATGCCATTGGATTTGGTGTATTTCGTAGGGTGCAATAAGTGTAGCGCATTGCACCATGAAGCATGTCGCCGGTGATATATTGTTCGGCGCAATGCCTGCTAGTTATTGCGCCCTACGTTTTTGAATAATTATTCCATATCCTGCGATGAATAAAGCGGTATGTAGGGCGCAATAACCAACGGGCATTGCGCCGTACATTATAAGTGCTATTCAGCCGCTTCAGCTTCCTGCCGCATGTGCGGGAACAGGATTACATCGCGAATCGACGGTGAATCCGTAAGCAGCATCACCAGGCGGTCAATACCTATGCCCTCGCCCGCGGTCGGCGGTAAGCCGAATTCCAGCGCACGGATAAAGTCCGCATCAAAATGCATGGCCTCATCGTCACCGGCATCTTTTTCTGCAACCTGCTGTTTAAACCGCTCGGCCTGGTCTTCCGCATCATTTAACTCGGAGAAGCCATTGGCTATTTCCCTGCCGCCGACAAAAAACTCGAAGCGGTCGGTAACGAAAGGATTCTCGTCGTTCCGCCTTGCCAGGGGTGACACCTCGGTCGGGTATTCAGTGATAAACGTGGGATCCATTAAGCGGTGCTCGACCGTTTTTTCAAATATTTCAATCTGCACCTTACCCAGGCCATAACTGTCTTTCAGTTTTATACCCAGACTTGTTGCCAGCTTTCTTGCTTTAGCTAAATCTGATAAATCTTCTGCGCGAATCTCCGGATTAAAGTGCAAAATTGAATCAAACACCGTCAACCTGATAAAAGGATTGGCGAAATCATAGGTATTGCCTTCGCTTGTTACCTTAGTTGTGCCAAGTACATCCAGCGCCAGTTCTCGCAGCAGATCTTCGGTGAGGTCCATCAGCTCGATATAGTCCGCATACGCCTGGTAAAACTCCAGCATGGTAAATTCCGGATTGTGACGCGTCGAGACGCCTTCATTTCTGAAGTTGCGGTTGATTTCATATACCCGTTCAAAGCCGCCGACTACCAGGCGTTTTAAATACAGTTCCGGTGCAATACGCAGGTACATTGGCAGGCTTAAAGCATTATGAAAGGTTTCAAATGGCCGTGCGGTAGCGCCGCCGGGGATAACCTGCATCATCGGCGTTTCCACTTCGACAAAGCCATTGGTATCGAAATAATTCCGAATGAACTTGATTATCGCGGTGCGCAGGTAAAAGCTCTTCTTTACATCCTCGTTCATTATCAAATCGACATATCGCTGGCGGTAACGAATTTCGGTATCAGACAGGCCATGAAACTTGTTCGGCAATGGCCGCAGTGATTTCGTTAACAGCTGCACATCGTCAACCTTTACGGACAGCTCACCCGTTTTGGTTTTAAACAACACGCCGGCAGCACCGATAATGTCGCCGATATCCCACTTTTTAAAACCTTCGTTATAGACACCTTCCGGCAGGCTGTCCCGCTGCAGAAAAAGCTGGATGCGCCCTGACATGTCCTGCAGCTGTGAGAAACTGGCCTTGCCCATGATGCGTTTTGCCATCATGCGGCCGGCTACAGCAACCCGGAGATTTAACTCATCCAGTTCTTCTTTAGTCTTGTACTGATAATGATCAAGCAATTCACCGGCCAGGGCATCACGCCGAAAGGTATTCGGGAATGCGGTACCACCCATCTCGCTGGCAGCAGCACGTAATGCCGCTAATTTTTCACGACGCTGCGCGATGAGTTTGTTTTCTTCTTCCGCGGTGATAACTGTTTCTTCAATTGTATTATCAGTAGTCATATATAGTCTTTGGTCTTTGGTCTTTGGTCTTTGGTCTTTGGTCTTTGGTCTTTGGTCTTTGGTCTTTGGTCTTTGGTCTTACGTCTTCGGTTTTTGGTTTTTGGCCTTAATGACAAAAGACCAAAAACAAACGACTAACAACTAACAGTTAACAGTTAACAACCATTAAAGTCCTTGTTTCAGCATAACGTCGGATTTAAAACAATCAGGGTCGCGTCAACGATGAAGATTGTCTGCTGTTACAAACATAAAAGCGTAAATCTTTTTCACCACAGAGGCACAGCGGGCATAGAGAAAAACCTTTAAATGTTTTTAAAAAAAACTCTGTGTCCTCTGTGTCTCTGTGGTGAATATTAAAATTTTAAACGTTGCAGGGGGCAATAAGCGAAGCGCATTGCACCGTATGCTAAACATCTGTTGCCTGTAACATCCGGCGCAATGCCCGTTGGTTATTGCGCCCTACCACACTTAATGACAAAAGACTAAAAACAAACGACTAACAACTTACACGTAATAACTTTTTAAAGACCCTGTTTCAAGCTTGCTTCAATAAACTGGTCCAGGTCGCCGTCTAGCACGGCCTGGGTATTGCCTGTCTCGACGTTGGTTCTTAAATCTTTTATGCGCGACTGGTCCAGCACGTAAGAGCGGATCTGGCTGCCCCAGCCAATGTCCGATTTTGTGTCTTCCACCGCCTGCTGGTCGGCATTTCTTTTCTGCACTTCCAGCTCGTACAGTTTCGCTTTCAGCTGCTTCATCGCGGTGGCTTTGTTTTTATGCTGCGAACGGTCATTCTGGCATTGTACAACGACGCCGCTAGGGTTATGCGTTATACGTACCGCGGATTCTGTTCTGTTAACGTGCTGCCCGCCGGCACCGCTGGCGCGATACACATCGATACGCAAATCAGCAGGATTGATATCGATTTCAATATCATCATCAATTTCAGGCGAAACAAAAACCGCCGCAAACGAGGTATGCCGGCGATTGCCTGAATCAAACGGTGATTTTCGCACCAGGCGGTGGACACCGGTTTCGGTGCGCAGCCGGCCAAACACATAGTCACCCGAAATAAAGATGGTGGCACTTTTAATGCCGGCGACATCACCCGGTGAGACTTCCATCAGTTCGGTTTTATAGCCGTGCGCCTCACCCCAGCGCAAGTACATGCGTAATAACATTTCCGCCCAGTCCTGCGCTTCGGTGCCGCCGGAACCAGACTGTATATCGACAAAGGCATTGCAGGCGTCCATCTCGCCGGAAAACATCCGACGAAATTCGAGCTCTGCCACTTCCTTTTGCAGAACGTTTAAATCATCGACCACACTTTTGATGCTGTCTTCATCGCCTTCTTCAACAGACATTGCCAGCAGCTCTTCGGCTTCGTTTAAACCTGTATCAAGCTGCTCGATAGTCAGTACAATCTTTTCCAGCCTAGAACGTTCCTGCCCCAGTTTCTGCGCATTTTCCGGATCATCCCAGATATCGGGCTGTTCCAGTTCACGATTAACTTCTTCTAACTCTTCCTTGCGGCGATCAAAGTCAAAGATACCCCCTAAGTGAATCTGTACGTTCACGCAGGTCATTGATCTGGTTGGTAATCGGATTAATCTCTATCATGGTTTATCTGGATTTAACAGTATAAAGTCGAATCGAGCATCATACCTGAAAACTCGTCTGGATTCATCCGTACCGGTTCACATATTTGTTTAGCAAACATTCGGCGCAATGCGTTTCACTTATTGCGCCCTACGAGTTCACATATCATCCATTTTTCGTAGGGCGCAATAAGCAGCGGGCATTGCGCCGAATATTTCGTGTGAAAGGGGGGGTTAGCAAGATTCAGGGCAATAACCAACGGGCATTGAACCATATTGTCGTGTTACAGCAAAAAACACCTGACATGACCTACATTACATTTTTCATTGCGCGCAAAACGCCTCCGTAATCGGGATAGCGAAGCCTAAGCCAGCAAAATCACAATACAACCGGCCTCGGCTTCTTCGCCACATCGTTACGTAAATAAACCGGTATCGCATCAGCTGCGCTAACGGTATTGCCTGCCTTTAATTCATCAACTGCAAGTTTCACTATAGTTTCAGCGCTTGGCAAACAGTCGGGAAGAATAGTTGGCAGCTGGCAGCCGTAGGGCGCAATAACCAACGGGCATTGCGCCGCAAGTAATCTGTCCTTGTAACTTCCCCAGCCTGTGCCTGCGCCGACCCAGGCTTCGCCAGCCGGTAGCACTGTAGCCGGCAATTGAATATTGTCCGGTGAGATAACGCATTCCTCTGATTCTATCTGCCACTGCCCTGCTTGTTGCCGGTAACAGGCCCAGTAGACTTCAGCCATGCGGGCATCGATGGCTGTCATGACCTGCCCGCAACCTGTCTGTTCATAGGCACGCTGGGCGATACTTAGCAGGCAGGAAACCGCTATCACCGGCAAATCATGCGCAAACGCGATGCCCTGCACCACGCCGGCCGCAATCCGCAGGCCCATGAATGATCCCGGTCCGCGGCCAAAGGCAATAGCATCCAGCTGGCTGACCGGCAGTTTTGCCTGGTGCAGCAGCTCATCAATCATTTTCAGGATGAGCCGGCTGTGTTCTCGCGGCGCCAGCTGGTAGTGCGAGGTGATGTCACCATCGATAAACAATGCCGCCGAACAGGCTTCGGTGGCGGTATCAAGCGCCAGAATCTTCATCCGGATACCGGTTGTGCTGCATCTGCCACAGCTTTATGCGTTTGCGGGATGTCAGAGAAAAACTGCTCTACCTCTGCCACGTCTGAGGTAACCGGCATGGGCGGCAGACTGTTCAGGAAGATGCGGCCATAAGATTTCTGTTTCAGCCTGGGATCGCCAATCATCACCACGCCGGAATCATTAACATCGCGTATTAAGCGGCCAACCCCCTGTTTTAACGCTATCACTGCCTGCGGCACCTGGAAGTCCATAAACGCATGTCCGCCACGACGCTTGATGGCGTCAATACGCGCCTGCATTACCGGGTCGCCGGGGGAGGCAAAGGGCAGTTTATCGATAATCACACAGGAAAGGCTTTTGCCGCGCACATCAACCCCTTCCCAGAAACTGGATGTCCCCAGCAATATCGCATTCTCTGTCTGGCGGAATTTTTCCAGTAACTGGTGTTTAGGCAGGTCACCCTGCACCAGCAGTTCATAAGGCAGCCTCTGCTTCAAATAATCGTAAGCCTTATGCATCGCGTAATAACTGGTAAACAACACAAACGCCCTGCCTTCACTCGCCTGCAAAACAGGAAGCGCCGCCTGCATCAATGCATTGGTGAATGAAGGTTCTGACGGCTGCGGCAGGTTGTCGGGTAAATAAAGCAAACTTTGTTTTTTATAATCAAAAGGACTGTCCCAGACGCCGCTATTATAATTTTCCAGGCCGATATTATGGGCGAAGTGATCAAAACGTTTATTCACCTGCAATGTCGCCGAGGTGAATACCCAGGCGGCTGAAAAATTATCGGTATGCTGCTGGAAGATCGCTGCAATATCTATGGGAGTGGCATGCAGCATAAAGCTTTTGCTGTGGGTTTCATACCATAATACAGATTGATTCCCGGCAACGGAATCGTCGTCTGTTTCATGCACGGTTTTTTCCTGCTGAAAAATGTTTAAACATGACATTAAATATTGCGCGCGTTCATAACACTGTTCCAGGCCGCGGCCACGCTCTGCCGCAAGCTGTAATGCGGCCAGCAAATCCTGCAGCGCGGTTACCAGCGAGCCTGATGCCTGTTTTACGGCTGACCGGTACTGTATCTTGTGCCAGGCTTCACGTAATCCGGCCTCGCCCAGCGCCAGCCTGAAATCCCGTGCGGTTTTCTCCAGCTGTTCTGCGTAATCGCGCAGTTCGCCCATATCGGCAGCTTCGTTAACGTGCTCCGCGATGCTGTCTTTTGCCAGTGAAATCAGCTGACGGCTGCTGACCGTGTTGCCAAAGAAACGTGCCGCCACATCGTAAAGCTGATGCGCCTCGTCGATAATGAAAGCATCAGCCTCGGGCAATAACTCGGCAAATCCTTCATTTTTCAACGTCATATCCGCCAGCAGCAAATGGTGATTAATCACCACCACGTCGGCAAGCTGCGCCTGTTTTCGTGCCCTGGCAATAAAACACCTGTCCCAGAAATCACACTCGCCACCCAGGCAGTTGTCCACCGTTGATGTCACCATCGGCCAGACATAAGAATCTTCGGCGATACTGCCCAGCTGTGAAATATCACCGGACTGGGTTGTTGTTGACCATTCTTCAATTTCGCCGAGCAGGCTGCGGGTTTCACGGTTAACAAATCCCAGGTGAGGCGCCAGTTTGAGGCGGTGTAAACACAGGTAATTACTGCGGCCTTTCAACAGCGCAGACGTACTGTGAACAGACAGTGCCTTGATAACACGCGGCAAATCAGTATGAAAAAGCTGGTCCTGGAGGTGGCGTGTACCCGTCGAAATAACAATCTTCTTGCCCGACAGCAAGGCAGGAACCAGGTAAGCAAAGGTTTTACCGATGCCTGTGCCGGCTTCCGCGGCAAGCACGTTTCCTGCTGCCAGGGTTTCATCAATCGCATCGCACAGCGCCAGCTGGCTTTCACGTACCTGGTAACCGCTAACCTGCTGGCAGAATGGGCCCTGTTCTCCTAAATAATCAGATGCGCGATGCATAATATTTTTTGCTGCAGTTAAAAAGCCTTCAATGCTTCAATTTTCCGGTCAGCCTGAAGATAGGTTTCTTCATCATTAAGTTGCTGGCTCGCAGCGCGAATAAACGACCAGTTCAGCGTCTGCAATTTAACATCTGACTGCGCAAAACTGTTACTGCGCTTGGCCATCTGCAGCGCACGTTCAGGGTCATTCACCTGCAGCGCCAGCCATGACAGCCGGCTCCAGGCAGGCGCATAGTCCGGTTTAATCCGCAGTACGCGTTCAAGTTTGTCCTCGGCCGCATTCACATTTTTATTTTTTATCAGCACATCGGCCTGCTCCAGCAGAGCATTGATGGCTTCATATGTTTTAGAATCATTTATTTGCCATGCCGTATATTTATAATCAGCCGATTTCTCGACAATATCATCGCCCACAGGCGGACTTGTAGAGGCGCATGAGATGATGAATATCGACAGCAACAGACAGATTGTTAAGCGAAAAAAATTGTACATTGTTATAAAGTCAATATCATTAGCGGGCGTTATATTGAGGCGTCGGAGTCGAAAAATACCGACTCCAACATCGTTAAATATTCTAACCCACAAAATGAACATATTATTAAGCAACATATTTGTTCATGGTTTTAATTGCATGGATCGTGTACATATTTATTCCTTTGCGAAATAACATCCGGCGCAATGCCCGTTGGTTATTGCGCCCTACGGTTTATAATACCAGCTGAGTAGGGCGCAATAAGCGAAGCGCATTGCGCCGAACAGTTTGGCAGTTAATTAAACAGATTTAAGAACCAGTTAGACTTTTCTCCTGACTCGCAGTCACTGGAGCGCTGCTGCGGCCGGGTTCCCCTGATAAAGCTTAATTCTACCGCATTTTCACAACCCGCCTCGCTCAGCAGGCCATTTTTTATATCAATCCAGTTTTTTTCTATTAATGGCATTTCAGGCAATTGATATGGTTTATAGGCAGTAGCTTTCATCAGCTTTTGCCAGATTTTCATTGCCCCGGATGAGCCGGTCAGGTATGCCGGGCGATTATCATCAAACCCTGTCCAGACAACGGCCAGCACATCTCCCGAAAAACCCGCAAACCAGCTATCTCTCAGGTCATCCGAGGTACCTGTTTTACCGGCCACCTGTAAATCCAGATTCTTTGACAAATGTTTGGCCGTGCCATATCTGGTCACATCGATCAGCACGGAGTTTATTAATGCCACCGCCTCGGGATTTACCTGGTTGTCTACATCGAGCGAATAACGCTCCAGTGGATGCCTGTCCTTGTCCATCACAGCCAGTACGCTTCTTAATGGATTATGGAATCCATTTGCTGCCAGGCTCTGATAGATAGACGCCATCTCCAGCGGTGACATATCGATTGCGCCAAGCGCTAATGAAGGTAAAGCCGGTATGGTCTTAGGACTGCCTAATGCAGCAAGTGTTTGTATTACTTTATCCACCCCGATATCCAGGACAGTGCGGACGGCAGGAACATTGTAAGAATTAAGCAGCGCTTCGTATAAGGTCACGTCACCGTGATATTGTTTATCATAATTCTGCGGTTGCCAGTCCTGCTGATTTTTCTGTTTGTAAATCAGTTCGGAATCATCAAGCATCTTTGCCAGCGTATATCCGCTACCCTGTTCCAGCGCCGCCAGATAAACCACTGGCTTGATTAATGAACCTATCTGCCTGCTTGCATTTATGGCTCGATTGAAGCCTTGGTAAGCCGGGTTTCTGTCACCGACAACGGCAAGTATGTCACCATTTAACGGTGACACCACAACTGCGGCTGCCTGTAAATCACCGTTTTTCGACAGTCGGGGTAATGTCGTTTTGATTGCCTGCTCAGTCTTAAACTGGATATACGGGTCTAATGTCGTATAAACACGCAAGCCTTCAGAGCGCAGACTTTCAGCTGGATAGTCTCGCTGCAGCTGCAGCTTTACCACATCTATAAA
>JAJDNP010000033.1 GCA_022340645.1 Gammaproteobacteria bacterium | reverse complement strand
CAGGCTTATAAATATCTGTGTTCATCTGCGTTTATCTGTGGATAATCTATTTTTTGCTTTTAAATATTTGCGTTTATTCGCGTTCATTTGCGGAAGAATCTAAAAGTTTTTTCTTTTCCACCAACGGGCATCAAGGGTCGAAATTTCCCTGTCAGCTGGATTTCACCAAGGTCCGCTCATACCTCTAAACATACAGGAATCAACATGATATATCTAAGCCTGTGATGTGACAGCTGTTTTGTTTTTGACTTTCTTTCCACCTCAAACAAGCCATTAAGGCAGTGCCGTTATCATGGGTTTTCTGTGAAAACTGTTTGAGTGTCTTTTGCGAGTTTTTTCACAGCATGATAACGGTACTGTCTCAATGGGAACCCCTGTTTTTTAGGGGCGCAGTTGTAGTGGCGGCATTCTTTTGGATACTTTTCTGTTGCTGTAGACAGAAAAGTATCTCGCCGTCAGGGCGAAATCCGAACCAACAACAAATAACCAATATATCGGGGCCGAAATCAGCCACCTCAACACCTACGAAAAGAGTAGCTCGCCCGTGGCGCGAAAACCGCAAAGCCAAGCGCAAACTCCACAGTAAATTGATATCCTGCCCGAATCCAGAAAAAGCACACCATAAAAAAAAGCCGGGCCGATATATCGGCCCGGCTTTACTAATTCATCACTATATATGCTTACGACATCGCACGTATATTAGTATTCATGCGGCTTTTATGACGGGCTGCCTTGTTGGCATGAATTAAGCCTTTGCCGGCAATTCGGTCAATAACTGGAATGACGTCTTTATAGGCCGCTTCTGCCGCTGCCTTGTCGCCCGCTGCAATTGCATAATAAACTTTCTTGATATATGTGCGCATCATTGAACGTGCAGACGCATTTCGCGCACGATTGCCTTCCGCCTGTTTTGCACGTTTTCTTGCTGAAGCTGAATTTGCCAATGTCGTAAACCACCTGGAAAAAAATGAGCGCGTAGCTTGCCTGCTGATAGATGATTTGTCAATAGCATTCCGCTTTATGGCCTTAATTTTTGTCCATTTAATAGTTTAGTAAATGACAATCAACAGGTAGAATGCCGCATCAATTAACACAGGAGACAGTTCTGAGCGCCAAATTATTGCGATCCACCATCACCGTCGGCGGAATGACTCTGTTATCGCGAGTGTTCGGGCTGTTACGCGACATAACGCTGGCCACCCTGTTTGGCGCCAGCGGCGGCACCGATGCCTTTCTGGTTGCATTTAAAATCCCTAACTTCATGCGGCGCCTGTTTGGTGAAGGCGCATTTTCACTTGCCTTTGTTCCGGTGCTTTCCGAATACATGGAAAAACACGATAAAGCGGCACTTAAGGACCTGGTTAACCATGTGGCAGGCACGCTGGGCGGGGTATTACTGGCGCTGTCACTGCTGGGCATGCTGTTCGCACCGGCACTGGTTTATATATTCGCCCCTGGCTTCACCAGGAATGCCGAACAATCGCAGTTGACTGCGGATTTATTGCGCATCACCTTTCCCTATATCCTGTTTATCTCGCTGGTGGCTTTTGCCGGCGGCATTTTAAACAGCTACCACAAGTTTGCCATCCCGGCTTTCACCCCGGTGCTGCTTAATTTGTGCCTGATCGCATCAGCCTTTTTTCTTGCGCCCTATTTTGAGCAGCCGCTGATGGCGCTTGCCTGGGGTGTGGCTTTAGCGGGCATTGCACAGCTGCTGATACAATTTCCATCACTCACCAGGCTGGGGCTGATGCCCGTGCCGAAAATAAGACGCGACCATGAAGGTGTTAAAAAAATCATAAAACTCATGATTCCAGCCATTTTTGGCTCATCGGTGGCGCAGATTAACCTGCTGCTGGATACCGTGATTGCCTCGTTTTTAATCACCGGCAGCGTCACCTGGCTGTATTATTCGGACCGCTTGCTGGAGTTTCCGCTGGGTGTGCTGGGCATCGCCATCGCCACCGTAATATTGCCCACCCTGTCGCAACAGCATGCCCGTGCCTCGGCTGAACAGTTCAACGATACTCTCAACTGGGCACTGCGCCTGGTTACGCTGATTACAATCCCGTCTTGCGTCGGGCTGTTTATCCTCGCCGGTCCCATACTGGCCTCGCTTTTTCAGTATGAAAAATTCACTGCCAATGACACGTATTTTGCCAGTTTAAGTTTAATGGCCTACATGCTTGGCCTGCCCGCCCTGATCAGTGTGAAAATCCTGGCTCCCGGCTTTTATGCCAGGCAGGACACACGCACGCCGGTGCGCATCGGCATTATTGCCATGGTAAGCAATATGATTATGAATATTGCGCTGGTTGTGCCGCTGGTTCTGCTTGGCTACGAAGCACCGCATATCGGTCTGGCACTGGCGACCAGTCTTTCCGCGTATATAAATGCCATGCTGCTGCATAACGGCTTACGGGATATTGGTGTATTTCAGCCGCAGCCCGGGTGGCTGGCATGGATTGTACGCATCGTTATCGCCACTAGCGCCATGGCCGCCTCGATTATCTGGCTGACGCCGGATGCATTACAATGGAGCCAATGGCCGCTGTTAGAGCGCCTGTATCACCTGGGCATAATTATAATTACAGGTGCAGGTATCTATTTCATTTTGCTCTGGCTACAGGGAATACGTCCTGACCAGCTTAAAAAATCAGTATAAGCTCATGATCTGGTACGATAGACATTTAGCATAACTAACTTACAACCTTAATTACCCGAAAATAGCATGCAAGTTATTCGCGGTTTACACAACTGCCGCAAACAACATCAAAACGGCGTCATTACTATCGGTAACTTCGATGGCCTGCATCTCGGCCATCAGAAAATGCTGGGGCAACTGCATGCCGAAGCCATGCGGCTTGACAGCCACCGCTGTTTAATGACATTTGAACCCCTGCCCCGAGAGTATTTTTCCCGAGGCAGGACAGCCACTGCCCGCTTAATGAATCGCATTGAAAAAATACGGGTACTGTCCGGTTTTGAGCCTTCCCTGCGCCCTGAATATCTGCTGTTCCTGAATTTTAACCAGGCGCTGGCAAAAATGAGTGCCGAAGATTTCATTAAACATATTTTAGTTGATACCCTCAAGATAAAATCGGTCATCATCGGTGACGACTTTCGTTTCGGCCGTAACCGCCTGGGGGATTTTTCCCTGTTACAGCAGTTCGGCGAAAAATACCAGTTTTCAGTCATCAAGATGGATTCTCACTGCATTGACCATCAGCGCATCAGCAGTTCACGGATACGTGATGCACTAATCAACAACCAGTTAGCGGAGGCTGAAAAAATGCTGGGCCGCGCCTACACAATATGCGGCCATGTACATCATGGTGAAAAACTCGGACGGACCATCGGTTTTCCTACCGCAAATATTCACTTAAAACGCACAGAAACGCCACTTCATGGCGTATATTCTGTTACCATGCACAGCCGGAAACATGGCGATGTTGCTGGTATCGCCAACCTTGGCCGCCGGCCAACGATGAACGGAAATCGTGTTCAGCTGGAAGTTCATTTACTTGATTTCAATGAATCCATTTACGGCGAACATATATGCGTTTCCTTCCAGCATAAAATTCGTGATGAAAAGAAATTTGCGTCTATTGATGATTTAAAACGGCAGATACAAATCGATTGCAAAAAAGCAATCGATCAATTAAAAACGAAAACTCAAAAATGAAAAATTATTTTTTAAATAACGCGCGGCATAAACCGCTTTTCATTTTTCGCTTTTCATTTTTCATTTTTCATTGATTTATATGACCGATTACAAAGCTACTCTCAATTTACCCGATACCGACTTCCCGATGCGCGGCAACCTGGCACAGCGCGAGCCCGAGATGCTGCAGCACTGGCAGGACACGAAGCTGTATCAAAAAATCCGTGAAACGGCGGATGGCCGCCCGACCTTCGTTTTGCATGACGGCCCGCCGTACGCCAATGGCGATATCCATATCGGACACGCAGTAAACAAAATACTGAAAGATATTATCGTCAAAAGCCACACCATCGATGGTTACGATGCGCGTTATGTGCCCGGCTGGGACTGCCACGGCTTACCGATAGAATTGATGGTTGAGAAAAAAGTGGGCAAGGCCGGCAGCAAGGTCGATGCCAAAACTTTTCGTGAAAAATGCCGCGAATACGCTGCGAAACAGGTCGACGGCCAACGCAAGGACTTCATTCGATTAGGTGTGCTGGGCGACTGGGACAAGCCTTACCTCACCATGGACTACCAGTTTGAAGCCAATATCGTGCGCAGCTTGGGCAAAATTATTGAACATGGCCATCTGCACCAGGGCAGCAAACCCGTTCACTGGTGCCTGGACTGCGGTTCGGCGCTGGCTGAAGCCGAGGTGGAATACCAGGACAAGGAGTCGCCGGCGATTGATGTCATGTTCACTGCCGTTAATGACAGCGATTTTGAACAGGCTTTCGGCTGCGATAAAGGCGAAGGTAACATAGCGGTTGTCATCTGGACCACTACGCCATGGACCCTGCCTGCAAACCAGGCAGTGGCCTTACACCCGGACTTTAGCTATGAACTGATTCAGGTTGAAACACAAAACGGGCCGTTACGTTTAATTCTCGAAAGCTCCCTGGCTGGCAGCGCACTTAAACGCTACGGCTTTGAAAACAGTACTATACTTGCCAGCTGCCTGGGACAGGCACTGGAGAATTTAACGGTTAAACATCCATTGTATGACAAACAGGTGCCCATCATCCTGGGCGACCATGTCACCACCGAAGCCGGTACCGGGGCGGTACATACCGCTCCCGGCCACGGCCAGGAAGACTATATCGTCGGCAGCCGTTACGGGCTAGAAGTCTATAATCCGGTCGGACCCGATGGCATTTTTGTCGCTGGCACCGAGCTGTTTGCCGGCCTCCATGTCAACAAGGCCAACCCGGAAGTGCTCAAAGTTCTGCAAGAAAACGGCGTTTTGCTGAAGCAAGAAAAAATGCAGCACAGCTATCCATGCTGCTGGCGCCATAAAACCCCGATAATATTCCGCGCCACGCCGCAGTGGTTTATCAGCATGGACCAGGCAGGCTTACGAGAGCTGGCACTAAATGCCATCAAGCAAACCACCTGGTTGCCCGACTGGGGCCAGGCGCGCATTGAAAGCATGGTCAAAAACCGGCCGGACTGGTGCATTTCCAGGCAGCGTACCTGGGGCGTCCCCATCACCCTGTTTGTCAACAGGGAAACAGGTGAGCTGCATCCGGACACGTCCGGGTTAATTGAAAAGGTCGCACAAAAGATTGAGCGGCAGGGCATCGAAGCCTGGTTTTCCCTGGAGGCCAGTGAACTGCTAGCAGATGATGCCGGCCTGTATGACAAAACCCGCGACACACTGGACGTCTGGTTTGACTCCGGCGTTACCCATGCCTGCGTGCTGAATCATCGAAGCAAATTGCCGTTTCCGGCGGATTTATACCTGGAAGGTTCCGACCAGCATCGCGGCTGGTTCCAGTCATCACTGTTAACCTCAGCAGCAATGAACGGTGTGGCACCGTATAAAAAAGTATTGACCCACGGTTTCACCGTTGATGCGAACGGCAAAAAAATGTCGAAATCGTTGGGCAATGTTATCGCACCACAAAAAATTGTTAACAGCCTTGGGGCAGACATTTTACGCCTGTGGGTAGCCAGCAGTGATTACAGCAATGAAATGACGGTATCGGACGAGATTTTAAAACGCAGGGCCGACTCCTATCGCCGCATCAGGAATACCGCGCGTTTCCTGCTGGCAAATTTAAATGGTTTTGACCCGGCCACGGATAAACTGGATATCAGCGAACTGCTATCGCTCGACCGCTGGGCGGTTGCAAAATCCCATCAATTACAAAATGAAATTATCGACGCCTATAAAGAATTCAATTTTCATTTTATTTATCAGAAACTGCAGCACTTCTGCACGGTTGATCTCGGCGGCTTTTATCTCGATATTATTAAAGATCGCCAATACACCACGAAAAGCAACAGCATCGCGCGCCGCTCTGCGCAAACCGCGCTGTATCACATTGCTGAAGCCTTGTGCCGCTGGATAGCGCCGATACTAAGTTTTACTGCAGACGAAATATGGAAGGCAATTCCGGGCAGGCACAGCGACTCAGTCCTGCTGGAGAACTGGTACCATGAGCTGAAAGATTTAGACGCCGGCGATCCCATGAACATGGCATTCTGGCAAACAGTTCTTGAAGTGCGTTCGGCGGTAAGCAAGGAACTTGAAATCTTGCGCGCAGATAAAACCATTGGCTCATCGCTTGATGCCGAAGTAACCCTTTATGTCGATGATGAACTGCAAAAAACGCTTGCAGCACTCGGCCAGGAACTGCGTTTTGTTTTAATTACTTCAGCAGCGAGCATACACAATATTGCAGCCGCACCCGATGACACTATTGAAACAAAAATCACCGATTCAGCCGGCAACAGCCGAACCATAAAAATCAGCGCTGTTGCATCCATAAACAGCAAATGCATACGCTGCTGGCACCACCGGGAAGATGTTGGTAGCGATAAAGATCATCCGGAACTTTGCGGGCGATGCGTGGAAAATGTTGCGGGTGACGGCGAACAGCGTTTATTTGCATAATGAAATGGTTATGGCTTTCAATGCTGACGGTTGCGCTTGATCAGTTAACAAAGAAAATTGCCGAAGCAGTACTGCAATTACATCAGCCGGTAGCAATCCTGCCCAGTTTCAATTTCACCCTGATGTATAACAAGGGTGCAGCGTTCAGTTTTTTGAGTGATGCCGGCGGCTGGCAAAGAATATTTTTTGTTGGCTTATCTACCGCCGTCAGCATTTTTCTTTTTTTCTGGTTAAAACAGATTTCACGGGACGATGAAAAGAAACATAATCAACTGCTGCAAATTGCAATTGCTTTTATCCTGGGCGGTGCTATAGGTAATTTAATCGACCGTGCATTAACCGGTGAAGTTGTCGACTTTATTCAGCTGTATTATTCTACTTATTATTTTCCTGCGTTTAATATTGCTGACTCCGCCATTACCCTGGGCGCGGGCTTATTAATTCTTGATATGCTATTAGAAACCAGACAAACGAAAAGTGAACAGTGAACGTTATGCCTGAAGCAATAAATATGCACAGCCTGGTACTGATGCATTACACGATATCCTTAACCAATGGCAGTATCATCGAAAGCAGTTTCGATGATGAACCGATTGAAATAAACATGGGACAGGGTGACATCACCAGAGGCATGGAACTTGCCATTTTCGGGTTAAAGGAAGGCGAATCACAAACCCTGACGCTTAATGCTGACCAGGGCTTTGGTATCCGCGATGAAGACAACATCCATGATATGCCGTTGTCTGACTTTCCAGAGGACTTGCCTCCCAGGGTCGGAGTTACCTACTCATTCGAATCAGAAGATGGTGATGAAATTCACGGCACGGTCACCGGCATAAAAGATGATCTGGCGACCATTGATTTTAACCATCCGCTGGCAAACCAGCAAATCATCTTTACCGTGGAAATCCTGGGGGTTAACAACGCCCGGGCAAAAATCAGTTAAAATTAAGCGATGAATATCTATCTTGCCAATCCACACGGGTTTTGTGCGGGTGTCGACCGCGCCATCGAGATCGTCGAGCGCGCACTGGAAATCTATTCCGCACCCATCTATGTGCGCCACGAAGTGGTACATAATCAATATGTAGTCAATAACCTCATCGAAAAAGGTGCCATTTTTGTGGAAAACCTGGATGAAATTCCTGACGGTGCCACAGTCATATTCAGCGCCCACGGTGTTCCACAAAGCGTACGCAATGAATCACAAAAACGTGACCTGCGTGTTTTTGATGCAACCTGTCCATTAGTTACCAAGGTACATCTTGAAGTTGCCCGCCATGAACAGAATAATGAGGACGTTATCCTTATCGGGCATGCAGGTCATCCGGAAGTCGAAGGCACGCTCGGCCAATACAAGAACAATCCGCACAGCAGTATTTATCTGATTGAAACCATGGAAGACATTAAAACATTGCAGGTTAAAAACCCGGATTCAATCGTTTATGTCACGCAAACCACGTTATCTGTTGATGACACCAAAGATATTATTGATAAATTAAAAATTAAATTTCCAAACATACAGGGGCCGCGTAAAGATGATATCTGCTATGCCACACAAAACCGCCAGGACGCAGTAAGAGTACTTGCCGATAAAGTTGATGTATTCCTGGTTATCGGTTCCACAAACAGTTCCAACTCAAACCGCCTGCGAGAATTAGCAGAGAAACAGAATGTGAATGCTTATTTAATCGACGGCGCAGAGGATATAGACTACCACTGGTTTGACAATGCACAATCGATTGGCATCACTGCAGGCGCCTCGGCGCCGGAAGTGCTGGTTCAGGAAGTAATAACAACCCTGGAAAAGTTGTTTGATACCACAATTATTGCCAATGAAGGGGCAGTTGAAAATGTCCATTTTCAACTGCCTAAAGAATTACGCGGCAGCCACACCGAACTCTGAAAATTACCAGCAATCGGCAACCGCCGCTCCAGCAGCAGTCACCCCTTTCTGACCCAAAGAGTTTAAGGTCAGATTGCCGCAATCGGAATCACCCTTTACCGGCGTTGCCGTCAGTGTATAGGTAAAAGCATCCGCTGCTGTTATCGCCAGGGTATACAGGCCATCCGAACTGGTGGCGGTACCCACCGTAGCACCGACATAAGTATCATTATTCAGATAATACTCTTCCATGCGCCCGGCTATAGACATCAGTGAATCTATACCATCCGCCCGGTTGCCTTTTTTAACGTAACTGGTATATGCAGGATAACCAACCGCACCCAATATCCCTATAATGGCAACCACCATCATCAATTCAACTAAAGTAAACCCTCTATTACTGTTTTTCATTATTAATTTACCTCATACCAGTAGGTTTTACGTACCCCAAGACCAAACTCGGCTTTCTGACATTCCGCACCAATACATAAAGTTGGTTCGCCACCCTTGGTTATAATTGCGTTAGGTGATGGAGGGATGCCGCCACGCGTTAAATTTATATGGCGCTCGGGCCTTAAGTCCAGGTTGCTCGGAAATGCCGGGGTCGCATCGATCATATCGAGGAAGAACACTTTTCCGTACCCCGCTCTTGGCGCGCAGGTGTCAAAGCTTGTTGTATAGTCTGGCACATAGGTTGTTACTACTGCCCGGCCTTCAATAATCAAAGGCTCAGACAGACCTTTTTCACCTACCCATGAACCCGTATTCTCATCATCTAAATCTATATACCAGCCATCAGCAGCCGAAATCAGGGCCAATTCTGCGCTTCTTGCTGCATCGGCCGTTGCATCTCCATAAGCGCCACTGTTACCGCCAGCAAGGTTGTCGGTCACATCTTTCAGATTATCCAGCAGAGTGTAACCACTGGATATCAGGCCTGTATTTTTATCTTTAAGCATATAGATACGATCATGTATTGTTTGATTTAACGGGTGCGCCCTGTAACCGGAAGAGATAATCAGGCCATGGTACCTTCCAGCAGGATCATCCACCAGCGCAACATCCGGAGGGTAGTAGAAACGGCGTGCACCTGCCGCTGTATCGTCAGCAAGATCGGCTATGCGGCCACCGGTAATTGAACTGGACAAAGCGGCGCCATTATTGTTATTGATATCAAAGCGGAAAATCTGCCCGCCCATATCAACGGCATATAAACGGTCAATAAAACCATCACCACTGATATCCAACGGCTTGACCCGCGCCGGTATGCTGTAGAGCATTTCGCTGATAGCCGTATCGCCGGACGCACTACCAATCCACAGACGCTCGCCGGTTAATGCATCAGCAATAAACACTGCACGACCAAAAGCATCCGTTGTTCTTACACTCACTGAATCTTGAGTCGTATCATAACCACCACCAAAGATCAGCACGGTTTTTTCGGTGTTGCCATCTTTTACTTTTTCAACATTAACGGTTGACCAGGTATCACCCAGCTCCGCATAATCACCGGAACCGCCCTCTATCATCCAGAGTAATTTAGGCGCGGACCTTACAGTCACATCCATAGCATAAATATTACTGCCTCCGCGGCGCATACCGAAATAAAGATAAACACGGTCGCCATCTGCTGGCTCGACGGTGCCATCCTTGTCTACATCTTTAATCCAGGCGGCTATGCTGCCATCAAGCCCATATAATTTCTGGTTACCGGTATTTTCCATCGCTGTGCTTAGATCTGGCAGCAATTCCTGTGGTATAAAGGAAAATATTTCCGCACCGTTACTAACATTAAAAGCGTGAAGATAACCATCATTGGTCGCCACATAGGCCACCAGGTCAGGCACACCAGATATTTCACCATATTGCACCAGCGCTGGCTCTGAATGCAATGGATCTCCCATGTGCCGATAGGCATCAGTGGTAGAGCCATCTGCATCCATATCAAAGACATCCAGGCCGGCCGCCCAGTCAAGCAGTGTCTCACGATAGGGTATTCCTGCTACTTTATTAGGTTTAGCCACAGTATCCAGCAGCACATCCGTTAAACTGGCATTTGCTTTATCAACTGCGTTAGCACTCGCCGTTAAATTTTGCTCCGCCGGTACCAAAACACCATCTGTGTCTGTGTAATTACCAGAGAAAGTATAAACATTACGTGTTGCGGTCATTGCGCCTTTGGCGCCACCGATTGATACAGCTTTACCGTCGGGAGAATCAGCCGAGGACGTCCAGTAGCTCACTGCGGAATCTTTGAAAAAACCTGTATTATCATCGACGGCTGGCGAATCACTGTTGGCATCAGCAATATATGGCAGGCTCTCTGTTGTGTCTCCGTCACCATCAATATCACTGGTATCGGTGAAAAATTTTAACTTGTACTTTTTCAGATTACCGTCCCAATGCTCATTATTGCCTGGTTTAAATAATGTAAAATACAGGTCTTCGAGATGAGTTGAGCGATTAAACGCGTTCACTGAAACAGCGGGTGATGAAAAGGTTGAATCCACATCAAGCACCTGGGTGACAATGCTTGCAAACGCTGTTGTAAGTGAAACAGCGTCATCCGCCGGATAATACTCACCAGCACCAGACGCTGTTTTACTCGCGTTCGCCGTACCCTGAAGCAGTGCAGCCGCGTCGGAAATATCAAGACCGATGGTAAATGTTGAAATAATCTGCTCGCCATCAACAGTACTGCTCTGATCATTACTGGCAATACTACTGGCAATTTCTTCAAGACAGTTACTGGTGCCTATCGCGCTGCAGCTGCCGGTGACACCGATATTGCCAAGCCGGCCTTCTGGATTATCGTTATTGGGCAGACCATCCGTGAGCAGCACAATATAGTTTTTCTGACAGGTATCGCTAATCGGCGAATCATAGGTTGAACTACCAGCAGCGATTCTGGAGCCGTCATGGCTTAATCTGTCAACACTTTCTGTGTCAGTTGAGGTGGCAGGATCAATATATTGCATAACCGTAGAACTATCACCGTAATCGACGCTATCGCCCTGCATATAAGAAACCGCTTCATAATAAGTTTCTGCTAACGGCGTAACGCCATTATGATACATTTTTTCCAGCTCAAGCAAAAAATTTGCCTTGTGCGTGGCATCGTCAATCGAGCCCATGGGTGTTACCACCAGGCCACCCGCACCATTACTGGAATATCGCATCAGTCCGATATTGATGCCCGTAGAACCTGAGATAACATCCGATAAGGCATCCTGCATAACACGCAAGCGTGTAGAACTTGCTACACCGCCGCCTTGCACGATTTGATTCAGATAGTTACCAGCATATACCGTTTCAGCCGAACCGGTGCGGCCCCATGTTACCGCGCCGCTTGATCCGGACTGCCAGCCGCCGGCGCCGGCACTATCCGTTGCATAGGGCTCACCGTCACCAGCGGCTTCACCATGTATCCCCGCATCGGCCTCACATTCAACCGGTTCAGTCAGGTAGTTATTTTCAATCCGGTTCACCGAACTCCAGCTGGTCGACGTTGTCGTTCCACCACCACCGCGACGACCACGACCGCGGCGAGTCGTCGTTGTCGTTCTCAATTGTGCAATACGGTCAATATAAAGACCGGTATCTGCTAACGCGGTAGTCGCTGCATTACACTTGAATGCACTACCATTGAATTGATCAATGGTATTTATGTCATAGTGCGAATTGTTGCAGTAATTGTACGCATTGCTGAGTAAATTATCCTCTACATACAGCCGGTTAGCATCAAAACATCCGGTATAAGTGGTAGAAGAGTCGTAGTCTGCTGGCACTCCCACCACTTCACTGCTCATACTGCCTGAGGTATCAAGCACAAATAATATGTTAGCGGTTGCCACAGTTGAACCACCAGCGGCGCCGGTATAAATCTCAATATCATCAGCAAATGCCAGGCTACCGCTGAGGGCGCCATAAAGCATGCCAATGAGCACCGACTGTAATTTTATGCTGATTTTCATAACAACCTCCTCGTGTATATAACATGTTGCGGACAACATGCTATATGTGATTATTCGCTTATCGCCGAAACGTCCAACAATTCATCACTACTGTTAGCAATCGACTTAACTAATTTTTACCGGTTAAGCTACTGGAAAATAAAAACCAAACATATAAACCTGCATTCACCAGACAATTCGTGTTACCTTAGTATGCTCAGTATTAATAAAAACAGTTGCGGATTTACCTACTCTTGCAGCCGCGTGCTTAAGCGCGACTTCAGTATTATTATGAATAGCCCTGGTTTCCGCGGTTATTGCAACCGTTAACAACTTACATTCATCACAGATTTTGCCCTGTATAAAACCCGTATTATTTTCCTTCAGGGTTATGCGTAGCGACTCTGTCTCGATTGCATCTTCGATATGGGTAAACGCATAAGCCTGTATAACGAACAGCATCAACCAAACCATAACACTACGGCTGAGCAGCACCTTGAATGTATTCATGATTCTTTTCCTCATTAAGTTATCTAGTTAGTTACAGGCTGCAGGCTGCCGCAGGATAACGAATGCCCTGGGTCTGCACTGAAGAAGCGGTACCCGTTACATTTGAACCTGACCCTGTTATATCAAAAAAGTTATAACTGAAGCCTTTACCTTCTTCCAGACTATTACCAACGGCTACACCGCAGCCCGCATAAACGGCGTCTGCTCTAACTGATGAGCCGTTTGCCACTGTATGTGTAGTAATACTCTGGGTTGCTGGATTATTGGTTTGAAAATCAATTAACGCGGCACCATCTTTTGATATAGCAAACTCAAGTATCGACTGCACAACAGTAAACGCAATCTGATGCTGTTTTGCATTTGCTGTTGCTTTTAACTCGACATTGGCACTATTCATTGAAGACACGCCAATCAATGTCAACACAGCCAGTAACACAAGCACCAGTATTAATACAAAACCCTGCTGAAGCGTTTTATACGACTGCAATTTATCTAGTTGCTGGTTCTGCTTGATTAAACACATGCTTTATTCTCCAGGCGCCTTATATCTGCTTCAGATTTCTCAAATTCACTACACTGGTCACCAGAAAATAGCGGTAATCATCGACGCCGCCATAATTTGCCGCTGCCGCGCCTGCGATAGAAAAAGACTTTGTGGTATCCATCCCTGTCTGTTTTTCATCAGAGCGCATCAACAACCAGATTTTTACGGCATAAACACTGGACCAGTCGGTCACGGCATCAGGATCAACATAACGGTCAATGACCTTATCATTATTTATATCGACACCTAATTGCACCTGTAAATCAGCAACACCGGAAACCAGCATTTGATTCTGTAACGCAGGCCCGTTAACCAGGGCAACGCGGCGTAAGGAAGGGATGCCATCGCCAGCGCTATCGGTGTAATTACTTATATAATAAGCATAAGCACGCAATTCATGGTTCCTGGTCAGCGAGGAAGTATCGTAAGCATCAATAACCGGCTGCGTAGCGCCAACAAAAAGCCGGCCATTGATAGCGTTGCTGCGAACATAGGCCTGATTGGCCAGTAATGCCGTTGGCACATTAGAATCAGCATAACGTATTTCCAGAATGTCAGTGGAGGCCACATGGCCTTCACTGGCTGGAATACAGCTGGCGGAATAGGGGTTAGCTGCGCTATCATCTGTTGCAAAAACAGGCGTCCTTAAATCATAATACCAGCCAGCACTGCAATCCCCTGCAACCGCACCCGGCAAACTTTCACCTGCTGACGATGCAGTGCAGGCAGTCGGCTCGCTGGATTTGCAACTGATTAAATCATTATTATTCGTGCCGCCCCACATGCCGGCATGACGCAAATCGTAAGCAATCATTTCAATCGCAAAACGCGCATCGGCCACCATGTCCATTTGCATTTCATTGACTGCCTGCGTTTTACGGGTGGTTGAATGCAATGAAAACGCACCGCTGATAATCACCAGGCCAACAACCATCGCAACCAGTAACTCGACCAGTGAAAAACCGTATGATTGTTTGTAATTCATTTTCATATCAACCTCTAACACGGAATCTCGGTACAGATATTGGCAGTAGATGTGTATGTTTTAGAAACACTTGTGTCAGCCCCGGTCGAAGTATCTTTATTTCGTTCACTCCAGGTTATATCAATTTTTACGGTTGCCATTTTTGATGGTGCGACTGCTGGCGTTACTGTAACAACGGTTGTTGCGGCGCCGGGTAAACCTGCTTTTAAATTCTTCTCCCACCAGTAAACATCATCCTGTGCCAGCTCTGTTTCAGTACAATTTTTAGTACCAGTACAGGCATTGTTAACACCTGCACTGGCATAAGTCGACAGCACCGTCGGATTAGCCCGCATGCTTTCAAACAGTTCCTCAACTTTCATCATGGCGACAGAACCATAAACCGATGTTTTGCCTGCTTTAAGAGAAACCGCCTGCAATGAAGCAATACCCAGCATACCTATGGACAGAATAAGAAAACCTATTAAAGCCTCTAACAGGGTAAATCCCTTACTCTTGTTTATATGACTGTTTTGCATATTTTTTATTGTGAGAAGTTTTATGGACATGAAATCACCGCCGCATTATCAGAAACACGTACCCGACCTGATATATTCACTATCACTGCACGAGAGCCAATCGTGCTGCCCGAGCTATCCAGGCTGCATATACTGAAAGTACCCATCAGCGAAGCGCCAGCAGCACTTCTAGGCATGCCACGAGAATCAAAGGTAATTGAACTAATATCAACGCCACCAGCGTTCACTCCCGCCATGGTTAGCTGGTTATCTGTAAACGCGCTATGTGAACGTAGCAAGCAATCTGTGCCAACCGCCGCACAGGCAACACCGGTGCCCGCCAGGTTACCGTCAGAGTCAACAAACACGATCCAGCCATCTTCCCAGTTATCTGTGCCTGGATCGGTACACGATGTACCATTGGTACTTTCACATATTGTCACACTGGTATTGAGCTTGATCGCCTCACTCCTGGCGATGTGTATGGCCGAAAGCAGCTCATTAGTTGCAGCTATGAGTTGATTACTCTGTAAGAAGCCTTTTAGTGACGGCATACCCACTGCAAGCAAGATGCTTACGATGATTAAGGCAATCATCAATTCAACGAGAGTAAATCCAGTGTGCTTTTTCATGATTATAATTTAAGACCAGTTTTTTTGATTTGCTGGCTGTTATTGACGGGACGAAGCTTATTGCAGATAAACGGTGGATTTTTGTTCAACAAGTAAAATTTTTTCGTTTACAACCACGTTTTTTGAAGAAAAGCCCACGGGCTGCCAACGACTAGCAGCCGCCTGGATGCGGGTCAAAGCCAATATGAATGGGTTCAAGGCGTATCGCTGGCCGCACGCAAAAAGAATACATACCGTAAGCTTGCATTGATATAAATCACTTAACCCGAATATTTCATAGGAATGCAGAGTTTTGGAGAAAGCTCAGTTAGTCAGTTTGATCGATTCGTTGAAAAGCATAGCCATAGCTATGGTTACAGACGAATCGATTCCAAAATAAATTAATCATGGGGCCGCTGAGAATTTTACAAAAACTGCATAGCGATACCGGGTACATAGTGTGGTTTTCTAATGTACCTATATTTCTTTTTATAATCATAACGTTAAGTGATATTTTCAGTGTTCCTATGAAATATTCGGGTTAATACGCCATTCAATGCCAGCAGGCAATAATGCCAAATAATTTTATGGCATTATCAGGATGTATCTGAAATCTTTTATTGGTAACATACAGTCCCTGTTTGGTCAGGGCATTTGTTACCGAGATTGCCGGAATAGCTCAGTCGGTAGAGCAGCTCATTCGTAATGAGAAGGTCGGGGGTTCGATTCCTCTTTCCGGCACCATTTTTTTGACCGATCAAGGTTGATGTTAGATATTGCTGCTTTGTAACATCGCATTAATGCTGTGCGCACATACTGTAAGGCCGTACATCGCACCAGGGTTGCCGCCCTAATATGATATCGATCATTAATTCCGCCGATGCCGCACCCAGTACGATACCATTTCTAAAATGTCCGGCATGAATATACAGGCCTTCGATGTCATCATGCTGACAGATATACGGTATGCCTTTTTCAGTACCTGGACGTAATCCCGCCCATTGCCTTTCCACCGGCAGATCCTCTATCAGGGGCACCAGTTGCACTGCCGCCTGATGCAGTTCATCAAATGCAGCTGAAGAAACCGTCTTGTCAAAGCCGATTTTCTCCAGTGTACTGCCCGCCAGTATGCGGCCATCCTTGCGCGGAATAACGTAGTGTCCCCCGGACAGGATGATACGTTTGACCTGACCAGGCTCGCCTTTATACATAACCATCTGGCCTTTAACCGGGATAACGTCAACAGATGACCGGGTAACGTTAAACTGTGCGCTCCAGGCACCGCTGGCAATAACGACCTTGTCAGCAGTAAATGTTTGCTGACCTGTTCGTACAGCAGAAACCTTATTGTTGTTAGCAATTATCTCTTCAACAGCACAGTTTTCCAGATAAGGAATAGACTGTTTTTCAAATGACTTCTTTAGCGCCTGGACAAATTTCGGGTTTCTGATCTGTTTGATATCAGGCATCCATATGCCCTTGTCCACCGTATCACCGGCCGCCTTTTCAATGACATGAATACGATCTATATCAGCCACATAGCTGGCTTTAATCGACCATTTTTGTGCCCACTCTACTATATGCTGATAATTTTCAGTAACGGTAAACAGGCCACTGTCGAGCAATTCACTGTCAACACCGGTTTCATCGAGCAATGTTTTCGTTAGCTCAGGATAGATAGCTTTGCTGCGCTCAGCGAGAACATTAACCGCATCGTCATAAAACCATGGATAAAGCGGTGAAATAATACCCCCGCCCGCCCAGGATGATTCACCACCGAGCGGCCCTTTCTCAAGAAGCAGAACATCCACGCCCTCCAGAAACAGCTGCCGAGCCGTTAATAATCCAATGGCGCCGCCGCCAACAATAATGCAATCAGGCATAAAATACTTCAGCTGGTGAAAAAAGTGTCATTGCATTCAATTGGCGAACAGTTATGAAATAACAGGTATTGGTTATTAATAGCAAAAAAGCAACGTAAAACGTTGCTTTATATTACAGAATATAAACGCTGGATTAAACCGTAGCCAGCCTAATTACATGACGCCTTAGCCTGAATATTTTTGGGTGCGTGCTCGATATATTTCTGGCAATAACAGCGATGCTCGCCTTTCTTCCAGTATTTATCGCATATGGCAAGCATTTTTTGCGTGATTTCCTGACTGATTTGAGTTCGCTTCGCTTCACTGGCAGCAATTGCCGCTGCTTCCGCCTTTAATAATTCTTGCTGTTTTTTCTGTTCAGCCAGTTTACGCTGCTTTTCTTTTTCTGCCGCTATTTTTTGCTGTTTAGCCTTTTCCTGATCAATCAGTTTGCCAAGCCGAGTTTCAGCCTCTATTTTTCCGAGTGCATTATCACAGTCATATTCAACCGGCATTATATTTTTGTAATTTGCCGGCGGCTCGGCCCAGCATATTTTTACAGGGTTTTCAGCAACCGTCCGTGTTGCAACTAAAGGTGCTACAGCAGGTTTTGGCCGGGTATTTAACGCAACATACATGTCATTAAAATCGCCAAGATCATAATGCAACTCAAGCGGGGTTCTGTATGGTTTGAGCACAATCAGCAACTCAGCCCCATTTCGCAATGCTGTTAAGGTGTCCATATTGAGCTGCATTACAAAACTTCCAGCATCTCCATCAACTTTACAAATATTGTTCTTAACGGTTAAGCCTTGCTGTAAAAATCGGTTATGATCTTCTTGATTATTTAAACACCATCGAAATAAAGCGCTTTGCCTGCCATCGATGAGTATATCCGGGATTTCCAGTTGACTGAACTGTTTCGGCAGTAAGCCGCTCTTATCAGTGGTAATAAATAATGCAAGCTGTTTATTGTCAAATCGTAAATGGTAAAAAGTACCCTCGTCGTCACTGGCCGATTTTATTGCCAGAACAGCCTCTTTATCCATCGCCCACTTTATTTCTGTTCCAACTTGCAAAGATTCAGTTTTAGCAAACGGGTTATCGTTCATCGCGGGAGCATTGGTACTCATCAAGCACGTAATAAACAGCAATACCAAAAATCGATTAACCATGAAAACTAACCAAATTAATTATTGTTATACGTTCTTAGAGAACCTGTAATAGAATAACTTGCCATGATTTATCAGATACAAGAAAATTTATAATAGTTATTGATTAAAAAATAGCACAAATTCCGCGTTATTCGCTTAAATAGCAGAAAACAGCCCGTTCAGGAACATGCCAGATGACAACGATAATATTAAACGGAGAAAAGAAGCAGGTAGACAGCAATAGCAGCATTGAGCAACTGCTAAAAATTCTCAACCTGGAAAACAAACGCCTGGCCGTGGAAATTAATCAGAATATAATCCCACGTAGCGAGTTTAACAGCCATATTTTAAAGGAATCAGACAAGGTTGAAATCGTACAGGCCATCGGCGGAGGCGAATGCTGATAGTATTCGACACGACAGTAATTCCCGGATACACAGCCCTGGTATATATTAATCCATAACATCAACTCCCTGGCATCCGGGCCATGATTACCAGTCCACTATCCAGGGCTACATATCTCACGATAAAATCAAGTAGAATACACTGGCTAAAACCATCATTCACTATCAAGCAAAATACAATGTCCAATAATAACTCTGATAGAGCTCCGGCAATTCTCGATAAACCTCTGATCATCGCCGGCAAAACATATAATTCTCGCTTACTGGTTGGCACCGGTAAATATAAGGACAATGAAGAAACCCGGCTGGCACTAGAAGCAAGCGGCGCAGAAATCATCACTATCGCTATCAGAAGGACAAATATCGGCCAGGACCCGGACCAGCCAAACCTGCTGGATGCCTTGCCTATGGACAAATACACCCTGCTGCCCAATACCGCTGGCTGTTACACTGTCGATGACGCTGTCAGAACCTGCAAACTTGCACGCGAGTTACTGGATGGCCATAAACTGGTCAAGCTGGAAGTGCTCGGCGATGAAAAAACGCTGTTTCCGAATGCCATCGAAACCCTGAAGGCAGCTCAAATCCTGGTCGATGATGACTTCGATGTTATGGTTTATACCAATGATGATCCGATTATTGCCAAAGAGCTGGAAAACATCGGCTGCGTTGCGGTAATGCCCCTGGCAGCACCAATCGGCTCCGGCCTCGGTATTCGCAACCCTTATAATATTCTTACTATTATCGAAAATGCCAATGTACCGATCCTGGTTGATGCCGGTGTCGGCACCGCATCGGATGCTGCCATCGCCATGGAGCTTGGCTGTGACGGCATCTTGATGAATACAGCGATTGCCGCCGCAAAAAACCCGGTACTGATGGCGTCAGCCATGAAAAAAGCCATTGAAGCCGGCCGTGAGGCCTATCTTGCCGGACGCATGCCCAAAAAACGCTTTGCATCCGCCTCGTCTCCAATAGAAGGCACCTTTTTCTAATACGGCAGTGGTTAGCAATCTACCGTGTCAGTAAATACCAGCCAGGCAAAACAGCGCCTGGAACATCGAACCATAAAAAGCTTCGTCTTGCGCCAGGGTCGGCTGACAAAGGCACAACAACTTGCGCTGGAAAGTCACTGGCAGGATTATGGTATCGACTATTCAGAACAGGTTTTAAGTTTCGACAAGGTGTTTGTTAACAACAATGAGGTTGTCGTCGAAATCGGTTTTGGCAATGGTGAATCCCTGTTGCAACAAGCAATCAATGAGCCACAGTATAACTTCCTTGGCATTGAGGTACATGCTCCCGGCGTCGGTCATTTAATTCATCATGCCAACGCTCAAGGTATCCAGAATTTAAAGGTCATCCGTTACGATGCCGTTGAAGTACTCAGGCAGCAGATTGCCGACAATTCAGTGGCCAGGGCACAACTGTTTTTTCCGGATCCCTGGCACAAAAAGCGGCATCACAAACGTCGTATCATAAATCCTGAATTTATCCGGCTGATACATCAAAAATTAATAGCCGGCGGATTGTTTCATATGGCAACCGACTGGCAGGATTATGCCAACCAAATGCTGGAGCAGATGGACGACGCGGAAGGATTTTGCAATATGTCAGGTCCAGGGCATTTCTCCAGCAGTAAAGCTGCCCGTTGTGAGACCAAATTTGAACGGCGGGGGCTTAAATTAGGCCATGGTGTCTGGGATCTCGTATACCAAAAGCAGTAACCGTACAGCCATGGTCATGCTTGCTAACTGGCTGTTTTTTTATATTTTTAGCATTCTTTGACTCACCTCATTTCTCTAATTGGCTGAAAAAGGATAGAATAGCGCCACATTTGGCACAGCACCTGCCTGTAGTCTGCCTGCCACACAGAATTTTAGTAATCAGGAGAATTAAAAATGTCTCAAAAACACCCTATTGTCGTTGTCACCGGTTCATCAGGTGCAGGCACTTCAACGGTAAAGCACGCATTCGAGCAAATCTTTATCCGTGAAAATATCACACCGGTAGTTATCGAAGGCGATAGTTTTCACCGTTATGACCGCGCCGCTATGAAAGAAGCCATGGCAAAAGCCGAAGCGGAAGGCGATAAAACTTTCAGTCATTTTGGTGAACACGCCAACCTGTTTGACAAGCTGGAAGAATTATTCAGAACCTATGGTGAAACAGGTGGTGGTAAAAAACGTTTATACCTGCACAGTAAAGAAGAGGCGGCGCCCTACGACGGTTTGAGCCCTGGTCAATTTACCCCGTGGGAAGATATTCAAACTGGATCGGACATCATGTTTTACGAAGGCCTGCATGGCGGCGTAGTCACTGATACGGTTGATATCGCCCAGCATGTCGATCTGCTGGTCGGTGTTACGCCCAGTGTCAATCTTGAGTGGATCCAGAAAATTCACCGTGACAATGCAGAACGCGGTTACTCCGAAGAGGTGATTGTTGACACCATTCTTCGCCGCATGCACGATTATGTAAAATATATTACACCGCAGTTCTCACGTACTGATATCAACTTCCAGCGTATAGCCACTGTCGATACTTCAAATCCTTTCATCGCGCGTGATATTCCTACGCCTGATGAAAGTTTTATTGTTATTCGATTTAAAGATCCTAACAAGTTCAACATCAATTTCCCCGACCTGTTAGACATGATTCAAAACTCGTTCATGTCACGCCGCAACACTATCGTTGTACCCGGCGGTAAAATGGGTTTTGCCATGGAAATTATATTGACTCCTATCATTCACCAAATGATAGAAAAATCAAAACGATAGATTAATTTTTCTATCATATCCAAAGGCCGGTCTTTACCGGCCTTTTTTAATTCCTGAACACCAGCTGTAACTTTCCGTAAGTGGACATTCTGCATGAGATGGATTACGGGTGATCAGCCATGATGCCCACCCCGTACACGTGCACGACAGATGATAACGGTATACACTAATCTATATGTCCGTTACTCAGCTTATTGATTCACATTGCCATCTTGATTTTGAAGTGTTTGATAACGATCGCACCGAGGTCCTGCAGCGTGCTATAGATAATAATATCAGCGACATCATAATACCCGGCACTGAAAGAATCTTCTGGGACAGGGTTAAATTGCTCTGTAAAGGCAACCCGCGCTTGCATGCCTGCTATGGCATTCATCCATACTGGTTAAACAGGCATAAAAAACAGGATATACAGGCACTGGCAGAATATATCGAAAGCAATCATGCAGTCGCACTGGGGGAATGCGGGCTCGACTTTCGCCCGCGACAGGCCGATAAAAAAACACAAATGTATTTTTTTGAAGCCCAGCTGGCTACTGCTGAAAACAGCCGGCTTCCTGTGGTAATTCATTCTGTCAAAGCAACGGAAACCGTAATACAGACAATTAAAAAATTCAAAAACCTGAGAGGCATGATTCACAGCTACTCAGGAAGTTGTGAACAGGCAAAACAACTCATCGCGTTAAATTTCTTGATCAGCGTAAGTGCAGGTATAACTTATGACAATGCAAAAAAAATAAGGGCTGTAGTTAAAGAAATCCCGCTAACATCACTGTTACTTGAAACCGATGCGCCAGACCAGCCCGACAAAGACAACGCAAACAGCAGAAATGAACCGGCTTTTTTAATCAACACTCTCCATGCACTTGCAAAAATAAGAGGTGTTTCTCCGGAGACCATTGCCGCACAGACAAGCATAAACGCAAGAACATTATTTAATATCTAACAAAGGAAACCTGTTTACGAATAATACGCGCCTGCATGAATAACAAAGGCCCCTGTGCTGCAAATTGTGCTAACAACACCGGAGCCATATGTTACTGGTCATGACTATTTATATTTCAGTTCACGACAGTGCCTTAGCCATTAAGTAAAAGAAACTCAGAACAAATGCCCAGGATGTTACTTCGATAATAACTACTTCGCGCTGCTTATTTTTTTTGACTCTCATTGTTATCACCTGTTTTTTATTGATGTTAGTGATAACCTTATCTGCAAGTCGTATGCCAGAAATATTAGTTGATTTCTACCCGCTCGGAAATAGCCATGTGCAATGCCGAAAAATTCAGCTCAGGCGCCTGAAATCCTTATGCCATGGGCATTTCAGCTGTATATGAGTAACTCGCAGCACTGATTATCGCCATCGCAACTACTGAAGCAGGAACATGCTGTTATTAATGAAACTGTTTTATTTCCGTCAAAAGATGTTAGCAAAATGTCGATGTATCGGACCAGGAACTGGGATATAACAGCTGTCAAAGATGAATGTCTCTTACCTGGGCCAGGATACTCGTCATCGCCTTATATGTTACATAATTTATTGCTGGAATAAATTTAACCAGTCTGCATAAACGACCAGGCCTTTCCCCAACACAATTCTTTGCGCCTTTGCGAGAGCATAACAAATACCAGTATTGCAGGCACTACTGCCACCAGCAGCTCAGCCATATGCTGTGCTAGATACTAAAATTATCAACGAATTAGCTAACACATACAGCAAAGACATGGAAAGAGCTTAAGTGAGAAACACCTAAGTTAGTGATACCAGGCTGCTGCTTTTCCGGGTTCCGCGATAACCATGACAGTAATTATTATCTACTTGCGTGAATATATAATCCGGCCCGCAGGAAAGCATTGTGGTTAGAGGACTAATATCACCGATTCCAGCGGGACTCATCACTGATTCGTTTCATGGTATTTTCTATCCAGTGATACACTTCCTTATTAATTTCATCAGCACTTTTACCCCTGGATTCAATTGCCGGGCCGATAACGACACTGATGTTGCCAGGCCATTTTATAAAGCTGTGACGCGGCCAGAATTCACCTGCATTATGCGCAATCGGAATTACCGGAAAACCACTTTTCTCTGCCAGTAAAGCACCGCCGATTTTATACTTATGCGTCTTTCCCGGTTTTGTCCGCGTGCCCTCGGGAAATAAAATAAGCCATTTGCCTTCATTGAGTTTTTTTATTCCCTCATCAAGCAACTGCTTGATGGCAACTCTGCCTGCGCCACGATGAACTGAAATCGGGTCAGACAGGGCTAGCGCCCAGCCGAATATCGGGATAAACATTAACTCACTTTTGAACACCCAATGCGCATACGGCGTGATAGAGTGTAATGCCAGGGTCTCCCAGGTTGACTGGTGTTTGCTTAAAATAATGGCTGTTTCTACGTTTAAATTTTCCTCGCCTTCAACCGTAAACGTTATTCCACACAATACTTTTAACAGGAAATTGTTAGTTATTGACCATACGCGTGCAATTCCCAGACGAAAATTCGGCGACGTAAAAAAGAAAAAAATAATCAACATGCCAAATACCACTGTATTAATAATAAAACCCAGCCAGAATAATAGCGAGCGGATATATAAGACGGGTTTTGATTGCATTACGAGTACTCGGTCAGGGTGAGGTTTATTTTAGCTGAACTGTAAACTGTATATATAACAAAGATTATGGCCATAAGCCTGTATGCATTACTGATTGTGAAACGCCATGGCAATCAATATCCATCATATTATGATGCGCTACCTGGGTTCACTATTCCTGCAACAGCGCCGTTACTGCCGAAGCAAGGTCATCGAAAACAGGGACCGGTTCTTCGTTAGTTGACTTCAGGATTTTTTCTGCTTTTGCGCCTTTGCCCGTTCTTACCAGTATACTTTTGGCAAGGACATTACGTGCTGTTTTAATATCAGCGATAGAATCACCGATAAACACAAGTTCGCCAAGCGGCACATTAAATCGTTGTCCAATCTCCAGCAGCATGCCCGGTTTGGGTTTTCTGCAACTACAGCCATCATCAGGTCCGTGCGGGCAATAAAACACGGCATCGACCCGGCCGCCTATTGTTGCCAGCAGATCATCCATTTTTTTATGCATGGCCGTCAGCGCTTCTATATCAAAATACCCTCTCGCCAGGCCTGACTGGTTGCTTGCAACAACAACGATGTAGCCCGCATGATTTAATCGCGAAATTGCATCCAGGCTGCCATCAATCGGTTGCCATTCTTCCGCGCTTTTAATATAAGCATCAGAATCATGATTGATAACGCCATCTCTGTCTAAAACGATTACTTTCATTTGCCCACTCATATTACTTATGGCTGATTCTTATGCTTGATGCAGTCGCGAAAGATCGGCAGCACGCAGGAAAAGCTGGTTCATTGTATTGAGCAGCGCAATACGGTTATTTTTTATAGCTTCGTCTTCCGTCATCACCATTACAGAATCAAAAAATTCATCAACAGGAACACGCAGGGATGACAATCGGCTTAAGGCGTCTTCATAATTTCCTGAATCAAACATTGGCTCCACGGTTTCACTCAGGGCAGTTAAAGTCTGGTAAAGTTTTTTCTCTGCCTCTTCGGACAGCAAACTTTCATTTACATCAGCAGGACTGACCGAGTCTGACTTTTTAAGAATGTTAGCCACGCGTTTATTTGCAGCCGCAAGGCTTTCCGCTTCAGCAAGCGTGCGGAAAGCGGCTACCGCTTTAATGCGCTTGTCAAAATCCAACGGGCGTGAAGGTGATAATGCCGATACCGCATCAAACACATCGGCAGTGACGCCGCGGTCAAGATAATACGCGTGCAACCTTTCTAAGATATAATCAAACACTTCTGCTTCAACTTTGCTGGCGTTAACCTTATCAGCCAGAAATTCCGCGGACGCTGTGATCAGCTGCTTAAGATCAAGATCAAGCTTGCGCTCAATAATGGTACGCAGGATCCCCAACGCGGCCCGGCGTAAGGCATAAGGATCTTTTTCACCGGTTGGTTTTTGGCCGATGGCAAATATGCCAACCAGGGTATCCAGTTTATCGCTGATGGCAAGAATTTGCCCCGTGGCAGTTTCTGCCGTGTCGTCACTTGCACCACGCGGCTTGTATTGCTCGTCAAGCGCCAGCGCAACTTCTTCCGCCTCACCTGCCGCCTGGGCGTAACGTTTACCCATAACCCCCTGTAATGAAGCAAACTCGCCGACCATATCGGTCATCAGGTCACATTTGCTGAGTAATACGGCACGCTTTACATAATCAATACTGGCAGACCCGCCATTGCCATTGAGCTGGCTTGCAATCAGTTCTGCCAGCCTGGCGACGCGCCGTGTTTTGTCGGCCAGCGTACCCAGCTTTTCCTGGAAGACGACATGTTCCAGTGCCTTATTAAATGACTCCAGCGGCTGCTTCTGGTCCTGCTGCCAGAAAAACATGGCATCGGCCAGACGCGGCCGTATCACACGCTCGTTGCCGGCTTTTACTTTTTCTGGCGACTTGCTAGCGAGATTACTGATGGTAATAAAATAATTTTTCAGTTTTCCGGCATTGTCTTTTACCGGAAAATATTTTTGATTATCCTGCATGGTTTTAATCAACACTTCGGCCGGCACCTGCAGAAACTTCTCTTCAAACTCGCCGGCGACGGCTATCGGCCACTCGGTTAGCGCGGTCACTTCATCGAGCAGGTCTTCGTCGATTACCGCTTCACCGCCCAGCTGGCTTACGGTAGCAATCACCTGCTGCTTTATCGTTTGTTTTCTTTCTCCAAAGTCTGCAATGACAAAACCTTCTTCCCTCAGTTTATCGTTATAGTCTGATGCTGATGGAAGAACGATAGCACCAGGCGAGTGAAAACGATGGCCAAAAGTTACCGCTGATGAATTCAGGCCTAATACGGAAGCATCAATCACTTTCTCACCGTGCATCAACACCAGCCAGTGCGCCGGGCGTACGAACTCAGCATCATAATTTCCCCAGCGCATACGCTTGGGAACCGGCAGGCGGGAAAGGGACTGATTAATAATGTCCTCGATTAAATCAGACAGCAGCTGTCCTTTTTCAGTCGCTTTGAAAACCAGCCAGACGCCTTTATCCGTTTGCTGTTGCTGCAGGTCATCAACTTCGACACCGCAGGATCTGGCAAAACCCATTACTGCTTTCGTTGGCTTGCCATCGGCATCATAAGCCGCCTGCAAGCTGGGACCTTTGCGTTCAACACTTCTATCAGGCTGTGATGCTGCGATATTTTTGATTAATACAGCGAGTCTTCTTGGTGTTGCATAGGATGCCACTTCGTTAATTTCAAAACCGGCATGCTTTAAACCGTCAACGATGCCCCGGGTGAAAGCCTGAGAAAGCTTATTCAGCGCTTTTGGTGGCAGTTCTTCCGTGCCCAGTTCTAACAATAAGTCGTCCACTAAATCAGCAGGGCTCATGCTGCGTCTCCATTTATTTTCATGGCATCATCCAGAGTGTTACCGATAGGAAAGCCCAGGGCTTCGCGCGAATCGTAATACGCCTTCGCCACAGCTCTTGAAAGTGTCCGCACGCGCAAAATAAATCGTTGCCGTTCAGTTACCGAGATAGCATGCCGTGCATCAAGCAGGTTAAATGTGTGCGAGGCTTTCAATACCAGTTCATAAGCAGGCAAAGGCAGGCCAAGTTCAATCATCCGCTGGCTTTCAGATTCACAGTCATCAAAATTTTTAAACAGTATTTCTGTATTGGCATGTTCAAAATTGTATGCGGACATTTCTGCTTCATTCTGATGGAATACATCTCCGTAAGTAACGTCACCCTGGGGACCTCTTGTCCAGATTAAATCAAACACACTTTCTTTTTCCTGCAGATACATCGCCAGGCGCTCCAGTCCGTAGGTAATCTCGCCGGTGACGGGTCGGCATTCAAGACCGCCCACCTGCTGAAAATAGGTGAACTGTGTTACTTCCATGCCGTTTAACCAGACTTCCCAGCCTAATCCCCAGGCGCCAAGCGTTGGTGATTCCCAGTTATCCTCCACAAACCGCACATCGTGTTCCAGCAAATCAAAACCCAGCGCTTCAAGCGAACCAAGATACAAATCCTGAATATCATCCGGAGATGGTTTTAATACCACCTGGAACTGATAGTAATGCTGCAGGCGGTTAGGGTTTTCGCCGTAACGTCCATCCGTTGGACGGCGGCTGGGCTGGACATAAGCTGACCGCCACGGCTCCGGGCCTATGGCTCGCAAAAACGTTGCAGGATGAAACGTGCCCGCTCCCACTTCCATATCAAGCGGCTGCAATATGGCACATCTCTGCTTTTGCCAGTAATCCTGAACCGCGAAAATGAGCCCCTGAAATGTTGAAACATCGTAAGTCATGAAACTTAAAGCCTTAATTATTATAAAAATATTTTGCGAATTATAGCCCAAGCGGACTCCAAATGACCGTGTTGCATGGCGTTTACGGCAAAAAAGCGCTATAACTAATACACATCTGGTCAGTTTTGTTAGAGTACTTGATAAATACTCAGGATAATCTTCATATGCTGACAAAATAACAGAGGATGAGAACGATGAGTAAACGATTTATCCTGGATTCATCTGAGCTGTCACAATGGCACACACTGGTACAGGAAGCGGAGCAGGATTATGGCTGCCAGCTGGATGAAACCATGCAAAATTATCTTGTCTTTACCCTGATGCGATTTGCCAAAAACAGCCAGCTCAATGCAAAAGCGCTCGCCCTCGATTATCTAACTTCCCACCACCTCCCTGACAGCTTGCGCAGTGAGCAATTGCGTAATATTGGCGACCAGTGTTTGCTGGTTTCCGGATTATATCCGCAGTCGGCTGAAAAGCGGCAGGTTGGTGTTAGCTATTATGTCGACCTTGGACGTTCCGCTTATTACCATATTAGCGCAATGACGCAACAGGGTATTGCAGACCTGTACCAGCAGCTCGCGGAAAGCTTTATCCTGCTGATGGACCTGCTGCAAACCATCAGGCAATACACTGCACCAGCGCTGAATCCTCTTGCCGCCCTGGAATTATGGAACCAGACTGGCAGCCGGGCCGCGCTAAAGCAAATTTCTGATCGCGGCATTCCAGCACATCCAACCCTGTTAAAAAGTTTGCATAATCACTAGGTATAAATATGTTATTGGTTATTGATTATTCGTCTTTAGTCGATTGTTAACAAGACCTATGACGAACGACCAATAACCGTTTTTCTAAATACGCTCCAGCTCAACCAGCTCCTGTTTAATATCCAGCTTCGACAGCACGTTATACAGTGCCGCCTGCAACGCTTCTTCGATCACGGGATGATAAAACGGCATTTTCAGCATATCAAAAACCGTAAGACCACACTGAATTGACCAGCATATTAGGTGAGCAAGATTTTCTGCCTTAACGCAGCACATGCAGGCACCCAGCAGCAGGCCGTCGGATTTCTGCACATACAGCCTGAGTAAACCGCGGTTTTTACCAAGAATCAGCGCTCGCCCAACCGGCGCGAACTGAATTTCGCCAATGGCTATGTCATCCTGATTCAGCTCGGATAACTGCGCACCAACGATGGCAATGTTTGGATCACAGAATGTAATGGCCAACGGCACCTTACGTTTAAATTTTTCAATCGGCACGTTTGCCGCATGCCGTACTGCATTATAACCAGCCACACGTCCTTCATGACCTGCTTCATGTAAAATTGGCCTGTCTGCATTGGCATCGCCAGCGATAAAAATGGGGAGATCGCCAACCTGCATGGTTAGCGGGTCATAAACCGGTACACCATTTTCATCCAGTAAAATGTTAGTAGCCTCTAGATTAAGATTGGCCAGCGTCGGCTTGCGTCCCAGGCTGGCAAGCACTTTTTCGACCACCTGCTCATTATCCCCGGCTGTCAGCTGGATGCCGCCATCAACTTTTTCAAGGATTGCAGACTGGCCCAGCCACATCGGAAATTCCTTGCCGATAACGCTGACTGCAGTCTGGTTCACTTCCACATCTTCCAGCCTGGCAATGTTTGTCAGTTGATCAACCCCGATAACCTGAACACCCAGGCGGTGCAGGGCCTGGCCAATTTCCAGCCCAATCGAACCCAGGCCAATGACCGCCATGGAAGCCGGCAAATCCTGCAGTTCAAAAAACTCATCGGTAGTGTATATATCGTCGGCGAAATCCTGCCAGGCAGCAGGCACCACCGGGGTTGAGCCGGTTGCAATAACGATGCTTTTTGCCTTAATCTGCTCACCATTTACTACAATAGTGTCGTTGCTGACAAATTTTGCATAGCCATCAATCAGGTGCGCCTCATCCAGCGCATCGGTCACACCGAGTGTTCTGTCTACAAACGTATCTCGCAAATCCTGGACATGCTCCATCGCGGCAGAAATATCCACCGACAGTTGTTCTGAACCTTCGATGCCTTCACGCTCGAACAGGCTTTTGCGATGAAAGTCTTCCGCCACCTGAATAAAAACCTTGGAGGGCATGCAACCAACGCGTGCACAACTGGTGCCTAGTTCACCACCATTGATTAACACATAATTATTGGTTTCACGCTTCACCTGTGAAAGCGCATATAAACCGGCACTACCCGCACCCAAAATGGCAACATCTACTTCACGCGTCATAAGACTCCCTCAAAATTCAAATTAGTAATAACACAATTGAAAAACTGCATGATATGATATTACTTCAAGTAAAACACCTGTAAATGACTCAGGTAATATTCAGAATAATCCCAACAGCAAGCGGCAAAAAATCAACTTGACATTACCTTCGCATAAAATTAGACTGATTCTAATAAAAATTGGTGTAGACTTTGCCCACCTTTTTTAGACTAACATAAAACAGGAGACATTAAGATGGCTTTAAAAGACAGTAAAACAGAACAAAACCTGAAAGACGCCTTTGCCGGCGAATCACAGGCAAACCGTCGCTACCTTTACTTCGCTGCAAAAGCTGATGTAGAAGGTTATAACGATATTTCTGCCGTGTTTCGTTCAACCGCTGAAGGTGAAACCGGTCATGCACATGGACACCTTGAGTATCTCGAAGAAACCGGCGATCCGGCAACAGGCTTACCCATAGGCGGCACTTCAAACAACCTGAAATCAGCCATTGCAGGCGAAACACACGAATACACAGATATGTATCCCGGCATGGCCAAAACAGCTCGCGATGAAGGTTTTGATGAAATCGCCGACTGGTTTGAAACCCTGGCTAAAGCCGAGCGTTCACACGCCAATCGTTTCCAGAAAGCACTGGACAATATGGAGTAAACAACGCTGCAGATCAAAAAAGGCCAGTCCCCAAAACGGCTAGTTATGGGGCTGGCCTTTTTTATGTAATCGACTTTTCGGAGTATCACCATGGCACATAACAGAGAAGGTAGTTTAGAAGCGCCCACACGGCACCCGCTGGGGCAGGACACCGCCGAGTTCTGGGACGAAGAAAAACTTTTTGGCGAACTCGAACGTGTATTCGATATCTGCCACGGCTGCCGGCGCTGTATCAGTCTGTGCGGCTCTTTTCCAACCTTATTCGACCTGGTTGATGAGTCCGATACCTTTGAAGTTGATGGTGTTGCAAAAGAAGATTACTGGCGGGTAATTGATCATTGTTTTCTCTGCGACCTGTGTTATCTCACCAAATGTCCTTATGTACCGCCGCATGAGTGGAACGTCGACTTCCCTCATCTGATGTTGCGGGCCAAAGCAGTCAAATTCAAAAAAGGCGATGTCAAAACTCGCGATAAACTCATCACCTCAACCGATGCTTTGGGGAAATTTGCAAGTATTCCGTTAATAACACAGACCGTAAATACTGTTAACAGCAACGCTGCAGCCCGCAAGCTGCTGGATAAAACGCTTAGCATCCATCCACAATCATTATTGCCAAAATACGATTCAAACACGCTGCTCAAGCGGGATAAAAAACGTGTGCCTGGCAAAGCCGATGTCGAAGCAACCGAAAACACCACCGGCAGGGTCGCGTTATTTGCTACCTGTTACGGCAATTACAATGAACCGCAAATTGGTGAAGACCTGATCAAGGTATTCGAGCACAACGGCCTGCAGGTAGAGGTAGTAAAAAACGCGCAATGCTGTGGTATGCCCAAGCTTGAGCTTGGCGACCTTGATGCGGTGACCAAAGCCAAAGATAACAATATAAAAATACTCGCCAGGCTGGTTGATGAAGGCCTGGATATCGTAGCACCGGTGCCATCCTGCTGCTTAATGTTCAAACAGGAGCTGCCGCTGATGTTTCCAGGTGATGCCGATGTCATCAAAGTTCAACAGGCGATATTTGATCCATTTGAATATCTCATGCTGCGTAAAACGGCAGGCAAACTGAATACCGAGTTCAAAAACCCGCTGGGTAAAATATCCTACCATGTTGCCTGCCATCAGCGAGTGCAGCGTATCGGCATGAAAACGCGAGATATCCTGGCGCTCATTCCCGGCACCGAGATTTTACCGATTGAACGCTGCTCCGGCCATGATGGTACCTATACGTTCAAAAGCGAGTTTCATGACACGGCAATGAAAATATGCAAACCCGTGGTTAACAAGGTGAAACAGAATGGTGCTGACTTTTATACCAGCGACTGTGCCATGGCCGGCCATCATATTGAAGCGGGACTGGCTGACGGCTCCAAACCGTTACATCCTGTTTCATTGCTGCGCAAAGCCTATGGTATTTAAACCGAACAACGTTAGAAACTGTTATCCATATATTATTAGCAGGCACAAGCACTATGGCCAAATTAACACGTAAAGACCTCTACAGCCTGGAAGAGTATTCAGAAATGCGCGCCGAATACCGCAAAAAGGTGATTGCCCATAAAGAAAATCGCCGCCTCGAACTGGGCGAGCATCTTTTGCTGATGTTTGAAGATAAGCTCATCATTCAATACCAGATTCAGGAAATGCTGAAAGCAGAAAAAATCTTCGAGGCGCAGGCGATAGAAGAAGAGCTCGAAGCCTATAACCCGCTGATTCCTGATGGTTCAAACTGGAAAGCAACCATGATGATTCAGTATGCTGACGCTGAAGAACGCAAACGGCAGTTGCAGCGTTTAATCGGTATTGAAGATTTAATCTGGATGCAGGTTGAAGGATTTGAAAAAGTTTATGCGATTGCCGACGAAGACCTGGAACGGGACAATGCTGAAAAAACCTCAGCCGTTCACTTCCTGCGCTTTGAACTCAGCAGCGATATGACAGCGGCAGTAAAATCCGGTGTAAACATTTCAGCGGGCGTAGAACATGAAAACTATCAGCAGGTTATCAGCCCGATACCCGCCAGGCTTCGCGATTCGCTGGCGGCAGACCTAACTTAACCAGCAAAAAGCCCGCACATACAAGGTATGGCGGGCCTCTATAAGGTTTTGTTTTTACAAAGTTATTTTGATGTCACTTTGTAAACGATATCTGTATCTATAATTCTTAACCCTTGTGGAAGCTGCGGCTCAGATGTTATTCCAACGTTAACGTCATAAACATCTGATAATTCACCAGTGTCAACATTATACAAATGCTGATGGGCTTGCGGGTTGGAGTCATAAAAGACTCGCTCTCTATCAATCAGCACTTCTCGCACGACGCCTTTTTGAGCAAACAATCCCATGGTGTTGTAAACCGTTGCCCTCGAGACTCTTTTGCCTTCATTAATAACTCCTTCAAGAATTTTTTCCGCAGACAAATGCTGTGGGCGCTGAAACAGAAATTCCGCAATTTCAACACGCTGGCGGGTGGGAGAAATTTTGTATTGCTGCAACATCGCGACAACTTCGTTACGATGAAGCGGAAAAGTAAAATTTAATGTTTTCATGGAAATATTATAGCCAAGTTGCCTGAAAATAAAATACCAGCAAATCAGTCAGGTATTACGCGGTTTTTTCTCCATAAAAATAACTCTATTAGTAATAGTGAACTGTTGTGGTGCAATCACCATCATATTTCTACATTTTTATGAAATATACAGGTAACATTAATAAAATAGTATAAAACAGTATATTACCATGAAACAGGCATTATTTCCGTTAAATACCGTCGTATTTCCAGGCAGCATACTGCCGTTGAAGATTTTTGAACAGCGCTATTTAAGCTTAATTAAAGATTGTTTGAAACAGCAAACAGGCTTTGTCATCGTATTAATCAGCGAGGGCAATGAAGTTGGTGAGGCACCGCAAATCTATTGCACAGGGTGCTATGTAGAAATTATCGACTGGGAGTCATTAGCTGGTGGGCTGCTTGGCATCAGCATACAGGCAAAACACCGGGCACGGCTGTCAAACAGCACGGTTAGAGATGATGGTCTATTGCTCGCAGAAGCAATACCTTTTGCCACCCCGCTGGACGATAAGCCAGCCCTGCCCATAGCATTTGAGTCCCTCGCCGATACTTTAAAACAGCTGTTAAATCATCCATTCGCACAGCAGTATAAAGACAGGATTAATTTTAAAAACGCCGCTGACATTTGTTACCGTCTCAGCGAATTGCTCCCAATTGGTAATTTACAGAAACAGCAGTTACTGGAAACCGAAACCACTGAACAAATGCTCGATCTACTTGCCTTACATATCGATGCCTTGCAAACATAAAGATTAAAAGCTATTCACCACAGAGACACAGAGTTTTCCAGTTAGCCGCGCCGGCGGCGCTACAAACAAAATAAAGGCTTTTTCTCTGTGCACTCTGTGCCTCTGTGGTTAATAAGTTTTTAAATGATAAAATCACAACATAATATTAATTGAGGATACAACAATGGCCTGGTGGGGGACATTCATCGGCGGCACTTTAGGCTATGTTTTTGGTGGTCCATTAGGTGCCATCATTGGTGCTGCGCTAGGCGGCAACCTGGACCGCGGCATCAAGATGGGCGACCAGATAGGCAGCCATGCCTACATGGGAGACCAGGAACGTGTGCAGGCAGCTTTTTTTACTACCACCTTCTCTGTTATGGGTCACATTGCCAAGGCGGATGGCCATGTCAGTGAACAGGAAATCTCTACTGCCAAACATATCATGGCGCAGATGCAGCTATCTGCCGAGCAGCGCAAAGCTGCCATCCGATTTTTTGACCAGGGTAAAACCGCTGATTTTCCATTAGTAGATGTCTTACACCAGTTCAAGAAAGAATGTCATCGCCGGCGCAATCTGATTCAGATGTTTGTCGAAATCCAGATTGCTACGGCGCTGGCAGACGGCAAAGTCGATGCAAGTGAAAAACGCATCCTTTATACTATCGGAGAAATACTGGGGTTCTCACGCAGCCATATTGATCACCTGTTCAATATTGAAAACGGTGCCCAGGCCAGTGCCAGTGATAGATTAACACTGGACCAGGCATATAAAATTCTTGGTGTTAATAAAAACAGCAGCGAGACTGAAATTAAAAAAGCCTATCGCCGCCTAATGGGCCAGCATCATCCCGACAAACTTGTTGCAAAAGGGTTACCCGATGAGATGATTGCGCTGGCGACAGAAAAAACACAGGAAATCAGAAAAGCTTACGATTTAATAAAAAAACATATAGGTTAACAATGGAAATCACCGGCCCATTAAATATTGGTGTTTTAGACAATGATACTGGCGGTCGCGAACTGCACCTGAGCTTTAAAGCTGAATTCAGGGTTTTAAACTTGCAGCAACAGGCTGAAAGCTTTCAGGAATTTATCAATACCCTGATCAACCAGATTCATCAACTGGATGAGTCTGATACCAACCGCCAGGGCATGCTGACAATCCTGCAGGTTTGCCAGCAGTTACAGCCGCATATTGCAGCCAATGAACTGCCACTGGAAGAAACCATCGTGGTCAATATTCAAAGCCATAATCCGTTTGGCAATATAAAAATTTCAGGGTAATAATTTACAATCTATTGCTTTTAGTTAATTTTTGAACCGCTTAATTCCCAGGCGTAGGCGCAATCGAGTTCTGATAAAACTGCGATAACACCATCTTCGCCGTCTTCCAGCATCGCCTGTAAAGGGGGACGGTTCTTTAATCGCACATGGGGTTGCGCCATCCAGCGGGCACCCATCCTCAAATTTCTTGGATAAGTGGTGCGTAAGGCATCAATGATACCAAGCAGAATCTTTACGCGACAGGCCACATTTTCATCATCTGGAAATGGCGTATCCTTGCGGTATTTAGCCAGGTGACGGCTGCGCTCTGTTTTGGGAAAATCCAGTATCAGGAGAATTTGCTCGCCATTTAATCCCCATTCATCGAGCGCATTCATCACTTTCTGGGTATGTAACAGTTTTTGTTCGGTAGTAATGGTAGCATTCATGATTTTTTCGATATCTGGAGATACAAAAAGTTAAAATCAGTCTTAATATTAACATACTTAACTCTTTACAATAACCACAGGAAAATTCATGGCAATACGGCCCGTACTACGGCTTGGCGACCCCAGATTACTGGAGGTGTGCACTGAAATTACCGAATTCAATACTACTGAACTGGATAACCTGATTACAGACATGTTTGACACCATGCAAGCGGAGGATGGTGCTGGACTGGCGGCGCCGCAAATTGGTATTGGCTTGCGTGTGGTCATTTTCGGATTTGATAAAAATCCTCGTTACCCAGGGATGGCGGCCGTTCCCATGACGGTATTAATTAATCCGGAAATCTCACCGCTGGATGATAAAAAAGAGAGCGGCTGGGAAGGTTGTTTAAGCGTTCCCGGTATGCGCGGTGAGGTTTCACGTTTCTCGCATATCCGCTATACCGGTTATGATGCCGCGGGCAACCGCCTTGATGTAACGGCGGAAGGCTTTCATGCGCGCGTGGTACAGCATGAATGTGACCATCTTGATGGCATTATTTATACGCAGCGTTTAAACGATCCACGTAAATTTGGCTTTACGCAGGAGCTGCTGGATGCCGGGATGTTAGCTGTTGCCGAGCATTGTGAATAATCTGGTATACACTTAAATAGTGGAACATTAAACGCTTAATCCTGCCATAGGGAACTTGCTGTCCTCCTGCTTTTCTATATATAAAAACGCATGAATCAATATATAAAATCTTTTGCAAGCTTATTAATGGTACCGGCTGTACTGTTCGCCCTGGCTGCCTCTGCAACCAGCCTGTTACCACTCAACCTGCAACAGCTCTCTACCCGGTCAGCACTAATTTTTTATGGCGAGGCGGTCAGCAACAGCACAAAAAAAGATAAACAAAGCGGGCAGATTGCCACCTACACCGAGTTTAAAATTATTGAGCTGATTAAAGGTCATATTAATGGCCTGGCCGGCAGCACACATACAATCAAGCAGCTTGGCGGTCATCTTGCAGCCACTGGCACAACACTGCGGATCAATGGTATTCCAGAATTTGAACCCGAAAAAAAATACGTGGTTTTTTTACCAGAAAAATCCAGCCTCGGCTTTAGCAGCCCGCTGGGCTTACAGCAGGGAAGCTTTGCCGTTTCAACCATAAATGACGAGGAATATGTGAGCGTTGGCCGTCCGCTTGAGCATCAGACTGCGCAGAATAATAGCGTTCAGGTACCGCTCGCTGTATCCACGGACAAACCAGCACATGCACTGCTGGATGACTTCATCAACACCGTTCGTGCATACAATATTCCCTGAGCAGACATGAACTGCCCCCTGAAAACAGCCGCTTTGTTCGCCATGCTGGTCTACAGCAGGCTTTCGCCAGCCGGCGGCCCCCTGGTACTCGCGGGTCCCGAAGGACATACACCGGTCACCTATAAAAACCCGACCATCACGCTCAATATTGAGAACGGTGACCTGGCTACACGAAGTAATGCGGAAGCCAATGCAATCGTAC
>JAJDNP010000107.1 GCA_022340645.1 Gammaproteobacteria bacterium | reverse complement strand
GTATGTTTTGAATGTAGATTTTCATTCGGTGCAATGCGTTGCACTTATTGCACCCTACGAAACTGCTTTTTTGCGCTGTTTGCGTCCTTCGCGGCTAAATTCGCTTTTGTCAGTCTGTTATCAGTACGAAATGCCCGCACGGTTGATTTTAACGACTGGGAAGTTAGCAGCATGAACGTACGGTGAGCGATTTGGACTGAATTAGCGAAGTCGACCCTGTGCGGACACTGAGAAAACCGAAAAGCATATGTCCACAGATGAACGCAGATAAACACAGATAAAAACGTTTATAGTCTTTTTAACATCTGTGTTTATCTGCGTTCATCTGTGGACAATTTATTTATTAGCTTTTAATAATTTGCGTTCATTTGCGGAAAAAATAGTTTTTCCTGGCAGTCTGCTAATGGCCATGTATGCTACTACGCCGAATAAACTCGACGGTCTGTTGTTAAGTATGCAGCAGACCTACATCAAATTTGGATGACAGAAAAAAGGCGACCCTGACCAGTCATTCACCGAGTGTAAGAAATCCGATACTGCACACCATTATTTTCCTTATTTGTCAGGTATTGTTTACACAATCAAAGTCACTGAAATTATCATTTCTATTAACTTACTGATAATCAGTAAATTTGTTATTTTGGTATGAATCTTGCCTTTAATCACCATTAGATAATAATCTTTCCGTCACATGGCGAGCATAAAGAAAAAAGGGGAATGGGTAAATGGTTTTTAAATTGATTTCTGGCGCAGTGTGTGCCTGTCTGGTTGTGTTTTCTTTTAATGCTAATGCGGCACTGTACGATCGGGGCGGCGGTCTGATATACGATGATGTGCTGAAAATTACCTGGCTGCAGGATGCAAATTTCGGCGCAGGCTCGGTTTATGAGGATACTGGTACTAACGGACTCATGTACTGGGACAATGCATGGGACTGGGCAGGTGCGCTGAGTTATTTTGATTCGGTGCGCAATACTACCTGGGACGACTGGCGACTGCCTGCGACCAACGACATGCATCACCTGTATTTCCAGGACGGTATATCCACGGCTACACCCGGGCCATTTTTCAACATTCAGTCCGGCCCCAGCGCTCCCGGTGGTAGTCTGATCCCGCCTTCGGAACACTCGTACTACTGGTCCGGGCTCAATTATTCTGTGCTCTACATCAATACATTCACCTTCGACACGGGCAATACATGGGTCATGGATGATTACATTCCCCTCTACGCCTGGGCCGTGCGTGATGGCGATGTCGCTGAGACAGTGGTAGCTGTACCAGCCGCCCTGTGGCTCTTCAGCTCTGGACTTCTTGGTTTGATTGGATTAACAAAACGTAAAGCTCACGCTTAGTATCGATCAAACATCATGCAAATAGCCCCAATACTGAATGAGGTTTTGTTTTCCTGATAGTCCGATGTTGGCCGGATTTGCTCTGTTAGCAAAATTAAATGATGGTCTGCTTACATGTTTAGACTTGTTTTTTTCTTTTGACTTTTATCCCACCCCAAACAAGTCATTGAGACCGCGCAGCTATCAAGAATTTTCGGTGAAAACTGCTTGAGTGTACGTATTTTCCAATGTTGCTGAGCACCTCATTCCCAGCGAAGCGCATACCCTACAATTATTAATGCACCAATGGGCAATAATCTTGCAGATGGTGGTCTTCTGCTGGTACTTTCTATCAAACTTGCTTAGTGCTACCTAACCGAGTTGAGCATGTTACACTGCTTGCCACTGTGATGAATTCCTCGAATCATGGGCGAACACAACAATACTAATATCTGGAACAATTACATGATCAAGAACATTATTTTCATAATTATCTTAATAGCGATTGGCGCTACCATCGCCTATCAAATGGGCTGGTTATCCAGCAAAGGAGAAAACGTCTACGAAAAGACCAAAGAGTCAGTTGTAGAAAAGAGCGAACAGGTAATTGACAAAACCAAAGATGCAATAAAGTAACTTGTTGAATCACCACAGATATTCCCGAGACCTCGTTGTTTGAGTCAGGCCGCCATCGCTAGTGTTTTTAATTGTACTAAAGGTCCGAAGTTGGCAGCATTTGTTCTGCCATGAGAATCTGGTGACAGGGAATCTTCGACTCACAGCCGACATTGAAGATTCGTGTAAAGCTTTGCATTTCATTAGCTGACTTGATAGATAGAGCACCTGCTATGTATTTTTGCTTCGATCTGACACTTTCATCATCAGGTCTTGATTTGGTCTGGCACTGGTCAATGCCTCATTTTAAACAAGTAACAGACCTCCAGATAATTTAATTAACCGGAGAAAACGGCCATTAATGCTGATCAACAAAAAAGCAAAAATAGTCCGCGAATAACGCAAAAAAAAATAAATATTGGTTTACGTCAATTGCGATGTGCCAGGCAATCTTTAATCATGTTTATTGCAGGCAAGATTGCCTGGCACATCGAAATGATAAAAAATTAAAAAAAGCTTTTATTCGCGTCTTTTGCGTCATTCGCGGACTAATGCTTTTCAGTTTTTCCTTCGCCTGTTCAGGGTCGTCTTCATCCTGTCATCTGCTTTCTATGAGCGTCCGCAATATGTACAATACCAGCCACTCAGGCGCTTGTGGTTGTCAGCTCGACTCTGAATAAATACATCAACGTGTCAGATCAGGTCTCTGTTACTACAGCTTGATAATTACTTGCATTTCTTTGGTAAATTGTATTCCTCACGAATACTCATGAGCTTATCCTGAAGCTAGATCAGACTTGTTCTGGCTTCAGCTACACTATTAATATCCCAGTCTTTTTCCGTTACAATCGGTATCAGGTTTTCTACCTTGTCACTGTTCCCCTGATCTGCATAACTCAGCACTTCCAACCAATAACCTGCGACACTGTAATTAGGATTTTTAGACAGTTTTGCCTGGGCTGCATTTTGCAATGTATCCTGATAATCGCAGGTTACCAGGGCACTTAATCCTTTAAATGCGTCATCACCTATCTTTGCACGAATCTTTTCTGCTTTTTCTTTTCGCTGTTCTTCTATTTTCGCATCGACTTTACTACCACTTATCGCACCTACAGTAGCTCCGGTGGCACCACCATAAACAGCTCCCCTTGCAGCTGCTTCAGCCGGGTCACCACCAAACGCCAATGCACTCACGAGACCGCCAACAGCGCCAGAAACCGCACCAACAGATGCTCCTTCACCTGCACCCTTTGCTGCATATTCGCCACAACCTGTTAATAGCAGGCACAGATTAAGAACCAGTATCGAATACTTCATTAGAGATCTCTCATAACTATTCAATTGATATGACCGCAGAAGTTACATGCTTTATCGTCAGCATTCAATGAATGTCGAGAAGTTGTGATCAAAATTAAGCAGATGAATTTCTAATGAAAATCCGCTATTGGCCGCGCGCCTATCCTGCTGATGAAAATGCTTGAAGCTCTACATACAATTAAATGAGCTGTCTAATAACGCAAAAGTCGGTTACGCTGCAAGCCGAGCTATGGCTTGCTGCGGACCACATAAAATGCCGCGCTATTGCTCGCATTTGTATGTGCTAGCTAATGTGCCCTCACCATCTCAAGCAAGGTGCATTCCTATCTGACATGGTTCTACCGGTGTCCAGCTCTGACTAACCTTCCAGCTCCTGCATCTTCCAGGGCTTTATTGAGCAACAAACGAATCTCTTCTGCACTGTCCATGAACAATGCTTCAGCAGCCAGTTTTTCGAGCTGCTTGATGGTAAAGCTGCGGATTGCCAGTTTCACTCGTAACAGGCTGCCGGCGGTCATACTTAAAATATCAATTCCCATTCCCGCAAGCGCCAGTGCCGAAGCCGGATCTCCCGCCATTTCCCCGCAGACACTGACTGGTTTATGGTATTTATGCGCAATTTTCACAATCTGTTGTATCGAGAGCAACACCGCGGGATGCAGACTGTTATATAGATCCGACACCTGCTTGTTGTTTCTGTCCACCGCCAGTAAATACTGTGTTAAATCATTACTGCCGACAGAGAAGAAATCGGCCCGTTTAGCCAGGGCAGTCATTTGATATACGGCCGATGGTACCTCAATCATTAAACCAATCGCAGGATAAGGCACGTCGATTCCTTTGGCGCTTAATTCTTCATGAGCTTTATTTATTAAAGCAATGGCTTCATCCACTTCACTGACGTCAGTTATCATCGGTAGCATCAAACGTAAATTATCGTCATAAATATTTGCCTTTAATATCGCCCTGATTTGCGTTAAAAATATTTCCGGGTGGTCCAGCATGATGCGTATCCCTCGCCAGCCGAGAAACGGATTATCTTCAACCACCGGAAAATAAGGCAATGCCTTATCACCACCGATATCCAGCGTGCGAAATGTTACCGGGCGCGGCGAAAAACTCTGCAGCACCTGCTGGTAGATCTGTGTCTGCTCCAGTTCACCCGGAAATCCGTCAGCCATGAGAAATGGTATTTCTGTACGGTAGAGGCCAACACCCTCTGCACCGCTGTTTAATGAAGCAGTGATATCCTCCAGCAAACCACTATTAACATACAGCGGTATATGGATGCCATCGGTGGTTTCCGCCGGCTTATCGATCAGTTCCTTGAGTTCGGCATCGAGTGTTTGCTCCTTTCTTACTATATGCTCGTACTCCTGCAGCATGGATGGCGAAGGCTTCACGTATATCTGGCCACCATAACCGTCAACAACGATCTCCTGCCCTTTAATACGGTTTACCGGCAATTTATCCAGCCCCATGACCGAGGGTATCCCCATGGCATGGCAAAGTATGGCAACATGCGAGGTGGCGGAACCTTTTTTTGAAATTATACCGACAAGGTTTTGCACCGGCACTTCCGCAAACTGGGAAACCGTCACCTCTTCACCCGCCAGCACAACCGGTCCTGAAATTTCCTGGCAGCTTGTATGTTGCGCCTGCAAATGCGTCAGGATACGCCGTCCCAGGTCTTTTATATCAACGGCACGCTCGCGAAAGTAGGCATCGTGCATGGCATCGAAATGCCTGACATGTTCGGCAATAGTGTCACGCAACGCACCCTGCGCCCATTGGCCTGCCTGAATTCGGTTAATGGTGGCGCCAATTAATGAATCACTTTTCAACATCAGGGCAAAGACATCAAACAGCGCCAGCTCCTCATTTGATATCACGCCTTCCATGCGCTTGGAGAGTTCCCTGAATTCGTGATCAACTTTCATCACCGCTGCATCAAACGCTTTTATCTGCTCGTCAGTTTCTACCGCGGTAATGGCATTATCAGGGACAGCATCCAGGTTTGCCGGCGGAAAAACGACCAGTACCTTGCCAATTGCAATGCCCGGCGAACCGATTAGCCCCTTCATATTGAACGGCTTGGTATCGACATCATCAAGCAGGTTCTTTAACTCACCCATTTTCTCTGCATACGCAATGGCGCCCGCAAGTTGCGCAGCCAGTGTTATCAGAAATGTTTCTTCATTCGCAGAAAAACGGCGCTTCCTGGTTTGCCGCACCACCAGAACACCAAGCACATGGCGATGTTGAATGAGGGGAACACCGAGAAATCCGTGAAAAGAAACCTCGCCGGTTTCCGTGACAAAGCGGTAATTCGGGTGGCTATGCGCATCCTCGATATTTACCGGTTCAGCCTGTCTAAGTACCAGCCCAACCAGTCCCTGGTCCAGGTTGAACCTTATTTTGCCGATGGCGTTTTGATTTAACCCTTCTGTCGCCATCAATACCAGCTGGTCCGTTTTCTCATCTCGAAAATAAACTGAAACCGCATCTGCGCGCATTACCTTCCTTGTATCATGAACAATGATATTCAGTGCCTGCTGTAAATTAGAGGCCTCATTGACGTCTTCAATAATCTTTTTTAACGAACTGAACATATTTATTTTCATGATATTTTCCAGCAAAACTGGCAGGCACAGCTGTTAATATAGCAAACATAAAAAAACCCCGGACGAGTCCGGGGTTTAATTAACCCAGATCAGGGTGAACGCCTTATATTGTTCACCTGATAATTTTACGATAATTATTATTCGCTTGCAGGTACTGCAAAACTATCGATGCATTCCTGAATATACTGACTTAATTCAGATGCATCTTCAAAACCAGCCATTTGTGCCTGTTCAGTACAATATGCATTAACATCTTCCCCAACGGCAAATCCTTCTTCGGCATAAACTGTGCTCATTGATGCTGTTAATGATAATAAAATAAGTAATGTTGCAATTCTCATGTATGTCGTTCTCGTTGTGTATATGTATTGTTGTCTGTTCTGCCACACTATTTTACCGGCGGCAAAATCCAGATAGTTTATAGGCCAATAATCAATGCCAGTAAAGTGAATAAAATTGTATGTCACGATTATAAATTTCGATTAACATTACGGCTAATTATCGTGCTGCCGCCCCATGAACCCGGACAGAATTAACAAGACATATTAAGAGACAAAAGTAATGGATGTAGGGCAATTAAAAGCATTTCTTGAAGTGTACCGCTCAAGGCATTTTGGGCGGGCGGCAAATAATCTTTTTATCAGCCAGTCAGCCGTGAGCGCGCGCATCAAACAACTGGAGGATGAGCTTGGCTTGCGATTATTTACCCGCGACCGGAATAATATCGAGTTAACACCGGCCGGTAAGAAGTTTCTGCATTACTCCGAGAACATCCTAAATACCTGGAACAGGGCCCGGCAGGAAATAGCAATACCTGAAGGCGTAAGCATATTACTCAGTATCGCGGCATTACCTAGTATATGGGATATCTTCCTTGAGGACTGGCTAAGCTGGGTACACAAAAGTAACCAGGGTACGGCACTGCAGGCAGAGGTTATGCCGACTGACTCCATTATGCGCAACCTGCTTAACGGCATAATTGACATAGGCTTTGTCTTTGATCCGCCGAAGACATCACAACTTCTGGTTAAAGAGCTTGTCCCGGTGCCGTTATTAATGGTCTCTTCGGATAGTTCAATTAAAGCTGATCAGGCGGTTGATGAGAATTATATTTTCGTCGACTGGGGAACTTCTTTCGCTATGTCCCATGCCAGACAATATCCTGATGCACCACCACCAATCCTGCGCGCCGGTGTCGGCAGGATTGCGCTCAATTTTATCTGCCAGTGCGGAGGTTCCGCCTACCTCCCGGAAGCAATGTTAAATGATCAACTGGGCAAAACTTTACACAGGGTTGCGGATGCGCCGGTGATACACAAGGAGGCTTATGCTATTTATTCACAATCTGGCAATAAGCATGAAACAATCGGTAATATATTAAGCTGGTTTGATAAAATTTAATCAGAAGCCGAATATCTCGCAGCAACACCGCAATAAATACTTAACAGTT
>JAJDNP010000105.1 GCA_022340645.1 Gammaproteobacteria bacterium | reverse complement strand
GCTCAATTTATGTACATTTATAAAGACTGAAAAAACTCTTCATGACCAAACATAACTACTGCTGCTGCTGTTTATTTCTTTGGAATCTGTCTAGGACGCCGATACTCATCAATTGCAACATAAGTTAATACTGCCTCGGTCACTTTTACAGTTATCGTTTCGCCTTTGCTCAATCGTTCCGCGTAAACCTCCACCCTGACCTTCATTGAAGTCCGGCCTTCGTAAACAATTTCTGCGTAACAGCTGACCAGGTCACCGACAAAGACCGGTTTTTTGAATTCGAAAGAATCAACAGCTCGCGTGACCACCGGGCCTCGAACGCGCTCCAGCGCGGGAATGCTGCCTGCTATATCCACATAGGACATAATCCAGCCGCCGAAAATGCTGCCGCCTGGATTCTGATCGGATGGCCTGGCGGGGACGCGAATGACAGGCAGGCGATATTCGGGCAAGCTATCCTGTATCTGTGTGGCTTCAGACTGATCTGTATCAGACATTGTATTCACCTGTTAACTGAATAAGATAATAAATAAATGGGAATTAAATTAACATCTAAGCATGAACACAAAAAGCATTAAATGCCAGTTCAACAACTCGCGCGGATATAGACTGGATGCACGTCTTGATGTGCCTGCTGATTTCGACAATAACAGCACTATACCATTTATTGTTTTCTGCCATTGTTTTACCTGCAGCAAGGAAACCATTACAACTTTTCGATTAAGCCGTTTGCTCGCCGAGCAGGGTTTTGGTGTTTTGCGTTTCGACTTTACCGGGCTGGGAAACAGCGAAGGCGAATTTTCCGCAACTAATTTTTCCACGACACAGGATGATTTACGCTGTGCTATTCATTATCTTCAAACTCATTATCAGCCCCCTTCCTTCCTCATGGGACATAGCCTGGGTGGGACCACGGGACTTTCTATCGCACAGCAATACGATAGCGTTGAAGCTGTGGTATGCATCGCATCGCCCAGCAGCCCTGATCATGTGTTGCATCACTTTGGCCATACATTAACCTTGCTTGAGCAAGATATTCCGGCAAGTTTTGAAGTTGCCGGCCAGTATTTTGAGATTGAACCCGGATTTGTCGACGATGTACGTAGCGTTAATATGCGGGCAACACTGGGAGAACTGGATAAGCCGGTACTGCTATTTAATATAGAAAATGATGCCCTGGTTAATGAAAGCAACGCGAAAGAAATTCAGCAATGGGTTAAAGGCGAGACCGAATTGATAACGCTGAAAAACACGGATCATTTACTGTCGGACAGGCAATCAAGTGGGAAGGTTGCACAGCAGATTGTTGTGTGGTTAGAAAACATAAAATAAAAACTATTAGTCCGCAAATGAACGCAAAAAACGCAAATGTTTTAAATTCTTAAAAAGCTTTTATTTGTGTTTTTTGCGTTCATTTGCGGATAAATTTTCTTTTCAGTGTTCAGTGATGATAAACAAGCTACCAACCCGTTGCTTCGGCCACTCCCTTGCCCATATCGGCTGGCGAGCGAACCGTATGTACACCCGCTTTTTCCAGGGCGGTAAATTTTTCAGCAGCTGTGCCTTTGCCGCCGGCGATGATTGCACCGGCATGTCCCATACGTTTACCTTTTGGCGCGGTGCCGCCGGCAATAAATGCGGTAACCGGTTTACTGATTTCTGACTGGATGAATTCCGCGGCTTCCTCTTCCGCGGTACCGCCGATTTCACCAACCATTAAAATCGCTTCTGTTTGCGGATCATTTTCAAACAGCCGCAGGCAGTCAATAAAACTGGTGCCCGGAATCGGGTCGCCGCCAATGCCGATACAGGTACTTTGGCCAAAGCCTGAACGCGTTGTCTGTTCAACGGCTTCGTAGGTTAACGTGCCCGAGCGTGATACGACGCCCACCTTGCCTGGCAGATGAATTTCGCCCGGCATAATACCGATCTTGCATTCACCGGGAGTAATGATGCCAGGGCAGTTGGGGCCGATAATGCGTGCGCCTTCACTATCAGCAACGATTTTGACCTGCATCATATCCAGTGTTGGAATACCTTCGGTAATGCAGACAACCAATTGAATGCCGGCAGCAATCGCTTCCAGTATCGAATCCTTGCAGAAAGGCGCAGGCACATAGATTACTGTTGCATTGGCGCCAGTTTCAACCACTGCCTGTTTGACGGTATTAAATACCGGCAAGCCAAGATGGGTTTGTCCGCCCTTACCCGGTGTTACGCCGCCAACCATACTGGTGCCATAGGCAATGGCCTGTTCGGAATGAAATGTTCCCTGCTTACCGGTAAACCCCTGACAAATAACGCGGGTATTTTTATCAATTAATACACTCATAAAACTTTTAGTCCACAGATGAACGCAGATGAACACAGATGAATAACAATCTTTTTAAGGTTTTTAATATATGCGTTCATCTGCGGATAAAATATTTTTTATTTGTTCACTTCAGCGACGATTTTTTCCGCGGCTTCTGTCAACCCTTTAACGGCAATAATATTAACGCTGCTATCGCGCAGCAACTGGCTGCCGCGTTCCGCGTTGTTCCCTTCCAGCCGCACAACCACCGGCACATTAACGTGGGCCTCTTCCACTGCGCCAATGATTCCTTCCGCGATGAGATCACACCGCACAATGCCGCCAAAAATATTCACCAGGATGCCTTTGACATTTGTGTCCGATAGTATGATTTTAAAGGCTTCACTCACACGCTCTTTGGTGGCGCCTCCGCCGACATCCAGGAAGTTGGCAGGTTCCCCACCACACAGTTTAATCAGGTCCATTGTTGCCATCGCGAGCCCCGCGCCATTCACCATGCAGCCGATATCACCGTCGAGCGAGATATAATTAAGATCCCACTCCTTTGCACGATTCTCGCGTTCATCCTCCTGTGATTTATCACGCATGGCGAGTAGCTCCTGCTGGCGGTAGAGTGCATTGTCATCGACATTGATTTTGCCATCCAGGCAAATGAGATGGCCTTCTCCTGTCACGACTAATGGATTAATTTCGACCAGGCTTAAATCTTTTTCGATAAACATTTTTGCCAGGCCATTTAACAAAACACCAAACTGTTTTATCTGCTCATCTTGCAGAGCCAGACCGAAGGCCAGTTCTCGCGACTGGTAAGGTTGCAACCCTGTGAGCGGATTAATGACTGTTTTTAAAATCTTCTGTGGCGATTCGGCGGCGACTTTTTCTATTTCCATGCCGCCTTCGGTCGACGCCATAATAACAACACGTTGCGAGGCGCGATCAATCACCGCACCCAGATACAGTTCGCGGCCGATATTACTGGTTTCTTCGATTAAGACCTGGTTAACCGGCTGACCCTGCTCACCGGTTTGATAGGTTACCAGCCTTGAACCCAGCATCTGCTGCACGGCCTGCTTCACTGTATCGATACTATCGAGCAGTTTCACACCGCCGGCTTTTCCGCGGCCGCCGGCATGAACCTGCGCTTTCACCACCCAGTGCTCACCCGCCAGTTTTTGCAGTGCCGTAGCGACCTCGTCTATCGATGATACAACCCGGCTGTTGGGAACCGGCATGCCATACTGCGCAAATACCTGCTTTGCCTGATATTCGTGTAAATTCATTATTTATTTCATCAATGAGTAAGTATTCTTGTGATGTATTAAATCACGAAAATTGCCATGTTCGCAAAGATATAAAAACATGGTCCGCGAACAACGCACTAAAATGCCGGGAGCATTTTGAACGTACGCCAGTACGGTCCGACGGACGTAGCGCAGGAAGCGCGTAGTAGAAGACGCAAAGAAAAGCATTTTTTTGTTTTTAACGCGGACTATTATCTTTTTAGTTTTTAATATGAATGGCACGGCCGTGAACCGACAATGCGGCCTCATGCAGTGATTCAGATAAAGTCGGGTGAGCAAACATCGTTAATGCGATGTCTTCTGCCGTCGCCTGCATCTCCATCATCAACACAGCCTGCGCAATCAGTTCTGAAGCCTGTGCCGACAGGATATGAACGCCTAATATTGAATCGCTTTCGCTATCGGCAATAATTTTCACAACACCTTCCGTGTCATCCATGGTGCGTGCACGACCACTGGCTGTTAACGGGAAACTGCCCACTTTGAAATTCAGACCAGCGGCCTTACACTCGTCTTCAGTTTTACCAACCCAGGCGATCTCGGGATGTGTGTAGATGACGGAAGGAATCAAATCGTAGTTCACTTCGATATAGTTTCCGGCAATGTGTTCGGCAACCATAATGCCTTCTTCCGACCCTTTGTGCGCCAGCATGGGAGGGCCTATGACATCACCAATGGCATAAATGCTGGGGACACTTGTCTGACAGTTTTCATCGACCATAATAAAACATCGCTCATCCCTTTCAATGCCCAGCCCTTCACTACCGAAAAGTCGATCACTATTAGGTTTTCTGCCAACGGCAACGACCAACTTGTCAAAAACCTCCTTGTGCTCGCCCGTCTTACTTTCATAAACCACATGAACCTGCTTATCTTTAATTTCTGCTGAAACCATCCTGGTATCAAGCCGGATATCCAGTGACTGCTTTGTCAGGCTTCGCTTTAACAAGCGGGCCAGTTTGCTGTCCGTCATCGGCAAAAATTCATGCATCGCTTCCAGTAAAACCACCTTTGAACCCAGACGTGACCAGATGCTGCCAACTTCCAGCCCGATCGCACCTGCACCAACAATACCCAGGCGTTCAGGTACGGTATCAAGCTCCAGTGCACCCGATGAATCCAGGATATAACCTTCTACCAGCTCAAGCTGTTGCAGATGCACGGATGATGAGCCGGTGGCGATAATAATATTTGCTGTTGTTAATTCATGCATTACTTCCTGCGTTTCCCGGCTGGAAACTTCGACCATATTAACAGCGGTAATTTTTGCATGACCATGAATCAACTCGACCTTGTTAGTTTTAAACAATGCAAGTACACCCTGGGTTAACTCATGAACCACCTTTTTCCTGCGCGCCTGCATGGCCTTGATATCCAGCTCCACTGAAGGTGCGATAATGCCATGCTCTGCAAAATTAACTTTCGCCTGATGATACATGTAAGAAGACTCCAACAGTGCCTTCGATGGAATGCAGCCGACATTCAGGCAGGTCCCTCCTAACGATGACTCATTATTAAGATTGAGCCATTCGTCAACACAGACAGTTTTCAGACCGAGTTGCGCACAGCGTATCGCTGCAACATAACCCGCCGGACCGGCACCTATAACTACCACATCCCATTCTGATGACATGGTTACACCCCCAATAATATACGTGATGGATCTTCCAATAACTGCTTGATGGTTACAAGAAACTGGACTGCACTTTTACCATCGATCAGCCGATGATCGTAGGACACTGCCAGATACATCATCGGCAGAATTTTAATTTCACCATCAACGACCATGGCACGCTCTGAAATATTATGCATACCCAGGATGGCGCTCTGCGGTGGATTGATTATCGGTGTCGATAACATTGAGCCGTAGACACCGCCGTTAGAAATAGTAAATGTACCTCCGGTGATATCTTCGATAGCAAGACTGTTATCCCGGGCCTTGATGGCATAATCGATAATGGACTGTTCAATTTCCGCGATGGACATGATATCTGCATCGCGAAGAATAGGCACAACAAGCCCTTTTGGTCCTGAAACGGCCACGCCGATATCATAGTAACCATGATAGACGATGTCATTGCCGTCAATGGATGCGTTTATTTCAGGAAACCCTTTTAAAGCTTCCACACATGCCCGAACAAAAAACGACATAAATCCCAGTCGCACGTCATACTTTTTCTCGAAATCAACCTTATAACGCCCACGCAAATCCATCACTGGTTTCATATTGACTTCATTGAATGTGGTGAGAATGGCCGCCTGCTGCTGTGACTGCACAAGACGTTCCGCAATACGGGCGCGCAGACGGGTCATTGGCACACGCCGTTCGAGCCGCTCACCGGAGGAAGCACCTCTTCTTCTTTCCGAGACACGCTGTTCCTGCACGGGGGTGAGTGTTTTACTTTCTTTAATGTCTCTTTGCGCGAGGAATTTTTCTACATCCTGTTTAAGTATTCGCCCTTTTCGACCACTGCCCTGCACCTGGCTTTCATCAATAGCATTCAATACCATTAATTTCCTGACTGACGGGCTCATTGCACCGCCCGTATGTAAAGCCTCAGTCCGCGTATTATTCTCGGCTGCTATTTTTATATCATCACTGCCAACGGCTTTTTCATCTTTGGCAGAGCTTTGACCGGTATGCGACGGCTCGACATGAACCGAATCATCGATAACGGCCAGCAACTGACCTGCCGTTACCGTATCCCCGACTGAAAATAATATTTCTTTTACCATTCCCGACTTAACAACGGGAACTTCCAGAATCACCTTATCGGTTTCAAGGTCAACCAGTACCTCGTCAGCAGCAATTGTTTCACCAACATCTTTATGCCAGTTGGCTATAACAGCATCGGCAACTGACTCGGGCAAGTCCGGGACTTTTATATCTATGCTCATAACATTTTTAATTTGTTTTATTAGTCCAGCTGAGGTAACTAAAACTGTCGGGGCTTAGCGCCTTGTTTATTAATTCCTGCTGCTCTCTGGTATGTAATTTAGCAGAACCGACCGCAGGCGCGGAAGATGGTTCTCTACCCGCATAACCAAGTTGCCAACGTGGGTTTAAAAATGCCGGAATACGCACTTTACTAAAATCCCACGCCCCCTGGTTCTTTGGCTCTTCCTGACACCAGATTAGTTCATTGGTGCTGGTATATTGCGATATCAGCTCATCCAGTCGATCGCCAGGAAACGGGTATATCTGCTCAATACGCAGTATCGCTATATCATAAATACCATTTACCCTCCTGGCTTCTAACAACTCATAATAGATTTTTCCACTACAAATAATAACGCGTCTGACTTTATCCGGCTCGATGTTATCAACCTCGGGCAGTACCCAGTTAAACTGACCATGACTAAAGTCTTCCAGGGTACTGACGCATAGTTTATGGCGCAGCAGACTTTTTGGTGTCATTATGATTAATGGTTTACGGCAGTTTCGAATCATCTGCCGCCGTAACAGATGAAACATTTGCGCCGGTGTGGTCGGCATACACACCTGCATATTGTGCACGGCACACAATTGCAGGAATCTTTCCAGTCTGGCCGATGAATGTTCCGCCCCCTGACCTTCAAAACCGTGTGGCAATAACATTACCAGGCTGCAGACACGCCCCCATTTATGCTCGCCGGAAGAGATGAACTGATCGATGACCACCTGTGCGCCATTGGCAAAGTCACCAAACTGCGCCTCCCACAATACCAGTGTTGTCGGTTCTGTGGTGGAAAAACCGTACTCAAATCCAAGCACTGCCAGTTCAGACAATAGAGAATCGAACACCCTAAAATTGGCATGATCATTACCCAGTTCTCTCAACTGAACATAGGATGTCCCATCCACCTGGTTGTGCAGCACTGCATGACGATGAAAAAATGTTCCCCTGCCACTGTCCTGTCCTGACATTCGTACCGAATACCCCTGTTTTACCAAAGTTCCATACGCCATTAACTCGGCATATCCCCAGTCAATTAGCAAACCTCCGGCAGTCATCTTGATACGATCAGTAATGATTTTCTCAACACGTGGCTGCAACTGAAATCCTTCAGGCAGGTGCTCGAATACTTTTCCAACTTCACGAATCATCTCCAGAGGCACGGTGGTATCCACATCACTCAAGATCGAATCCGTAGTGTATTCTTTCCAGTCAATATGCGTTGACAGGTCCGCCTTATGCTCCGGTAATTTATGCGGCACAATACAATCACCCGATTCAAGGATCTTGCGTACACTATCTGCCATCACATCACATTGATGTTGTGTCAGGACCCTGTCGTTAATAACTTTTTTTGTATATATCTCGCGTGTGGTTGGTAGTGTGCGAATTTTTTTATACATCATCGGCTGGGTTGCCGATGGCTCATCCGCTTCATTATGACCATGGCGCCGATAACACATCAGATCGATGACCACATCCTTTTTAAACTTGTTACGATACTCCAGAGCTATGCGCGTTACCATGACAACGGCTTCCGGATCATCGGCATTAACATGAAAAATCAGTGCGCCGACCATTTTTGCGATGTCACTACAATAGTAAGTCGAGCGTGCATCCTGTTGCGCACTGGTGGTAAAACCGATCTGGTTATTAACAATGATATGGATGGTACCGTGCGTTAAAAAGCCTCGCGACTGTGACATCTGCAAGGTTTCCATCACCACACCCTGGCCTGAAAAGGCAGCATCACCATGTATCAGCACCGGCAACACCTCATCACCTTCCTTGTCACCGCGGTGCCACTGCCTGGCGCGAACAGCACCCATAACCACAGGTGAAACAATCTCCAGGTGCGATGGATTAAAAGCCAGGGCGAGATGTACAGGTCCACCAGGGGTATCCATGTCCGAGGCAAAACCCATATGGTATTTAACATCACCGGTAAGCTCGGTTAACTCCTTGGTGCCCTCGAACTCACTAAACAGTTCATGTGGTGTTTTGCCGAGAATATTCACCAGTACATTCAGCCGGCCACGATGCGCCATACCAATGACAACTTCCTTTATTTTCTGGGCACCGCTATACTGAACAAGTTCATCAAGCAAAGGAATTAACGATTCAGCACCTTCAAGTGAAAAGCGTTTCTGACCTACATATTTTGAATGCAGGTAGCGTTCCAGACCTTCAGCATCGGTAAGCTGTTGCAGGATATTGATTTTTTCAACTTCATTGAGACAGGGATTGCCACGCGCCGTTTCCAGTTGCTGCTGTATCCAGCGTTTTTCCGAGGTTTCCATGATATGCATATATTCGGTACCAATGGTGCCGCAATACGTCTGCCAGATAATCTGGTGTATTTCCCTTAATGGCAAAAGATCGGCAGCCGCGAGTGAACCAGTCTCGAAAACAGTATCATGATCACTTTCTGACAAATGATGATATTCAAGAGTCAATTCATCCAGAAATTCATCACGTCTTGCCTTCAGTGGATTGATCTTGGCTATCTGGTGCCCGCGAAATCGATATGCATCAATCAGCTCAAGTACATGGACCTGTTTTCTTTCATGCTCAAAACTTTTTTCCGATTCAGAGTAACGGACATTTTTATGTTGCGCATAATTAACAAAAAAGTCATGCATCTCTCGGGGTGAAATTTCCCGGTTTAAGGTCGTTGGAATATGGTCGTCCCCATTGGCACCTGGTTGCCCGGAGAGTGCAAATCGATCGAAATACAAACGCCACCTGGTTTCCAGCTGATCCGGATTAGTAAGGTAGGTTTCATACATGGATTCCAGCCATGAGGCACTCTCGCCAAAGAACGTCGAACTACCCCAAAGTTCAGACATATCCGTTTTCCTTACTTGAGCCATGTTAGACCTTTGCTGTCATAGTTAAGTGATCACCTCAATTTTTATACAGTTCATAAAAAGCATCTGTATCAGTACTTATTATTAGCCCAAACAACCCAAAATAACAGTAGTAAAATTATTTTTAATTAATTAATTACATGAAACTGTTAATCGGTAATCGATTATGTGAATTCTGGCACTTAAGCTAAGCAGACTGAAGCCTGGTGCAGCTGGTAGAGATCACTTTGCTGCGACAAAAAAATCTCGATTGGTTTGAATAACGGCGATGGTAACTGCTGATAATCAAACCATTGCCAGCATTCGCATTTATCTGGTTCAAGCGTTTTCAATTCACCCGAATCATGGACGCAGGAAACCAGCAGCGATATATAAGACTGCCGGCCCATGGCAAAAGTTTTATCGGTAAAACCCAGGTGGCGCAGCGCCTTGACTCTTAATCCTGTCTCCTGCAGTACTTCACGGGCGGCACATTCAATGACTGATTCACCGTGTTCCAGATGCCCACCAGGGAACTGCCAGCAATTATTTTGCTGCTGCATAATTCGCTTGCCGAGCAGTAACTGCCTGTCTCGCCAGACCAGTACGCCGACACCAATCATCGGCCGAAACTTCTCGTTATCTGTCATAAGAAATGAAATAAGGAATTATTTCCAAGGCACCATGTCCGCTTGATAAGGCAGTCAGTCATCAACAGGCACATCAGTTGCAACTACAGCGCAATTTTTTCCCTTGCGTTTTGCGTGATACATAGCGACATCCGCTGAAGCTATCATCATGTCCAGCGAGTAACCGGGCAGGCGCGCTGCAATTCCCAGTGAAATGGTGACTTTCGGCAATGCAACACCGTCGAGCATGCCAAGATCAGTTTTACTGACATTTTTTCGCAAACGTTCCGCGATAATTTTTGCGTTATTGAGAGTCGTTTCCGGCAGCAAGACGACAAATTCCTCACCGCCGAAACGCGCTACCAGATCATTGGGCCTTAACGGTGTGCGGATTGCATCAGCGACCTTGATTAGCACCTGGTCACCGGCCAGATGGCCGTAATTATCATTATATAGTTTGAAATCATCAACATCGATCATAATCAGGCACAGCGGCAATTGATCACGTTCGCTGCGCTTTATTTCGCGGTCAAAAACATCATCCAGCCAGCCGCGATTACGCAGCCCTGTTAATGCATCCGTCGTCGCAAAGCGCTGATACTTATGCTGCATTTCAAGACTGTCGGCAATGACCAGGTTACTGTAGCGAACACGTTCAGACATGATATACAGCAGGTTTCTGGCTATTTCGAGCGATACGCTGATCATCCGCCACAGCGTTTCCGATTCAATAGCCAGAACGATAGACTTTTCTGCGGCAGCAACGGTCACTGAGCATGCCTGGCTATCTATAAGTGACATTTCCCCTACACATTCACCGGGTTCCACGATGGCATAGGGAATATCATCATGTGAAGACAATTGCACTGAGAGGCGGCCCTTGATTACGATATATAAATAACGATTCTCTTCCCTGGTGGACAGGATAACTTCACCCTCGGCAAGGCTGCGGTAATTGCATAAGGATAATAAATCGAGCAGGGCTGGATTATCCAGGCTCACATTTCTGAACAACTGTAATCGAGATAATGACTGTGTGTCGTGCTCGATAGCCAACATTTCCATTTCTGTTTACACTCGCTAATGAAGGTAAAGGTATAATCTATCGACAGCACCGCGATTATATACATATTTATAATATTGATTCAAAATGAAAACCTCACCGGGAGGGCCACAAATGAAGCAGCAGCAAAACACCTACAGCATCTACAGCATGGAGCTGGGTCCGATGGAAAACTTTGTTTACCTTATTCATGATCACTCCAGCAATACTGCAGCCATCGTTGACCCCGCCTGGGAAGTAAGCGAAATACTGAGTTTTGCAGATTCGAAAGAAATTAAAATTACGGATATCCTGTTAACGCACAGCCATCATGACCACGTTAACGGCCTGCAGCAAACGCTGGAACATAGCGATGCGAAAATCCACCTGTTAAAACCGGAAGCTGCATTCTGGGGAGCAAACCTGAGTAAGCCTGTTTTACATCATGGTGGCGATCAGATAATACTCGGCGATAGCGAGATTAATATTTTGCACACACCCGGTCATACGCCGGGGTCAGCCTGTTACCACATTGGCAATGACCTGATTGCCGGTGATACATTATTTGTTTTTGGCTGTGGTCGCTGTGATCTTGCTGGCGGCGACCCTGAACAGATGTTTCAGACATTAAAGAAAATGAAATCCGGGCTCCCCCCCTCAACCGTGTTACATCCTGGACATAACTACGCACCACAGTCACCAACGTCATCCATGGAAGTACAATGTGAGGGCAATCCGTTTTTACATTTTGATGATGCTGATGATTTTGTTAAATACCGGATGCATGTACACGACAGGATTCGAGACACACCCTATGGCCCTGTTAGCCGGAGTGAGGCATACAACTCAATTAAGTAAACGCATTGTTTGTTCACAGAGGAACGCACTAAAATGCTCCCGGCATTTTAGTGCGTTCCTCTGTGGACGAATCAGTTTTCAGGTTTCCCTTGTGCATGAGTTATACACAAGACACAATATATAGTGAGGCGATGTGTAAACAGTGAGTTAGCCACCTCATTATCCAGAATCACTTGATAAAAGTTATATAACCAATTGAATTACTTTAATTTATCAATTGGCCTTAAAAATCAATGGCTACAGGATATTTCTCGGCATTATTGAATATATGAGTTGCACTTTTTTAATCCACAAAGTTATCCACAGAAAACAGGGACAAACTGTGTGTAACTCAGTAGCTCACTCACTATTTAATTCAAGACCCTTGTTATGCGTCTCGTTAATGCGCTTGAGCAGGTACCTGAAAGGCACCATGGATTCATGATAATTTTTCAATAATTCCATGTAGGGCAAATCACCTGTGGCAAACTGATAACTGCCATCCTTCATGGACTCATACAAATCTTTGAGTATTTTCTCGAGCTCATCTATCAGCGGACGAGCCTCGGCCATGAATTCTTCATCAAACTCCACCGCCTGACGTAAGTCGAATGTTTCGTCAATCGCCTGCTTGATCATATCAACGTATTCTTCGGTTGAATGTGCACGTACGATTTTGTTGTTACTTAACATAAATACCTCTTAACTTGATATGTTAGTGCTGACGCCGCGGTCTGCACTGTAAATGCCCCACAGACTGAATAATTTCACTTTAGGGCAAGTTATCCAGTGAGCCGAATTTTTCAATCGCCTTGCTGACAACTCCTTTAATGTTATCTACCGCTAACTTCCAGTGATGATCTTCACCTTGCGTATCGACTAATTTTTGTAATGCCATTAACCTGCCGGCCTTCAACATAAGTTCCATACTGTGCGGCAACGTCCTGCTATATTATGCAATTTGAAAACAAATGCCGACTTTTCTCTTAATTTTTCCAGAAGTTTGCCACAAATCAGCGAGAATTAAGCATCTTTGCAGGCGCAGCCTTAACTGTCTGCCAGCTATAAATGCCCGGAGTGACGGCATTTTGCATGATTATTAATTAATGCTTTAGCGAAAACATAGCAGACGGACGCCAGTTCCTCATAAGTGGACTTATATTTATCATGCTGCATAATAATTTCGAAAAATTAACATTGCTGCTGGTTATTTTTCATGCTCCATAACAACTGGCTTTTCCCGGTAAGCCATCAACTGCTCTTCAGCCAGTAACTGATTATCGGCAAACATCACTTTAATAATCGCAGAATCATCTTTGTGCTGTTCCGCACGTTTAGTCTTGGCAAAATTCTTGGCGTCGCGAAATAATTCATATTCAGCCATTAATTCCAGGTTTTTCACCAGCTCCATACCTTCTGGTGAAGTCATTTTGAACACGTAATAAGGCATATGCGTATCTCTCAATTAATGCTGTCTCAATCTATTGCCAGATTTGTTAAACTTGTCTTCTCAGGCACACAGACCGACCTGAACAATTTTGAATTTCCTATTATACCGGTAGCACCGGCACACGAAAACACTACATTATGAGTACAGAATATCATTCAAAAGAACACCAGATCCTGGCTACCTTGCGGAAAGTATTATCCGATGTCGTCCGCGATACCACGCCACCGCCAGGCCGTCCACATCCGTTAAAACCTCAGACAGTTGATAATGTGAAAATGGCCTTCCAGCTCATCACAGCACGCGAAAAAGAAATTATCGAAGCTGCCGGCGGCAGTATGGACAAACGCCCGCGCTATGCTGATGAACCAAAAACGTCACACGTGGTTCAATTTACCAAACCAAAAGACAAAAACTAAATACTTTCCTGACCACGGATGAACGCTGATAAACACGGATAAAAAGTTTATGTATTTTTAAAAACATCTGTGTTTATCTGCGTTCATCTGTGGATAAATACGCTTTTCATCTCCAGCATAAACATTCTCTTATACAGGAAGCATTAACACTTTTCGTCTACACTCATATTACCTATTAATCGCGGGAACAGGTAATGAGTGAAGAGTTATTTGATATTGTTTTTTTTGGCATATTACAACCCGGCAAAGACAGGAACCTGGTCATGCAAAACATGGCCATGCTGTTCAAAACGGACGTGAAAAAACTGGCGCCCTATTTCACCGGTGGTCGTAAAGTTATAAAAGGAAAAGTAAATGCAGCCGCAGCTGAAAAATATCGCTCAGCGCTGGAAAACGTCGGTCTGGTGATTAAAGTTGAACCCTGCCAACTGGCAGCGGATCACTCTGCGTCGAGCCATTCTCAAGTTTTACAGCACGCTACAGTATCGACGCAAAATGCATCTCAGCCAGAGGATGCCACCACAGACACAGACGGCATCACCATCGCTCCAGTGGGTGCTGACGTCATAGAAAATCCGGTTGAGATCGACGCTCAAGAGATAGATGACATAAGTTTTATTACGATGGCGGAGCCAGGCGCAAACATCATTGAAAAGCCCGCAACAGTAGCCGCACTGGAAATTGATGATATCAGCGGTTTCACCCTGGCGGAAGTGGGCAGCAACGTACTTGAACACCCGGCAAAGATTATCCCGCAGAAAATTGATGAGATCCCTGATCTCAGCCTGGCTGAAGCAGGCGCCGACATTATTGCCAATCCCAGGCCTGTGGAAAAAGCGGAGATTCCTGATTTCAGCGCGCTATCACTGTGCAATGAATAAAACTTAGAGGCTTTAGTCCGCGAAAAACGCAAAAAAGATCAATACCGGGACAGGTCATTGCACGATACGAAGCAATCTTAAGAAAGTAGCATATGTGATTAATTGATTGCTTCGTATCTCTTAATCACAAAAAAAATAAATACTTTTATTTGCGTCTTTTACAACGCGCTTCCTGCGCTACGTCCGTCGGACCGTACTAGCGTACGTTCAAATGCTCCCGGCATTGTAGTGCGTTATTCGCGGACTAATGTTTTTAAGTTATTGAAAACTCGTTACTGAGGAAGCTTTCCCCTTAAGGCATCGCGATCAAACCACCAGCCATCAACCGGGACAATCGCACCCAGCACCAGCGACAACCGCGGCAGAAAAACATCAGGATCAAGCAGTTCCAGTCGTTCCAGCCAGGCATTCAACGCGTCCTGATCTTCCACGCCTGAATGACCTTTTGCCACATTGGCCAGCATTTGTTTGGTTAAAAACGTCAGGCTTGCATGCTGCTCGCCCAGGGCACGGCCATCCGCCACGTAGTGCGCCGTTATCGCGGCCACCGCTGCACCGTCTGCCGTCGCCGGCGTTTCATCGATAAGGTAACCCAGCATGTTCACCGTCAACTGTGGATCAATCGGATAGGTAACAGCTAACCAGATGCCATGCGCCAGTGCCACAATAGAAGCAGGCTGGCCGCTTTGATACAGTACATCACAGCTTTCAACCGCTTCCTGCCATTTTTCGTGCTCGATAAAGGTGTCAAGTGCAGAGCGTGCTTTCTCCCAGGACTCATCCGCGCGCCCCAGGCCAATCAGGGCTTCGGCTACATCAAGCCGCAAACGCGCCCGCTCCAGCGGTGAAGCGCTCGCTTCCAGCGCATCATAAGCGGCCTGTTTTTTATCCAGGTAATGCTGGATATCCTGTTTGGACTGATCGGGTGATGAACTTTCAATCAACAGGTCGTCAAGTTCTTTATTTACAGACATGAGGAAAAACCATTTA
>JAJDNP010000104.1 GCA_022340645.1 Gammaproteobacteria bacterium | reverse complement strand
CAACGCTAGCGCTTATGCAAGCCTACAAAATCAGAACCCGGCACCGTTTTTGATATTGATCTTCAGTCCACCTTAAGCAAGCCATATGGCCACTATCGTTATCATGGGCTTTCTGCGCCAGCATGTCTGAGCGCACATGTTTTCAATGTGTGCGAGTTCTGGCAAAGCATGATAGCGATAGTGGCTAAATGGGAACCCCTGTTTTTTTAGGGGCGCAGCTGTAGTGGCGGCATTCTTTTGGTTACTTTTCTGTTGCTGTAAACAGAAAAGTAACTCGCCAGCGGGGTGAAACCCGCAAAGCCAAAGTAAACAAAAATCGTAAATGCTAAAAACAGAAAAACAAAAACTGTGCATTCACATACAGCAGCGCAGGAATAAGAAAAATTTGCTATTTGATATGGCAATATCGCGGAAGATGATCCGCTCCTGCAAGTAACATAAATCAAGTTTACCGAATCCAGCCACGTTCACTGGAATCAAGAAACCGCAGCACCTGTCTAACATTCTCGTCCCGCTGCGCCAGTTCCTGGACTTTCTCCAGCGCGACTTTATGTGAACAGGTTGACTTGGTCAGTAACTTGAAAGTTTCCTGCAGGGCACGGATGGTTTCCGGGGAAAAACCCTTGCGCTTCAGTCCTACCTTGTTAATACCAATCGCCCGTGCACGATTGCCTGCGACGGTAAAAAACGGCAGTACATCACGATCGATGGCTGTAGAAAAACCGCTAAAGGCATGGGCGCCGATGCGGGTAAACTGGTGTACCGTGGTATAGCCGCCCAGAATCACGTGATCTTCAACAGCAACATGTCCTGCCAGTGCGGTTGCATTCGCCATGATGACATGATTGCCGATGACACAGTCGTGAGCGACGTGGCAGCTTGCCATAAATAAATTATCATTGCCGATTGTTGTTACATTATGGCCATCAGGCGTGCCGCGATGCAGTGTCACGTATTCACGGATGGTGTTTCTATCACCAACAACAAGTTGAGTTGGTTCATTATTGTATTTGAGATCCTGCGGTTTCTCGCCGATGGAAGCAAACTGGAAAATAGTATTGTCCTTGCCGATTTTTGTCGGTCCGTTGATTACCACATGCGAAGCAATGGTAGTTCCGGAAGCGATCTCAACATCGGCGCCGATTACGGTAAACGGGCCTATGCTAACGTCATCAGCAATTTTTGCAGACGGATCAATAATTGACTGTGGATGAATCATAAGCAATTATTTACCAATCATTCATCTTTTGGCTTCGCAGCGCATAGCATGTCTGCAACCGTACATAGTTCACCATCGACTGTAGCTTCGCAGGAGAACTTCCAGACAGCTTTTGAACGGCGTTCAACTTTAACTTTCATTAACAGCTGATCACCGGGTACAACCTGTCGCTTAAAGCGCACGTTGTCGACGCCAACCAGCATATATAGAACATCATCCCTGGGCTCTTCACTCATGGTTCGGAAACCCAGCAGGCCGGTTGCCTGGGCGAGGGCTTCAATTATCAGCACGCCGGGCATCAATGCCTGCTCAGGGAAATGCCCCTGAAAGAAAGGTTCGTTAACAGAAACATTTTTAATTGCAGTTAATGTTTCACCAGGCACACAGTCAAGGACTCGATCAACCAGCAAAAAAGGATAACGATGCGGTAAAAACTTTCTTATTTCTTCAATATACATTTCACTCAATGGAAATCTCCTGCCTGTAAACCGTGCATATGCTTAAAGTATTGCCCTGCGCTATATGCCCCCGTGTAGACGCCATATTCTACTTTATTGATATAATTCTCACCAGCAATCTATTATCGATTAACTGTCACTATCCGCCGAATCATTTTTTTCGAGTTTGCTCAAACGCCTGGCCATTTCATCCAGTTTTCTGAAGCGCGCGGCGTTTTTACGCCAGTTTGTTGTTTCATCCATCGGTGTGCTGGATGAGTAAGAACCCGGTTTAGTGATGGAATGCGAAACGAGGGTCCGGCCGGTAATTATTACATTGTCACATATCTCAATGTTATCGCGCACGCCTACGCTACCGCCGAACAGGCAGAATTTTCCGATTTTAACGGTGCCTGCGACACAGCTGCAGGCGGAAATCACAGTATGATCGCCGATTTCCACATTGTGACCGATCTGAATCTGGTTATCGAGTTTAACGCCATTACCAATGACGGTATCGAGTAAGGCGCCCCTGTCTATCGTGGTGCTTGCACCGATTTCAACATCATCTCCAATACGAACACGGCCCAGTTGCGGAACCTTGAAGTAAGCATCCTGATCCTTAACAAATCCAAAACCATCTGCACCGATGACTACGGCCGAATGAATAATACAGTTACTGCCAATTTCACAGTCAGCATAAATGGTAACGTTGGCATTCAGGTACGAGTTTTTACCGATATTGACGTTCTCCCCTATTACCGTACCTGCACCGATGTAGCTATGTGCTGCAATCGAAGCGCCCGACTTTACAACAGCATTGGCATCAATTGTTGCCGTGTCATCAACGCTGGCATTTTCTGCAATAACCGCTGATGGGTGTATGCCGCCATTGCTGGCAGTAACAGGATTCAATAATGCGGCTGCTTTTGCAAATGTTAGTCTTGGATTATCGGCAATTAGCGCGGGTAAGGTACAGCCTTCCAGCCAGTCTGCCTGGCTGACAACGGCGGAAGCCAGGGTAGAAGACAAAAATCGCCTGTACTTGAGATTAGAAATAAAAACCAGGTCGCCATTTTCGGCATGGTTAATATCGGCAACATTATTGATTAAACAATCTTCGCCCTGAAACAGGCAGTCCAGTTTCTTCGCCAGTTCAGAAAGTTTTATTGCCATATCAATACTTTTCACAAAAAAACTGTAGCCGGTAATTTACCTTCATCCCCCATACCAGCCGGGCAGTTACTACAATTATTTCTTCTTGAATGCAGCTTTCATTTTTTCAAGTACCTTATCGGTAATGTCATGTTTTTTATCGGCATAAACAACGCCTTCGCTCAGCACCAGGTTATATTTTCCTTTCTTGGCGATATCATCAATAACGCCTCTTATCTGCTGTTGCAATACAGCAAGCTCCTGGTTTCTGACAGTATTCACCTCCTGTGTTAACGTCGCCTCTTTTTGTTTTAAGGTCTGCACCTTTGTAATAATTTCTTTCTTCAGATCATTTAACTTATCTTCAGTCATTACCAGTTCATTGCGCTTGTAATTTTCCTGCATTTTATTAATTTCTTTTTCGAGGTTCTGCAGCTCATCACGTTGTGGCCCGAACCGCTCGAGCATAGAGGCATTGACAGATTCAACCTGTGGCGCTTCAGATAAAATTCTTTCGACACTAACTACACCGATTTTCAAATCAGCAGCAATTACATTTGTTGCAGCCAGGGCAGTTATCAAAAATAAACTCAAAACTAACTTTTTCACTTTTTTTATCTCCTTAGAAGAATGAACCGATACTAAACTGGAACGCCCGTAAAGAATCACCGGGTACATCATTGAGCGTTTTCGCATAACTAAACCTTAGTGGGCCAATCGGTGAAAGCCACACAAAGGATATACCAACGGAGCTTCTTAGCTGATTCACCTGGAAGCCCGTTTCGTTAATGCTGGCATCATAGGTAGGGCGATTATTTAAAAACACGTTACCTATATCAAGAAAGGCGCTCAAGCGTACAGAGCTCGGCGGCTTTTCAACAAATGGTATAGGAAATATATAATCTGCGCCACCGGTTACCCGCAAATTACCACCAACAGACAGATTTGTAACTGGATCTCGCGGCCCTAATGAATTTGACTCAAAACCGCGTACCGTGCGAATACCACCGGCGTAATATCTTTCAAAAAACGGCAAATCAGAGGTATTGCCGTAGCCATCACCATAGGCAATATTAGAATGTAACAATAATACAGTTTCACCGGTGATGCCAAAATACTTATCTGTTAAATAGCTGACCTTGTAATATTCCAGGTCACTTCCCGGGACAGTGGTTTTTATCGAGACTGACTGCTGGCTGCCCCTTGTTGCAAACACGGTACGATTTCTTGTGTCATGAGTGAAACTGGAATTTAACGTCACGCTGTTGTAGGTATCTTCGCCGTCATGTGATGCAAGAAAAGCGATCACATCCAGCGAAGGATTAACGGACGACGGGGTAATCTTAATATGACTGAAACCATAACCCAGTGTTAAGGTATTGAATTCAGATACTGGAAGCCCATAGGTAATATTGATATCTCCGGAATTTGTCTGAAAGTTATTAATTAACTCCTCAGAAGCATCCCTGTTACGGAAAGAAACACTTACCGTACGGCTGATACCATCAATCGTGTAATATGGATTTGTGTAGGCTGCACTGTATATTGTATTGGCGCGATCAGTATTAATATCTATGGTAAGACGCTTGCCTGTGCCAAACAAATTTTCCTGGGTTAACCCGACATTAAACAATAGTCCCTGTGTTTGCGAGAAGCCCGCGCCGATATTGAAACTGCCGGCAAGTTTTTCAACTACCTTAACATTCAAATCAACCTGGTTATTAGTGCCGCTAACAGGCACTGTTTCAACATCAACCGATTCGATATACGGCAGACGCTGGATACGTGTTTTGGAACGGTCGAGCAAATCGCTGGCCAGGATAGATCCTTCCATTAAACGCATTTCCCGTCTGTAAACCTCGTCCTGCGTACTGTCATTGCCGTATATATTTATTCTGCGTACATAGACTTTTTCACCTGGTATTACATGATATGTTAAGGCTACCTCTTTTTTCTCATCATCAATGACAGGTGTAATTTTTACTTCAGAAAAAGCATAACCAATACGGCCCATCTGGTCTTTCAGGCGTTTTTGACTCTCTGTCATCAGGCTTCGCGAAAAGTACATGCCCGGTGCAGTTAATATCTGCGAGCGCATGGTCTGGCGATTTACCACAAGTTGACCGGTTAAATCAGATGATGAAATTCTATATCTGTCGCCTTCCGACACATTGATGGTTATATAGATATCCTGTTTATCCGGTGTCAACGACACCTCGGTGGAGTCAATATTGAATTTAATGTAACCGCGGTCGAGGTAATAAGAACGAATCTTTTCCAGGTCGCCGTTTAGTTTTGGTTTTGAATATTCGTCGGCTGACGAAAATACAGCCCATGCCGATGGCACCCCTGATTCAAGCTCATCAAGTAGAACATCATCATCGTAAACATCGTTACCGACGATATTGATATGCTTGATTAATGCCACCTCACCTTCCGAAATCGTTATATTAATATCGACACGATTCTGATCAAGTTCGGTGACTTCGGTGTTTATCTTTACGCCATATTTACCCTGACTGAAATATACACGCTCTAGCTCGAGTGTTAACTTGTCAAGCAATGTGCGGTTATAAATCTGCCCCCGGGTCACACCGATATCTTTCAGTGCCTTTTTTAATGCATCATCGTCGATGTCGGAATTACCTGAAAATTTAACATCAGAAATTGATGGCCGTTCAACGACTCTAACCACCAGCGCATTGCCATCACGAAATAATTTTATGTTCGCAAAGAAGCCTGTTTTATATAATTCGCTGATAGCATAGGTGATCTGGTTATCATCAACAGGGTCGCCGACAACTATAGGCAAATAGTTCAGCACTGTGCCGTCGGTTAATCTTTGCAGGCCTTCAATTTTTATGTCACTGACTATAAACGAATCAGCATTTGCAGGTAACATGCAAATGCTATTCAACAGAATAAAAACTGAAAACAAACGAATAAAAAACATACCGTTTAGCCCGGATATTTCATAGGAATACAGGATTTTCAGGAAATATCAGTGAGTCAGTTTGAACGATTCTCCCCGTGGTGACATTATGGGCACAGCCATAGCTATGGTTGCAGGGGAATCGTTCCCATAATAAATTAATAAGGGTGCCGCTGATATCCATAGAAAGTTTTTTATGGCAAAAACTGTATAGCGAAGTCTGGTGCATAAGGCACATTTCAAATAAATCGTTGTTTTTAATTAAGGTCATATTATTATTTGAATTCACTGTGTTCCTATGTAATATCCGGGCTTTGGAATCTCTAATTTTGTCTGAGCTATTCAGATGCGCAGGCGCACAGCCACTTGCCAGCTGGCACGGGGCATACAGCCATGTGATTCCGGGCACAGAGAATTGTTATTCTATATATCGGACTGCCAGGCTTGCGATGAGACATTTTAATTAACAGCCAGAGATAAATTCATAATTCAATCAGCGACCTCTAAGCTTCACTGAAGTAAACGTTGAATGTCATTGAATATCGCAATACTCATTAATAATACGAGAACCGCTATACCAACTTGCTGCCCCCGCATCTCAAAAGCTTCTGAAACGGGTGATCCTTTAATTAATTCAATCAGGTAATAAAAAAGATGTCCGCCGTCCAGCATTGGCACTGGCAACAGATTTAGCACACCGAGACTGACTGAAATTACGGCAAGAAACGAGATAAAAGATACCAGGCCAATGCTTGCAGTTACACCGGCGTATGTTGCAATGGTTATCGGCCCCGAAATATTCGCCAGCGAAGCCTCTCCCGCCACCATTTTCCATAACACACGAAGCGTTAAGGCTGACATATCCCAGGTTTTTCCAATAGCTTTATACGCTGCTTCGAAAGGTGAGTACTCGATATGAGTAATCAGCTGTTGACGTACTTCTTCCGGGATATTTTGATAGGCGCCAATAAAACCCTGCTCACCATCCTCTGTTTTCCTGATATCAGGAATTATGGTAATCACTTTTTCAACACCGTCACGCAATACCGTAAATTGCATGGCTTTACCCGGATTGTTTCGAACGACATCGACCAGCGTCGCCCACTCATCAATGGCAATGCCATCGGCCTGCAGCACAATATCGCCTTGTTGCAAACCTGCCTTTTCAGCAGCGCTGTTCTCGGTGAAGCCGCCAATTTCAGGCTTCAATCGCGGCCACCATTGAGAAAAGCCGAGGTATTTGAAAATATCGCCTTCATATTCCAGCAAACGATTCTCACCGAGCGCGAGTTCACGTGTATACTCTAAACCGTCTGCCGCCCTCACCCTGATCGGCAGGGTGCCGCCATCAAGGCCCTGGTCAAGGATTTCCAGCCTGAATTCATTCCAGGAATTAATCTGTGTATCGCCAACGTAGAGCACTTCATCCTTGACTTCAAAGCCTGCGCCGGCGGCGATGCTGCCTGGTTCGGTTTCGCCGATAAAAGGACGATCAACAGTCGCCCCAAGCATAAATACAAACCAGTATAAAAGGATAGCCAGGATAAAATTAAACGCGGGACCTGCAGAAACGATGGCGAAGCGCTTCGCAATACTCTGATTATTAAACGCCCGGCTTTTTTCGTTTTCAGGAACCTCGCCTTCGCGTTCATCAAGCATCTTGACGTAACCGCCCAGGGGGATAGCGGCAATAGCAAATTCAATATTATCCCCTTCTGCTGTTTTTTTATACCAGCTGAAAAACGGTTTGCCAAATCCAATTGAGAAGCGTAAAACTTTTACGCCTGCCCTGCGCGCCACCCAGTAGTGTCCATACTCATGAAAAGTAACCAGTACGCCGATGGCGACGATAAAGAAGAAAATGTTATGTAATATGCTCATAATAAGGAGATCTTTTTAGTGCATTGCGGAAATGCATTTATTCGTTATCGTTCTTGCCGTGACATCTGCTTCAAGAATCAATTCAAGCGAGCTGACATCCTGGGTTATTGTTGCTGCATTTAGTGTTTGCTCAATTAGCCTGGCGATATCGGTAAAGCCTATTTTGCTTTCCAGAAACGCGTCAACGGCGACTTCATTCGCTGCATTTAATACTACCGATGCCGTGCCGCCCATGCTTATTGCTTCATAACATAATCGCAAACAGGGGAAACGATCCAGGTCCGGCTGTTCAAAATCAAGTTTTGCGACATCAAAAATATTCAGTGGTTCAACGCCGGATTCAATTCTTTCCGGCCATGCCAGCGCGTGTGCGACAGGTGTGCGCATATCAGGATTACCTAACTGCGCCAGCACCGAGCCATCTTCATAGCTCACCATTGAATGGATGACACTTTGTGGATGGATAACAACGTCAATATTTGCGATGTCCATGTCAAACAGCCAGTAGGCCTCTATTAACTCCAGCCCCTTGTTCATCAGTGTTGCAGAATCAACAGATATTTTCCTGCCCATGTCCCAGTTGGGATGATTGACAGCCTGCTCCGGCGTCACATCTCGCAACTGCTCTGCAGACCATGTTCTGAACGGCCCACCGCTGGCTGTCAGCAGAATTCGTTTTATGCCTGATTTTGCCTCGCTGTTTGTCATTTTAACCGAAGTATGGTGCGCTGTCAGAGAATCCGGCATGCACTGGAAAACAGCATTGTGCTCACTGTCAACCGGCATTAGTAAGGCATTATTATCTCTTACCGCATCCATAAACAGCTTGCCTGACATTACCAGCGCTTCCTTGTTAGCAAGCAATACGCGTTTGCCGGCTTTTGCCGAAGCAAGCGTTGGCACCAGGCCGGCTGCGCCGACAATGGCCGCTACCACGCAATCTACAGCATCATCTTCAACAACCTGCAGCAGGCCGGACACGCCGCTTAACACTTCTGTGCGGATGTTTTTACGCCGCAGCCGTGAACCTAGCTGCGTCGCAGATGATTCATCGTTCATCACGGCAAACTCCGGTTGCCACTGCTCACATAATTTCTCCATGGCATCAACATTGGTATTGGCAGTGAGCGCAAACACCTTATAGCGATCACTATGACGGGAAATAACATCCAGGGTGCTGCGACCAATACTGCCTGTGGCACCCAGCAAGGTAAGCTGTAATATTCCGGACTGTTTCATAGTATGTTTGGATATATCCAGCGGCTAAATCCAACCAGAAAAACCGGCATGGCGGCTAAAACACTGTCAATTCTATCCAGCATACCGCCATGACCCGGTAATATATTACCGGTGTCTTTTAAACCGGCTTCACGTTTTAAAAAACTGATATACAGGTCGCCACTGACTGATATAAACGTCATAATGATTGATAACAGCACCAGCAAAACCGCCCGATCGTTATCCAGTTCAAAATAATAACTGGCAAGCAGGGTGTATACACTGGTGGCAAGCACGGCGCCGATAAAACCTTCGGTGGTTTTGCCTGGACTGATAAACGGCGCCAGTTTGTGTTTGCCGAATTTTTTTCCGGAAAAATAGGCGCCGATATCGGCGATCCAGACCACTGACAGGGCGTAAAACAGCCAGGCGGGACCCTGCCGCGCCACATCGATATATAGCGAATGTGTTTCCCGCATGGCAAGCGCCGCCGCAGGCAGGATAATAAAGGCGATAAATAATTTATCGAGCTTCAGGCCTGAACCGGCTTCTTTAGGAACAGCGATTTTAAGATAGACGGAAATACTGAACCACCACAGAACCGACAGATAAATCAGCCAGATTGCATAGTCTGCGGCATACTGCTGAACGGCCCAAACAGAAGCGGTCACAGTCAGCGCATAAGCACTTCTTAACAAAACATTATCAACGCCGGATAACTTCGCCCATTCATAGCCTGAGATTAAAACAATAAACAGCAGGAAGTAGAACAAAACAGATGTCGGCTGAAAAAAAATTATCCAGACGACAAAGGCTGCTAATGGTATGGCTGTAAATATACGTTGGTACAACATTATTAATCGTTAGATTTGTATTTTATGTCTCTTCTGGGACCATCCGGGTACATTAGTAAACAAACATGTTTTCTCGCAAAGACGCACTAAAATGCCGGCAGCATTTTGAATGCACGCAGTGCCGCCCGCAAGGTATCGCGCAGGATTGCGCGATGTAACGTTCGCATAGAAATAACTGTTTTGTTCATAAATATATATTAAGTCTACCTGCAATACCTTTTATTAACGGCAATTTAATTCAATGTCATATAACAGGTTATATTCCCTTTGCGTACTCCGCGTCTTTGCGTGAGCAAACATATAACAACAGGTTATATTGAACATTCAGTTGCCAGACATCTGTTGTTCAATTACCTGCTGCCCTGTTTTACCAAATCGTCTTTGCCTGCCGGTAAACCAGCTTAATGCCTGCTCAAAATCTTCGTCCAGGAAATCCGGCCACAATGTATCGACAAAGTACAACTCGGTATAAGCCAGCTGCCATATCAAAAAATTACTGATCCGTTGTTCACCGCCCGTGCGTATAAACAAATCAGGCGCAGGCACATCATTCAGGGAAACATACGAACCCAGTAAATCTTCAGTTATTTCATCAAATGTGATTTTATTTTGCGCTACATCATTTATCAGCAATTTGCAGGCATGAACAATATCGTTACGTCCGCCATAATTTGCCGCAATATTTAAACGCAGCCCGGTGTTATGCATTGTCAGCTGCTCAGCATCATTAATACTTTTTTGCAGTTTCTGTGAAAACCTGGAGCGGTCGCCAATAAACCTGATGCAAACATTTTTATTATGCAGCTTTTTTACTTCCGCACCGATCGTTGAAACAAACAAGGCCATGATACTGCTGACTTCTGTTTCGGGACGGCGCCAGTTTTCACTGCTAAAGGCGAATATTGTCAGTACCTTGATATTCTTTTTTGCACAATTTTCTACGATTCTTCGTGTCGCATTCACACCGGCTTTATGGCCTGCGACACGCGGCATGTGACGCTGGTTTGCCCAGCGGCCGTTACCATCCATTACCACTGCTATGTGTTGTGGCAAGCCCGCAGCAGTGTTGTGTTGAACCTCACTCATGGTGAAACCTGATCGCTCAATGCAGTCATGTGAAATCGCTATATTTCCATCAGTTCCTTTTCTTTTACCGCGATAACCTCATCGACTTTGGCAACATATTTGTCAGTATGTTTCTGTATTGCATCCTCGGCCTGTCTGCATTCGTCTTCGGATATCTCTTTTTCCTTTAGCAGTTCTTTAAAATCGCTGTTTGCATCACGCCTGATATTACGGATTGCGATTTTGGTATTTTCACCTTCGCCTTTCACAACTTTTACCAGTTCTCGCCGGCGTTCTTCCGTCAATGGCGGCATAGGAATGCGGATCAGGTTGCCGGCTGTCGACGGGTTTAAACCCAGACTGGAATTGATGATTGCTTTTTCGACAACAGCCACCATCTGTTTTTCCCAGGGAGCAACGGCAAGTGTTCTTGAATCTTCCACAGTTATATTGGCAACCTGTTTGATGGGTGTTTCGTTACCGTAATAGTCAACCATGAGGTGATCCAGCAAACTCGGGTGCGCACGTCCCGTTCTTATTTTTGTTAACTCAGAACGTAATGAGTCTACACTTTTACCCATTCGTGTTTCTGCGTCTGAAATAATCTCATCAATCACTGCTTTACTCCTGTTGATACTTGTCTCAAAACCGAGGTTATCAAAATATCAGCTCATTACAACCGTGGTGCCAATAGTTTTATCAGTCATTGCCGCAGGTAAAGCACCCGGGTCATTTAAATTAAATATACGTAGCGGTAGATTGTTATCACGGCATAAAACAATGGCGGTTGCGTCCATTACCTTCAGCCCTTTTTCAAGCACTTCATTAAAACTCAGTGACTCATAACGCACCGCATCCGGATTATTCTTGGGATCGGAATCATACACGCCATTAACTTTGGTCGCTTTAAATACGCTGTCCGCGTGTATTTCAATTGCGCGCAAACAGCCGGCTGTGTCCGTGGTAAAAAACGGATTCCCGGTGCCTGCGGCAAAGATAACAACCCGGCCTTTTTCAAGATGCCTGATAGCGCGGCGCTGCACATATTCTTCACATACCCGATTAATTCTCAATGCCGACATAACGCGGCAGTTCATTCCCTGTTTTTCCAGCGCATTCTGCATGGCAAGACTGTTCATTACAGTTGCCAGCATCCCCATATGGTCGCCGGTGACCCGATCAAAACCAGACTGCGCGAGTCCCTCGCCACGGAAAATATTGCCGCCGCCGAGTACCAGCGCTACTTCAACACCCATATTAACCACTTCAGTCACTTCAGTAGCGACACGCTTCAGCATATTCGCATCTATCCCGTAATCCAGGTCGGCCATCAGGGCTTCACCGCTGAGCTTGATTAATACACGTTTATAAATTGCCGGTGCAGAACTCATTATTATTATTTTCCTCGCTACTGATTTGAGAACTTCTGGTTTATAAAAACAATCTGCTGCATACAAAAAACCGGGAGATGTCCCCCGGTTTTTCTTTGTCTACATATTATATCCATTGCGCATAAGGCGGCAGAGTATGCCACCATACGCAATATCTATATGGCCACTGCTTACATACATGTCAGGACACATTAATGAATGCTGTCTTTTGCGATGTAGCTGCCTTCCCGGTTAATCTGGCCGGTTAACTTAAGCATTCACCTGGGCCATTACTTCGTCAGCGAAGTTTTCCTGTTTCTTCTCTATACCTTCACCAACTTCATAACGCACATAGCGATTTACTTTTGCGCCAGCGTCAGCAAGCAGTGTTTCTACGGTTATATCGGGATTTTTTACAAAGGGCTGGCCCAACAGGGTATTTTCCGCAAGATACTTGCGAACGCGGCCTTCAAGCATTTTCTCAACGATATCTGCCGGTTTGCCGCTATCCAGTGCCTGGGCGCGCAGTATCTCTTTTTCCTTTTCAAGGGTTTCGGCAGGCATGTCTGCTGCGCTGATACAAAGTGGATTACTTGCGGCAATATGCATGGCAACGTCTTTGATTAATTCTTCATTACCGCCCTCCATTTCAACCAGCACACCCATACGTGTACCATGCAGATAGCAGCCAAAGGTTCCCGTTGCTGTTTCCAGCACCTCAAATCGACGCAGCTGGATGTTCTCGCCGATTTTAGCCACTTTGGTTTTACGTACATCTTCAACGGTTTCTGCAGCACCGTCGAGCGGCAGTTCCGATAACGCATTAATATCGGCTGGTTTGTTTGCTAATGCTGTTTTTGCAACCGCAGCAACAAATGACAGGAATTCATCGCCGCCAGATACAAAATCTGTTTCGCAGTTTACTTCGACGATAGCTGCGGATTTTGCGTCACTGCTAATCTCGATAACCACACGCCCTTCCGCGGCAATACGGCCAGATTTTTTATCTGCCTTTGCCAGACCGGCTTTACGCATGTTTTCGATTGCCACATCAATATTGCCTTCTGCTTCCTGCAGCGCTTTTTTACATTCCATCATGCCCGAACCTGTACGTTCACGCAGTTCTTTAACCATTGAAGCTGTAATTTGCATCAAAGTTACCTCTTGTTAAATTCTCAAAAAATGTTGCTTATGCCTGTTGGATTATGGTTTTATTCCACATCTTTAGCGGCTTCAGCTTCTTCAGGCTCTTCATTTTTCTTTGCTGCCGCTTTCTTAGGCGCCGGTTTTTTCTTTACGGCTGGTTTCTTCTTTACTTCAGCTTTTTTCTCAGTTGCTGCCGCGTCCGCGGTTGCTGACTCTTCTGCAGCAGATTCACTTTCTGCAGCCTCTGCTTTTGGTTTTGCCGCTGCTTTTTTGGGCGCCGGTTTGCTTGCTGCTGATACTTCCTGGTGGATTACGGCTGAGGCGCGGCCTTCAATAACCGCATCGGCAACACCCTGCGCATATAATTGAATAGCTTTGATTGCATCATCGTTGCCAGGAATAATGTAATCAACGCCTTCAGGCGAATTGTTTGTGTCGACAATACCAAAGACCGGGATACCAAGCGTGTTGGCCTCTTTTACAGCAATATCTTCATGACCGACATCTATCACAAATATTGCGTCAGGCAGACCCTTCATATCCTTGATACCGCCCAGGACTTTCTCCTTTTTCTCCATTTCACGCGTCAGCATCAGCTGTTCTTTTTTGTGTAAACGGTCAAAACTGCCGTTTTGTGACATATCTTCGAGTTCTTTCAGACGCTGAATTGACTGACGGATTGTTTTATAGTTCGTCAGCATACCGCCTAACCAGCGATGGCTGATATAGGGCATACTGCAACGCATGGCTTCTTCAGTCATGATTTTTCGTGCGGCGCGCTTTGTACCGACAAACAGGATAGTACCGCGGTCGGCTGCAATTTTGCCGATCATGTTCACTGCATCATTGTATAAAGGCAGTGTTTTCTCTAAATTAATGATGTGAATTTTGTTTCTTGAGCCAAAAATGTACGGTGACATTTGCGGGTTCCAGAAACGGGTTTGATGACCAAAATGAACGCCTGCTTCAAGCATCAGGCGCATAGAAACACTAGACATAGCTATTCTCCGGTTAGGGTTAAGCCTCCAAATACCCCATGTAAATAACCTTTTAAGCTGACACCTTTTGCATAATAATGCATGGTATCTGTTACTTAAGCGGCACCCAATTACACGTGACGGTATATGTGAGTAGTTAAATAAGATATAGTTAGCACCGACTTCACTGATTAAATCAGTGTGTTTTAACAGCTAAGCTGTTCATTCAGGCTAAAAATATCACATGCTGTCGCCAGGCTTTTACTGGCGCGGGCGCTTTATACCATATACAGTAGAAATAAACAATTAAAAATAACCCTCCTGAAATGGTAAAATATTTTAAACGACTGATTTAAAAGAAAAAACATAATGGCAATATTAATCAAAGATGCACAGGAAATAGAAAAAATGCGGGTTGCCGGTCGGCTCGCGGGCGAAGTGCTGCAAATGATTCGACCGCATGTAAAAACCGGTATAACCACCGATGAACTCGACAAATTATGCCACGATTATATTGTCAACGAACAACAGGCCATCCCGGCGCCGTTAAATTACCATGGCTTTCCCAAATCTATCTGCACTTCAGTTAATCACCAGGTATGTCACGGCATACCAGGCGGCAAGAAACTGAAAAACGGCGATATCGTCAATATTGATATCACCGTGATCAAAGATGGTTATCATGGCGATACCAGCAAGATGTTTTTTGTCGGTGAGCCATCGGTTCGCGCCAGGCGCGTCTGCCAGATTTCCTACGAGTGTATGAAACTTGGGATTGAGGCGGTCAAACCCGGTGCCCACCTCGGGGATATTGGTCATGTTATTCAGCAACATGCTGAATCCAATAACTTTTCGGTAGTCAGAGAGTACTGCGGCCACGGTATAGGCAAAGGTTTTCATGAAGATCCCCAGGTCTTACATTATGGTGAAGCCGGTAGCGGTATCAAACTCGAACCCGGCATGATCTTCACCATTGAACCTATGATAAACGCAGGCAAACGTTTCGTTAAATTACTCAGCGATAGCTGGACCGTTGTCACCAAGGATCATAGCCTCTCTGCGCAATGGGAGCATACTATTCTTGTGACCGGTGACGGTCATGAGGTTTTAACACAATGTGAAGGTGATGAAATTTAATGAGCAGTGCAGAAAATAAAGTCCTTGAGCCAGTTGCTGAAACACCGGTTACCGTACTCACTGTTGACAAGCTTGTCGATTTTAAATTATTAAGCCAGCAGCTTGCTAACATCTGTGCCACCACCGATGCCGACCCGGCCAATCCTGCCGTCATCAAACTGCTGAAAGAAGCGGTTTCGGATATTGATGAAGGCCTCAAGTCTATCTACCAGGGCGGCAGTGATGTTGAGACAATCGTCTATGGCCGGGCCAACCTGCTTGATCAGTTGATCAGCGCAATATATTCACACCTGTTCAGGGACCTAGACCAGGAAATTGCACTGATCGCCGTCGGCGGCTACGGTCGTGGTGAATTACACCCGAAATCAGATATTGATTTAATGATTCTTTTAAAACAGGAAGAGAACCAGAAAACAAAGGATCTGCTTGAAAAATTTCTCATGCTGCTATGGGACATTCGCCTGGAAATCGGCCACAGTGTTCGCACCGTCGAAGAATGCATCAATGAGGCGGCTAAAGATATCACCATAACAACAAATATAATGGAAGCCAGGCTGATTGCAGGCAGCCAGACACTCTTTACGATAATGAAAGAACAAACCACTGCCGACCACATCTGGGACTCCAAAGCATTTTTCCAGGCAAAACTCGAAGAACAGATTCAGCGCAATGGAAAGTTTAACGACACTGCATACAACCTTGAACCCAATCTCAAGGAGAGCCGCGGCGGTTTACGTGATATACAAATGATCGGCTGGGTGGCCAAACGGCATTTCAATGCAGACAGTTTGCATGACCTGGTCAAGGAAAAATTTCTGCTCGAAGATGAATTAAACACGCTGCTCAAAGGGCAGCATTTACTGTGGCGCATTCGCTGCAGCCTGCATTATCTGACCGGGCGGCGTGAAGACCGCCTGTTATTCGATTACCAGCATGACCTGGCAAAAGAATTTGGCTTTGAAAATGACAGTGAAACCCCCGGTAACGAAGCAATCGAGCAATTCATGCAGCAATATTACCGCACGGTTATTGAGCTGGGCCGTTTGAATGAAATGCTGTTACAGCATTTCAGGGAAGCCATTATTTACGCCGATATCGATACGGAAGCTGAGCTGATAAATGACAGTTTTCAGGTCAGAAACGGCTACATTGAAACCACCAGGGAAACCATATTCCAGGAAAACCCCTGCGCCATCCTTGAAATGTTCCTCATTCTGGAGGATTACCCGGACATCCAGGGGGTGCGCGCAGGAACGATTCGCCAGGTAAGAAAGTACAAGTATCTTATCGATGAGAAAGTCAGGCAGTCGCCTCGTGCCCAGCAGCTATTCATCAAGATAATATCACGCTCTCGGGGCGTTACCCATGAGTTAAGACGCATGAGCCGGTACGGCATACTCGCCGCCTACATCCCGGCCTTTGATTCAATTGTTGGCAGGATGCAATACGACCTGTTTCATGCGTATACCGTCGACCAGCACACATTATTCGTCATCAGGAACATGCGGCGACTTTCGGTGGCGGAATATTGCCACGAATTTCCGTTAGCGAGCGGCGTATTCCAGCACTTACGATACCCTGGATTATTATATTTAGCCGGTTTATTTCATGATATTGCCAAAGGCCGCCACGGCGACCATTCCAAGCTTGGTGCAGTCGATGCAAAAGAATTCTGCAAGCTGCACAAGATGGCGGAAGAAGACACCAAACTCGTCAGCTGGCTGGTAAAAAACCATTTAACCATGTCGATTACCGCGCAGCGAAAAGATATCAGCGATCCGGATGTGATTAGCGTATTTGCCGACCAGGTAAAAACACTGGAGCGTCTTGATTACCTGTATATACTCACCATTACGGATATCCGGGCGACTAATCCAAAACAATGGAATGACTGGAAAGATAAATTACTCGGCGAGCTATATCACAAAACCGCTGCTTATCTGAATAAGGGCACTGACCGTAACCAGCTCGACCAGCAAAGCACGAAGGAAAGCAATATACTGGAAATCCAGACCTCCAGCCTGCGAAGACTGGAAGAGATGGGCATCGATTCGCATAAGGCAAATGACTTATGGAAAACTTTCAATACAGAATATTTTCAGGGTCATACCTACGGCCAGATCACCTGGCATACAGCAAGCATAATCGATGCCAGACAAAAACAGAAACTTGATAAACCGCTGGTAAAAACCCGCGTTCATGAATCAAGCAACAGCATCCAGTTAATGGTCTACATGAAAGACCGCGACCTTGCTTTTTATGACGTGGTAACCGTACTCGGTAAATGCGAAGTCGATGTTGTCAATGCGCAGCTGCTTAACACAACGGACGGCTTTGCAATGCTAACCTTTCGCCTGGCCCCCATTAATTTAAACAATGAAACCATGTCATTTGTCGCCGAACAAATTATCGATCGCCTGGAAGAACGGCTAAGCGACAGCAAAGGCGTCACACACACATCATTAAGCGGCATTACCAAACACCGGCACTTCGCATCGCCCACTGTCGTTAAATTTAAAAATACAAAAATCAAAAATGCGATACTACTGACTATTGAAACCATTGACAGGCCCGGTGTTCTGGAAACCATCGCCAAAGCATTCACCGACTGCAAAATCAAAACAATCAATGCAAGAATAACTTCTGTCGGTGAAAAGGCCATCGACCATTTTGTCATCAGCACACTCGACAACAAGGTGCTATCAAAAGAACAACAGGGTGCACTGAAACAACAACTAAAAAAATCACTATAAAATGAGTGCAACATTAGAACTGGCCAAGCAGCTTATCAGCATCCCGTCTGTTACGCCTGATGATCTCGGATGCCAGAAAATCATCGCCGACAGGCTAAGCAATGCAGGTTTTGAAATCAAAAGCCTGCGTTATGGTGAAGTTGACAACCTGTGGGCCAGGTACGGTACGAAGTCTCCACTGTTTGTTTTTGCCGGCCATACTGATGTTGTACCGACCGGCCCGGTTGAACAATGGCACAGCGATCCATTCACCCCCACAGTCAGTGGTAACGTTCTTACAGGACGCGGCAGCGCTGATATGAAAAGCAGCATTGCCGCAATGGTTTGTGCCTGTGAAGTGTTGCTTGAGAATAACCAGGCCATTTCAGCATTGCAAACCGCCGGCTCCATCGGGTTTTTAATTACCAGTGACGAAGAAGGACCCGCGGTAGATGGTACGGTGAAAGTTATCGAGTACCTTGAAAGCCGGCATGAAAAAATAGACTGGTGCCTGGTCGGCGAACCCACAAGTACAAATACTGTTGGTGATGTTATAAAAAACGGGCGACGTGGTTCTTTTTCCGGCGACCTCACCATTCATGGCGTGCAGGGGCACATCGCCTACCCGCAGCTGGCACAAAACCCCGTCCACCTGTTTGCCGGCGCATTACAGGATCTGTGCAATGAAGTCTGGGACAACGGCAACGAGTTTTTTCCGCCGACCAGCTTTCAGATTTCAAACATTCATGCCGGTACCGGTGCAAGCAATGTCATACCGGGCGATTTACACGTGCAGTTCAATCTCCGTTTTTCCACAGAAATAACCGAGCAAATAATAAAACAACGTGTTGAAAACATCCTTGATAATCACCAGCTGAAATATACCCTGAACTGGTCACTGTCCGGACAGCCATTTTTAACCTCGGGCGGAGAATTAGTAGAAGCAGCGAAGCAGGCAATAAAATCTGTATGCAATATTGACTCTGAACTATCAACGGCAGGCGGCACTTCTGATGGCCGCTTTATTGCACCAACCGGCGCCCAGGTTATTGAACTTGGCCCGGTTAATGAAAGCATCCACAAGATTGATGAAAATATAAATATTACTGAACTGGATAAACTGACAGAAATATACCTGGAGACACTGAAGCGTTTATTTCTTTAACCGGTGATCAGGAAAACTGCAGATGCGAAACGCATACGAGCTGTTAAAACAATGTAACACTCAACAGATATTATGCCGCCAAGGAATGCTTTACTAAACACGATAAATTGAATTACACTTTGAAGATAACAATAATTAAATAGAAGAGAAATCAAATGAACTCGGAAAAAGTCCTGTTTAGCTTTTTCATGATCCTTGCGCTGACACTTAACTTTGGTTTTTTTATAGGTGAAATGGATGACCCGCAGCATCATAATGTTTACGAATTATTTGCTGTCATCATCGTTAACCTGATTGCTACTATACTGAAATTTGGTGACCGTTCACGCCTGGGCCCCATGCTGCTGGCTACCAGCCTGGTAGCGCTTGTGCAACTCATATCGGCAGCGCTGGTGTGGACCTTTGCTGTACATGTACAGGAAACCGGGCTGACAGCTTCCATGATGGTAACGATAGTTTCACTTAGCGGTGGTGCAGTTCTGGCGAATATTATCTCTGTCATTCTGCTGATGATCGAAACCACCATGTTACGCCGCTAACATAAGTAATTAAACATGAATATCGAGGAACCGGGCAAACAGGAGAACCCTGAAGAAGCCATCAGTCCGGTGTTATCAATGATCATGTCGCGCATGCGCGCGCCGTTGATCCTGCTAATAATTATATATGCGGTTTCAATAGCAGGGATGGTCATGATACCCGGCGTTGACGACCAGGGAAATCCGTGGCGCATGAGTATTTTTCATGCCTTCTATTTTGTCAGCTACACAGCCACTACCATTGGCTTTGGTGAAATACCCTACCCCCTGACCGAGCCACAACGTTTCTGGGTTATTTGTACCATATACATGACGGTCATCGCCTGGTTGTACGCTATCGGTAACATCCTTGGCCTGATGCAGGATCCCGTTTTCAAGAAAGCACGCCATGAATACAAATTCAGAAACCAGGTAAACAAGATACGTGAACGCTTTTACCTGGTCTGCGGCCTCGGCGAAACCGGTTACGATGTTATCAAGGCACTCACCGATGAACATTACCGGGTCGTGGTTATCGAACATGACCCGGACAGCCTGCTGGAGAACAACATCTATGACCTGCGAGAATTCGTTCCCTGCCTGATAGCTGACGCCTCCATTCCAAGGAACCTGGAAATGGCGGGGATAAGCAAGAATAACTGCAATGGTGTCATTGCCGCCACCTCGTCAGATGAAACCAACCTGAAAATCGCGCTGAGCAGCAAGCTGCTTCATCCCGGAGGAAAAGTTGTCTGCCGCTCAGATCTTAAGCCCTTTGAAGATAATATGCGGTCATTCAACACAGATTACGTGGTCAACCCGTATAATACCTTCGCCGATATATTTTCCATGTTATTACACAGCTCCTCGTTACACCTGATCTTCGACTGGTTAACGGGCGCACCTGACTCACAGATTAGCGACGAGCCGTTAAAACTCAATTATGGCCGCTGGATACTCTGCAGTTATGGCCGCTTTGGCAGAGCCCTGCATCAGAAATTTCTTGAGCATGATGTGGAAGTTACCGTGCTTGACTCGAATGAAGAAGCCTATAAAACCTTCCGCGAGCTTAATATCGACCAGGAGGAGGACATTATTTCAGCCACCGGGGTGGATGAGAAATCGTTGACCAAAGCCGGTATAGACACTGCGGTAGGCCTCATTGCCGGTGGCGGCGACGATTCCAATAACCTGTCGACCATCATGACTGCCCGCCAGATGAACCCGGATATATTCGTGGTAGCACGGCAAAACCTGCGGGACAACTCTGAACTCTTCAAAAAAGTGAAGGCGGATCTGGTGATGCAGCCCCGTGAAATCACTGCACGTATGATCCGTGTTTTATTTCTTAACCCGATGCTATGCGAATTCCTGAAAATGGCAAACAAGCAGGATGACGAATGGAGCAACATAGTCATCAGCCGGCTCAGCGCCGTCATCGGCGAATCCAAGCCTCACATCTGGACTATCGAGATAAACCATAAAGTGGCCCCCGCTGTTACCAAAGCACTGGCTCTCGGCCGTAAAATAACAGTTAACTGTTTGAGCATAGACCCGCTATCTAATACATATAAACTGCAGTGTGTGCCATTGCTGTTAAAGCGAAATGACGACGCTATTTTAATGCCGGATGATACAACCAGGATTCAGCGTGGTGACCAGATACTGTTTTGCGGTATGCGTGAAGCCATGAACAGTATGAACTGGATATTATCTGCCATGGCCAGCCTCAATTACGTCATGCAATATGAGATTGAGCCGGAGTCATGGCTACTTAAAATATTAATGCAAAAAAGAGTTAATCGTGACTGAGAATTGCCAGGTAATAAACTCATTGGCTATCGACGGGACATTCGGCACACGCACTGATATAATTCGCCCTTTACGACTACCCGGCCCCGATAGCTCAGCAGGATAGAGCATCCCCCTCCTAAGGGGAAGGTCACACGTTCGAATCGTGTTCGGGGCACCATACATTTATAGCTCTAGAAAATAAACAGGAATAATTATGTCAACTGTTACTCTCGAAACCACGCACGGTAATATTGTTATCGAACTTAACGAAGAAAAAGCGCCTGAAACTGTTAAAAACTTTATAAGTTATGTCAATGACGGATTTTATGACGGCACCATTTTCCACCGTGTTATCCCTAACTTTATGATACAGGGCGGTGGTTTTATGCCGGGCATGGTTCAGAAGCGTACCGAAAACCCGATAAAAAACGAAGCTGATAACGGCCTGCCAAATGACCGTGGCAGCATCGCCATGGCAAGAACAAATGATCCGCATTCTGCAACTGCACAGTTTTTCATCAATCACAGAGATAACACTTTCCTGAATCATTCGGCGCCAACAGGTGCAGGCTGGGGTTATTGTGTTTTCGGTAAAGTAACCGATGGCATGGCTACGGTAGATGCAATTGCTGCAGTGAGTACTGGCAATAAAAGCGGTCATGCCGACGTACCCGTTGAAGACGTCGTCATCAACAAGGCCAGCGCTTCATAGGCATCTTTCATCTGATATCAGTGGCATGACTGGTATATATTCAGTTTCATTTCCCCGCAGGTTCGAATTTATTCGGACCATGCCGGCATGTTACATGCGTGGTCCGAATAAATTCGAACCTGCAGCCCTGCTCTGACACTAATCATGTCGGATATCGTTTTTATTTCGGACCTGCACCTGGCACCTGAACGGCCCGAAATTATCAGGCTGTTCTCGAATTTCGTTGACGAGATTGCCGCACAGGCCGATACGCTTTACATCCTGGGCGATTTTCTTGAATACTGGTTGGGTGATGATGATCCCGCACCAGCACTTGCGCCGGTATTTAACAAGCTTATCGAACTGCATGAAAAATATACAACACGTGTATTTTTCATGCACGGCAACCGTGATTTTTTAATCGGCAACAGGCTTGCTGAACGCTGTCATTTCACTTTAATCGACGAACCATACAGCCTAAAGCTACAGGGAAAGAACGCCCTGCTCATGCATGGCGATACCTTGTGCACGGACGATGTTGACTATCAGAAACTTCGCCGGATGGTGCGAAATCCTGCATGGCAGCAACAGGTGCTGGCGAAATCCCTTAAAGAGAGGATACAGCTGGCAAAAGAGCTAAGGGAAATTAGTCAGCAGTCTACCACGGCAAAAGCAGAATATATTATGGATGTCAACCAGCAGGCAACAGACCGGGTGTTTATAGAGAATGATATTGATCTGCTTATCCACGGCCACACGCACCGGCCCGCAGTCCATCATAAACTAATCAACAATCACGAAACCACAAGAGTCGTGCTCGGCGACTGGTATAAAGCAGGTAGTTATTTACGGGTTAAAGATACTTCTGATTTAGTATTGCAGACTTATCAATAATTAAAAAAACGATTCACCACAGAGGCACAGAGGGCACAGAGTTATATTTCATGACCGCACCTGCGGCGCGATTGACGATAAAATGTTTTCTCCGTGTCCTCAGTGCCTCTGTGGTTAAATGCTTTTAAGCTGTTAAATATCGTCTAATTCAATAATTTAATGCTGTGATACTACTTGATAGGAATTTTTGAATTTTTATCAACTTCAAAGCGGCGGTATTTTTCGGGTACTTTGAACTTGTCTTTGTTTATCTTCACTTTTTTGTAGGAAGATAAAATTCTGGATGACTCATTGCTGTGCCATTCCTGGATAGGCAGGCCTTTTTCGTAATACTTTGCCTTGTTGTATACCTGGTCAACAAAATAGCACTGCGGCTGCAATTCCGTTATTTTATTATCGGTCAGCTTCACCTGTTGACCGGCAACAACACTCTGATAGTTTTGCAATATTTTGCTGACATCGGGCAGCAGGTTTTCAACCAGCTGAATTTCAAGACAGGTTTCTTCGGACTCGCCCTCACCGGTAAATACCCGGTAGTTAAAAACATTGTTTCCGGAAACGGCCGGTGCATCATCCAGCTGCAAATATTCCACCTCGGATTTTACCGGTGAATCTTTTTCGGAAAAGTCATGCTGCTTTATGACAAAAACCGATTTATCGGCATGACTTACACTATATATCGTTTTTGCCTTATCATCGTAAACGATAAAACCGCTATCTTCGCCTGGTTCATCTATCCTTATATAGCGGTCCGATACCAGCATAGATACTTCATATTCATCCTGGCCAGGCTCACGTTGTATATAAGAAAGCAGGTACACTTCCAGATTGCTGGGCCCGTTGTTTTCTTTAGCATCTTCAGTTTTTGCTGAAATGTCGCATGACAACACCATCAACAGGCTGATAACCAGATTTAAGGACAAATGTTTTAGCATAATAATATCAGATCGCCTCTGCAGAAAAGGAGTATAGACAACGGTAGTAACAACGGTACTTTTTTATCGTAAAAATAGCCCTGTTAATACTGGTAATGCCCGTCGGAAACAATGCCGGTAAGTTAAGAATTCAGCTGCGAATTTATTCGCACAGCGGTGCCGACGTATGCGCGCATCGTGCGAATTTGTCGCACCTACACAGAAAAATGCGCTTAACTTACTGGCATTGCCGTCAGAAATGGCTGAGCAGACTCTGCATTTCTTCGTTTGTAAAGCCGGCCTGCAAACGCGCTGCTGTTTCGAATGGTCCAAATTTAGCACCCTGCATGTATTTTTCAATCAGTGCAATAAAAGTTTTCTGGGAATCCAGATTTCGTTCCTTACACAGGATTTTGTACCAGTAAGAGCCAATTTTGACATGGCCTACCTCTTCATCAAAAATTACCTGCAAGACTGAAACAAGCCCGGTCTCGCCGCTAGCCTGTAACTTTTTGATCATCGTCGGCGTTACATCAAGCCCTCTTGCCTCCAGCACACGCGGCACCAGCGCCATCCTGGCCATGACATCAGAATCGGTTTTAACCGCCATTTCCCACAGCCCGTTGTGTGCAGCTTGTTCGCCATAACTCAAACCATGGCTTTCGAGATAGTCTGATAACATCGTAAAGTGCTGTGCTTCTTCAGCAGCAACACGGCACCAGTCCGTATAATACTGCGCAGGCATGTGCTGAAATCGATAAACAGCGTCCAGCGCAAGATTAATCGCATTGAATTCGATATGCGTAATGGCATGTGCCAGTGCCAGACGGGCTTTCAAACTGGAAAAACCGCGCCTGGGTACCTCGCGGGGATCCACCAGTGCCGGTTTTGCGGGGCGGCCCGGTACTGTTACCTGCCTGACTTCTGCTAACGGCTGTATATTTAACTCACCGGCCAGATGGCTTTTATGCAAGGATAGCGTCGCAGTTATTTTCTGTTGCGGATCATTTAGTAGCAGGCAATCAAGCGCCATTTCAAATAAATTGTTCGTAGCAATATCCACAGGATCGTAGTTTATCATTCAACGACTATGGACCAAAAACCATGTGACTTATGCTATCAACAGAAAATATAGTCTCGCGGAGGCGAAAAGCTCGCGAAGAAATCTTATATTTACTTTCAATGCTGTCCTGCTCACTGCTGGAGGCATGAACTGGCAGCCGCTACCTGAGACACGCTGTCCAAAAAGATAAAAACATGGCATCCTTGTACGCTAAGATGCCGTTTCCATGCGGCATACGGTCTCAGGTAGCGGCTGCCAGTCCATGTCTCGGATGGTATAAATACAGGCGCCTCTGCACAGAACACTGGCTTATTGACCGCTGGTTTATGTTAACGGAACAATATTGATTTAATTTCCTTAGCCCGGATATTTCATAGGAACGCTGAAAATATAACTTAACATTATGATTCCATTAATAAATATTAGTATATTAGCAAAATACACTATGTACCGGGTATCGCTATACAGTTTTTGGAAAAATCTCAGCGGCCATTTTGACCGATTCGCCTGTAACCATAGCTATGGCTATGCTTTTCGGCTAATCAGCCAAACTGACTCGCTGAGATTTACCCAAAATTCTG
>JAJDNP010000102.1 GCA_022340645.1 Gammaproteobacteria bacterium | reverse complement strand
TGATCTGCCGGAAGGCACCGAGATGGTGATGCCGGGAGATAACGTGAAGATGACGGTAACGCTGATCAACCCGATTGCGATGGAAGAAGGCCTGCGCTTTGCGATACGTGAAGGCGGCCGTACCGTTGGTGCAGGTGTGGTCGCTAAAATTATTGAGTAATTCGTTACTCTGACATGAGTATAGTGGGAGGTATGATCTTGTCATACTTCCCGCGTACGGTTAGGCCAGTGGCTCAATTGGTAGAGCAGCGGTCTCCAAAACCGCAGGTTGGGGGTTCGAGTCCCTCCTGGCCTGCCAAATTAACCCATAGTTTATTGTATGGGGGGGCAGGTGGATATATGGTCGCCAAGACCGAAGAAGTGGTTTCAAATAAGTTCGATACATTCAAGTTGTTGCTGGCGATAGCTGTGCTGATACTGGGGGTTGTAGGCTTTTATTATTATGAAGCCGAATCTCAGTTATATCGCGTGCTGGGTATTGTGTTTGCAACGGGTGTTGCTGTTGCGATCAGCTCTACTACTATGCAGGGCCGAAACCTGATTGGTTTTGCACGTGAATCACGCATGGAAGTGCGTAAGGTCGTGTGGCCTACACGCCAGGAGACTGTGCAAACGACATTTATGGTCATTTTGGCCGTGATAATTATCGGCATTTTTCTCTGGCTGATTGACATGCTGCTAGCGCAGGCAATCCAGTTAATTACTGGGGGGGCATAATCTGTGGCAAAACAATGGTATGTTGTGCATGCTTATTCTAACTTCGAGGCCAAGGTAAAAGCGTCACTGGAAGAGCATATCCGCCTTGCCGGCATGGAAGACAAGTTTGGGCAGATACTGATCCCGACTGAAGAAGTCGTGGAAATCAGGGATGGTGTTAAACGTCGTTCAGAGCGCAAATTCTTCCCCGGTTATGTGCTGGTGGAAATGGAAATGAATGATGAGACATGGCACCTGGTAAAAGATGTTCCCAAGGTAATGGGTTTTATTGGCGGCACCAGGGATCAGCCGGCACCAATTACTGAAAAAGAAGCAATGAACATCATGAACGCTGTCGCCGAAGGTGTCGAGAAACCAAAACCGAAAGTTTTGTATCAGCCTGGCGAAGTGGTGCGTGTTATCGACGGGCCGTTTAATGACTTTAATGGCGTGGTTGAAGAAGTCGATTATGATCGCAATCGTTTGAAAGTTGCGGTACTGATTTTCGGCCGTTCAACGCCGGTAGATTTAGAGTTTAGCCAGGTCGAAAAAGGCTAAATCAGTTGTAAGTTCAAAGTTATATGTTTTAGGTTGCTGCTTGCGACTTATCACTTATCACTTTTTTTTAATATAAAACGGGGAGCCCGAAATAACTGATGGTTGATCAGTTTTTGTGAGACAAGGCAAAGCTTGACGAATAAACGCAGTGTACATCGGTACGTGAGTATTATGAGGAAAGTTTTAACGCAGTATCACAGAAAATGAGCAATTAGCAGGAGTACGGCGATTGCACCCGGGAGAGATAATATGGCTAAAAAAGTTGATGCGTATATCAAGTTGCAGGTGCGCGCGCAGGAAGCAAACCCAAGTCCGCCGGTTGGTCCGGCATTAGGTCAGAAAGGAGTCAATATTATGGAATTCTGTAAGGCATTTAATGCCAAGACGCAGAGCATGGAAAAGGGCATGCCTATCCCTGTGGTCATTACTGTTTACGCTGACAAAAGTTTTACCTTTATTACCAAAACGCCGCCAGCTTCAATCCTGTTGAAGAAAGCTGCGGGTATTACAAAAGGCAGCAGCGAGCCGCATATCAATAAGGTGGCTAAAGTTAACCGTGCGCAACTGGAAGAAATTGCAAATACCAAGATGCCTGATTTAACAGCGGCTGATCTCGATGCTGCGGTGCGTACTATCGCCGGTAGTGCGCGTAGTATGGGTATCGAAACAGAGGGTGTGAACTAATGGCCAGGTTAAGTAAACGTATCAAAGCAATCAACGGAATGATTGATAAAAACAAAGTTTATCCGCTGGAAGAAGCTTTAGCTTTATTAAAAGAACTTTCAAAAGTGAAATTTACCGAATCTGTTGATGTCAGTGTCAATCTTGGTGTCGATCCCAGAAAGAGTGACCAGGTCGTGCGCGGCGCGACAGTGCTGCCTAACGGTACCGGTAAAGAAGTGCGGGTTGCTGTATTTACTGATGGCGATAACACCAAAGCCGCTGCTGAGGCTGGTGCTGATATAGTCGGTATGGAAGATCTCGCCGCTGAAGTTAAAAAGGGCAATTTGGATTTTGACGTGGTTATTGCTTCGCCAGACGCCATGCGCGTGGTTGGGCAGCTGGGTCAGATTCTGGGTCCACGCGGCTTAATGCCCAATCCTAAAGTGGGAACAGTTACTGCAGATGTAGCGACTGCAGTTAAAAACGCCAAATCGGGCCAGGTGCGCTACCGTGTTGATAAAGCGGGTATTATTCATGCTTCTGTTGGTACAGTTAAATTTGATGTGCAGCAGCTGCAGGAAAATATCAATGGTCTGGTCGCTGCGCTGATAAAGGCAAAACCAACTGCTGCAAAAGGTGTCTACCTAAAGAAAATTTCTGTATCAACTACCATGGGCCCGGGCCTGACGGTTGATCAGTCCGTCTTTTTGTAGAAATGAAATCGCAGGTTGGACTAGCTGTTTTTTTAGCGTAACCCAACCTGCATAAAAATTATTGTTGTTCCTGGTGTCAGGTCAATGATAAAAATTTGACAGCCGAGTGTTCGGTGTCGTCAGAGACCGTAGGTGTGATGGGTCGTTACCTGATACAGGTGGCAGCTACATTGCTTAATTTCCTACGTAGATGGTGAAGTTCTAATGGACACACCTGAGGGGGCCATACATGTCGTGTGGTCTGTATAACTTGGCTGGGTTAGTAATTAATAATCCGGCTTAAACTGGAGAGCTAAAGTGGCATTAAATCTTGAAGAGAAGAAAGCTATTGTCGCTGAAGTTTCTACAATTGCCGCCAGTGCGCTTTCAGCCGTTGCTGCTGAATATCGTGGTATTACTGTAGATGATATGACCGCATTACGTGCAAAAGCCCGTAATGAAGGCGTTTATCTAAAAGTCGCGAAAAACTCACTGGTGAAACGTGCAATTGAAGGTACTGAGTTTGAGTGCATGCAGGATTCCCTGGTGGGGCCGCTGATTATGGCATTTTCACAGGAAGATCCCGGTGCGGCAGCTCGACTTGTTAAGGATTTTTCAAAAGGCAATAACAAGCTGATAGCAAAGGTATTATCAATAGGCGGAGCAGTATTGCCTGTTGAGCAACTGGATGCATTGTCCAAGCTGCCAACGCGCGATCAGGCGATTGCGATGCTGATGGCGGTGATGAAAGCGCCAATCGAAAAATTCGTCCGTACTCTCAACGAGCCGACTGCGAAAATGGTTCGCACTGTGGCTGCTGTACGTGATCAAAAGCAGGCCAATGCTTAGCAAGGCATGGGCATAGAAACTGATGCTTAGACATTAATTATTAACATTTAACAAATAACTGGAGAAAATCATGGCTGTTTCTAAAGAAGATATTCTGGAAACTATTTCCAATATGTCTGTAATGGAAGTTGTAGATCTTATTTCTGCAATGGAAGAAAAATTTGGTGTATCCGCAGCAGCTGCTGTAGCTGCTGCGCCTGCTGCTGCTGACGCTGGTGAAGCTGCTGCCGAGAAAGACGAGTTTGAAGTTGTGTTGACTGGCTTTGGCGCTAATAAAGTTGCCGTTATTAAAGCTGTTCGCGGCATCACTGGTCTGGGTCTTAAAGAAGCAAAAGACGCAGTGGAAGGTGCGCCTACGACTATTAAAGAGGCTGCATCAAAAGCCGAGTCTGAAGACATTAAAAAGCAGCTTGAAGAGGCTGGTGCAACTGTCGAGCTTAAATAATACAGGCATTACGCTGAAACGCAATGGCCCTGAGGGGTTGGCGAAATCAGCAACAGGAAGGCTGGAAACACTGTTTTTTTAACGCAGTGTTTTCCCGGCCTTTCGCTGTTTCTGAATTGTAATTAGAGTTTGTGTGTCAAACCTTGTGACTAACATACACAGGCAGCGATCAACAGCCAGCGGAGGGCGAATCGAAGACAGGCTGTCTTATTTGTACATGAACTTTAACAAGGATGCTGGCTTGCATTGATTCGAAGGATTTTGAAGCTGCATATTTCGTCAACGCAAGCTTAGTAGATATTAAAATTTTATACCTAAATAACGAGGAAAACTGATGACATATTCTTTTACCGAGAAAAAGAGACTGCGTAAGGATTTCGGTAAGCGTCCACCTGTGCTGGATGTGCCCTATTTGTTGTCTATGCAAATCGATTCATTTCGTGAATTTTTGCAATCAGAGAAAACATCAGATAAACGTGTGCCCGTCGGTCTGCAGGGTGCATTTGAATCAGTTTTCCCTATCGTAAGTTACTCGGGCCATGTGAAGCTTCAGTTTGTTCAGTACAAACTGGGTAAACCCCTGTTCGATGTAAAAGAGTGTCAGCTTCGCGGACTGACTTATGCAGCACCGCTGCGCGTGGTTTTGCGTCTTGAAATCTATGACAAGGACAGCAAAAAGAAAACAGCGCCAAAAGAAGTAAAAGAGCAGGAAGTCTTCATGGGCGAAATGCCGCTGATGACCGACAACGGTACTTTTGTGATCAACGGTACCGAGCGAGTGATTGTATCTCAGCTGCATCGTTCGCCCGGGGTGTTGTTCGACCACGATAAAGGCAAGACGCATTCATCCGGCAAAATATTATATTCAGCTCGAATTATTCCTTACCGTGGTTCCTGGCTTGATTTTGAGTTTGATCCAAAGGATGCCGTGTTTGTTCGTATTGACCGCCGGCGTAAACTGCCAGCATCAATCCTGCTCCGTTCCCTCGGTTATAACAACGAAGAAATTCTTGATACTTTCTTCGAATGTATTGAGTACACTTTCACCAAGGATGGCGTGACTTTTGAATTAGTGCCGGAGCGTCTGCGCGGTGACACCGCAAGTTTTGATATTACAGCCGGGAAAGAAGTTATTGTAGAAACCGGCAAACGCGTGACCATGCGCCACATCAAACAGCTGGAAGCTAAAAAAGTTAATAAACTGAACGCACCGCTGGATTATCTGGTTGGCAAGATTCTGGCAACCGATCTCATCGATGAGGAGACCGGTGAAGTGATGGTGCCTGCAAACACCGAATTTACCGAAGAGTTAATCACTTTTATTCAGGAAAAAGGCATTAAAAGCGTTAAAGTAATTTACACAAACGACCTGGATACCGGGCCGTTCATGTCGAATACCCTGGCGATTGATGCCACCACGACCAAGCTAGAGGCACAGATAGAAATCTACCGCATGATGCGTCCGGGCGAGCCGCCTACCAAGGACGCGGCAGAGAACCTGTTCAATAATCTGTTTTTCTCTGAAGACCGTTACGATATTTCAAAAGTAGGCCGCATGAAATTCAATCGCCGCCTGCAGCGCGATACGTCTGAAGGCCCCGGCGTGTTATACGATTATCGCCATTTCAGTTCACGTAAAGATGATTACGCAATAGAATTATGTGAAACACTGGGCGAGACATCCGACATTATTGCGGTAATGAAAGAGCTGATCGCGATTCGCAACGGTACCGGCACGGTGGATGACATTGACCATTTGGGTAATCGTCGTATTCGCAGCGTGGGCGAGATGGCGGAAAACGTTTTCCGTGTCGGCCTGGTGAGAGTCGAACGTGCGGTGAAAGAGCGTCTCACCACTGCCGAACAGGATTCATTGATGCCGCAGGATTTGATCAATGCCAAACCTGTCGCGGCAGCCGTAAAAGAATTCTTTGGTTCAAGCCAGTTGTCCCAGTTTATGGACCAGAATAATCCATTGTCTGAGGTGACGCATAAACGCCGTATTTCTGCTCTCGGTCCCGGTGGTCTGACGCGCGAGCGCGCGGGTTTCGAGGTACGCGACGTGCATCCTACCCATTACGGCCGCGTCTGCCCGATTGAGACCCCTGAAGGGCCAAACATCGGCCTGATTAATTCATTGTCTGTGTATGCGCAAACAAATGAATACGGCTTCCTGGAAACCCCATACCGTAAAGTTGTCAATGGTATGGCGACCGATGAGATTGACTATCTTTCTGCCATTGAAGAGGGCGGTTTTGTTATTGCCCAGGCAAATGCCACCATGGACGCCAAGGGTAAGCTGCTTGATGAGCTGGTTTCCTGCCGCCACATGAACGAGTTCACGCTGTCCTCACCGGATGAGGTGCAGTATATGGACGTGTCGCCGAGACAGATTGTATCCGTCGCGGCCTCGCTGATCCCGTTCCTTGAGCACGATGACGCTAATCGTGCGCTGATGGGTTCAAATATGCAGCGCCAGGCAGTACCGACCTTGCGTGCCGATAAACCGTTAGTGGGTACCGGCATGGAGCGCGCGGTAGCGCATGATTCCGGTGCCTGTGTGGTAGCAAAACGAGGCGGTGTGATTGATTCGGTTGATGCATCACGAATCGTTATCCGGGTGAATGATGCTGAGGCCGCCGATGGTGCTACGGGAGTTGATATTTACAACCTGACCAAGTACACCCGCTCGAACCAGAATACCTGCATTAACCAGCGTCCACTGGTGCGCGTCGGTGACGTTGTGTCACGTGATGATATCATCGCGGATGGTCCATCGACTGACATGGGTGAGCTGGCCCTGGGTCAGAACATGCTGGTGGCATACATGGCATGGAACGGTTACAACTTCGAGGACTCGATCATTATTTCCGAGCGCGTGGTTGAAGATGACCGTTACACAACGATCCATATTCAGGAATTAAGCAGTGTAGCGCGTGATACCAAGCTGGGTTCTGAAGAAATCACCGCTGACATACCGAATGTCAGTGAAAGCCTGTTATCCAAACTGGACGAATCCGGCGTGGTTTACGTCGGTGCGGAAGTTAAACCGGGAGATATCCTGGTTGGTAAGGTAACGCCTAAAGGCGAAACCCAGTTAACCGCCGAGGAAAAACTGTTGCGCGCCATCTTTGGCGAAAAGGCGTCCGATGTTAAAGATTCATCTTTACGCGTCGGCGCCAGCACTTACGGCACGGTTATCGGGGTACAGGTGTTTACCCGTGATGGCGTGGAAAAAGACAAACGTGCGCTGCAAATCGAAGAGGAAGAAATTGCCTCTGTGAAGAAGGATGTTGATGCGCAGTGGCGCATTATTGAAGAAGACCTGTTCTCCCGAATGGAAAGCGTCTTCGTCGGCAAGCAGGCGGCGGGTGGTCCGGCCGGTCTGAAGTCAGGTGACAAAATCACCGCGGCTTACCTGAATGATCTTGATCACAAAGACTGGCTGAAAATCCGACTTAAAAATGAAACCGAAAACGTCCGCATTGAAGCTCTGGTTAAACAGCACAAAGAGCAGCGTGAACTGCTGGATGCTTACTTTACCGAGAAGAAAGACAAACTCACCGCGGGTGATGATCTCGCGCCGGGCGTGCTGAAGATGGTTAAAGTCTATCTTGCGGTCAAACGCCGCATGCAGCCGGGGGATAAAATGGCCGGCCGTCATGGCAACAAGGGTGTGGTTTCAACCATCGTGCCGGTTGAAGATATGCCGCACACTGCGGATGGCACACCGGTCGATATTATCCTGAACCCACTGGGTGTACCGTCGCGTATGAATGTCGGCCAGATCCTGGAAACCCATCTTGGTATGGCGGCAAAAGGTTTGGGTGATGTTATTGGTCACATGCTGGATGAAAACAAACCGGTTGCCGAGATTCGTAAATTCATTGACGAAATTTACAACCACAATCAAACCAAGGTAGACCTGAAAGCATTCAGCGATGAAGAACTGCTTGATATGGCGAATAACCTGCGCAAAGGTGTGCCGATGGCAACGCCGGTATTTGATGGTGCCAATGAAGACGAAATTCATCGCATGCTGGAGCTGGCCGGTTTGCCGGTGAGCGGGCAGACGATATTGTACGATGGTCGCACTGGTGAACAGTTCAATAGCCCCGTCACCATCGGCTACAAGTACATGTTGAAACTGAACCACCTGATTGATGACAAGATGCATGCACGCTCCACCGGTCCTTACAGCCTGGTGACGCAGCAGCCCCTGGGTGGTAAAGCACAGTTTGGCGGCCAGCGCTTCGGTGAAATGGAAGTATGGGCACTGGAAGCATACGGCGCGGCTTACACCCTGCAGGAAATGTTAACGGTCAAATCTGATGATGTGGCTGGCCGTAACAAGATGTACAAGAACATTGTTGATGGTAACCATCATATGGAGCCGGGAATGCCGGAATCCTTCAATGTGTTGCTTAAAGAGATTCGTGCTTTAGGAATCAACATTGAACTGGAACTGGAAGATAAGACCTGAACGTTAAATCTTCAGGCATAACCCATACGTGTAGCGTAACCATATATAAATATAGACAGGATTTAGGGCAATGAAAGACTTACTTAAGCTCATTAAACAACCAGGCCAGAATGAAGATTTTGATTCAATCAAGATCAGCCTTGCATCACCATCACAGGTTCAGTCATGGTCATACGGTGAAGTTAAAAAACCGGAAACCATTAACTATCGTACCTTTAAGCCGGAACGTGATGGCCTGTTCTGTGCCAAAATTTTCGGCCCGGTAAAAGATTACGAATGTTTATGTGGAAAATACAAGCGACTCAAACACCGCGGCGTGGTCTGTGAAAAATGCGGTGTGGAAGTTACCCAGTCCAAAGTACGCCGCGAGCGTATGGGTCATATCGATCTGGCCAGCCCGGTTGCACATATCTGGTACCTGAAATCATTACCATCACGTATCGGTCTGTTACTTGATATGACCTTGCGTGAAATCGAACGCATACTTTACTTCGAAGCATTTGTTGTCATTGAGCCGGGTCTGACCACGCTTGAAAAAGGCCAGTTATTAACCGACGAATCTTACCTTGAAGCCATCGAAGAACACGGCGACGAGTTTGATGCACGCATGGGCGCCGAAGCGGTTCATGAAATGCTCAAAAGCCTGGTGCTGGAAGAGGAAAAGCTCAAGATCCGGGACGAAATGGAGGCAACCAAATCGGAAACCAAGCTTAAACGCCTGGCAAAACGCCTTAAACTGGTTGAATCATTTATCGCTTCGGGTAATCGTCCGGAGTGGATGATCATGACCGTTCTGCCGGTATTGCCGCCTGATTTACGGCCGCTGGTGCCGCTGGATGGCGGCCGTTTTGCGACCTCCGATCTGAATGATTTATATCGCCGCGTAATTAACCGTAACAACCGTCTGAAGCGCCTGTTAGAGCTATATGCGCCGGATATTATCGTGCGCAATGAAAAACGCATGTTGCAGGAATCGGTTGACGCGTTGATGGATAACGGTCGCCGCGGCCGCGCCATAACCGGCACCAACAAACGTCCGCTGAAATCACTGGCTGACATGATCAAGGGTAAACAGGGGCGTTTCCGCCAGAACCTGTTAGGTAAACGTGTTGATTATTCCGGCCGTTCAGTTATCGTAGTGGGGCCGACCTTAAAACTGCACCAGTGCGGTCTGCCGAAAAAGATGTCGCTTGAACTGTTCAAGCCGTTTATCTTCAATAAATTATTGCGCCGCGGACTGGCGACTACAATTAAGGCAGCGAAGAAAATGGTCGAGAAAGAAGGGCCGGAAGTCTGGGATATTCTTGACGAGGTTATTCGCGAGCATCCTGTGTTACTCAACCGTGCGCCAACGCTGCATAGATTAGGCATCCAGGCGTTTGAGCCGGTGCTGATTGAAGGTAAGGCCATTCAGCTGCATCCCCTGGTATGTACCGCATTTAACGCCGACTTTGACGGTGACCAGATGGCGGTGCACATCCCGCTGTCGATCGAGGCGCAGCTGGAAGCGCGTACCCTGATGCTGGCGACCAACAATATTCTTTCGCCTGCATCCGGTGAGCCAATTATTGTGCCTTCTCAGGATATCGTGCTGGGTCTGTACTTTATGACCCGAGAATCAATCAACGCAAAAGGCGAAGGCATGGTGTTTGCTGACGTTGATGAAGTGCACCGTGCTTATGATAGCGGCGCGGTAGCTCTGCAGGCAAAAATAAAAGTACGTATCAGGGAGTTTATTTTTGATGATGATGGCGAACTGGTAGAGAAATTCTGTCTGGTTGATACCACTGTCGGCCGTGCCATATTGTCGGAAATTATCCCTGCGGGTATTCCATATGAACTGGTCAATCGGGACCTGGGCAAAAAAGCGATTTCAAACCTGATTAACTCATGTTACCGTCAGGTGGGTTTGAAGGAGACAGTGATTTTTGCCGATCAGTTAATGTATACCGGTTTCAGGTACTCAACCAGGTCGGGCATATCTATCTGTATCAATGATATGGTCATTCCTGAAGAAAAAGAAAAGCTGTTAGGTGATGCAGATGCGGAAGTAAAAGAAATCCAGCAGCAGTATGCCTCCGGCCTGGTAACGAATGGTGAGCGTTACAATAAAGTGGTGGATATCTGGTCACATGCGAATGAGGCCGTGGCCAAGGCAATGATGGAAAAACTCAGCACGGTCGATGTTGAGGATGCTGATGGCAACATTGTTAAGCAGCCGTCGTTCAATAACATTTTCGTCATGGCCGACTCCGGCGCCCGTGGTTCTGCGGCGCAGATTCGTCAGCTGGCAGGTATGCGTGGCCTGATGGCGAAACCGGATGGTTCGATTATTGAAACACCGATTACGGCAAACTTCCGCGAAGGCCTGAATGTCCTGCAGTACTTTATTTCCACGCATGGCGCGCGTAAAGGTCTGGCGGATACCGCCCTGAAAACAGCTAACTCGGGTTACCTGACACGGCGCCTGGTTGACGTCGCACAGGACATGGTTATTATGACCAGGGACTGTAAAACTGATAAAGGCATGCTGGTGCAGTCGATCATCGAAGGCGGTGATGTGGTGATGCCTTTGCGTGAACTCGTGCTGGGCCGCGTGGTTGCGCGTGATGTGGTCAATACTGACGACGAAGTATTGATCCCTCGTAACACACTGCTTGATGAACAATGGGTCGAGCAGCTTGATGAGCTGGGTGTTGATGAAATCTTTGTGCGTTCCGTCATCACCTGTGAAAACAAGCAGGGTGTTTGCGCAATGTGTTACGGTCGTGACCTGGCGCGCGGACACCTGGTCAATCATGGTGAGGCCGTTGGCGTTATTGCGGCACAGTCTATCGGTGAGCCGGGAACGCAGTTGACGATGCGTACTTTCCATATTGGTGGTGCGGCGAGCCGTTCTGTTGCAGCTAACAATGTCAGCGTGAAGACGAGCGGCAAGGTTCGACTGCATAACGTGAAAGTGGTGCGTCAGACCAGTGGCAACCTGGTTGCGGTTTCACGTTCCGGCGAACTGGGTATTGTCGATGAACAGGGTCGTGAACGCGAGTTATATAAAATCCCGTACGGTGCGGTAATCTCTGTCGAAGAAGATGGTGAGGTATCTGCCGGCCAGGTCGTTGCTACCTGGGACCCGCATACCCATCCGATTATTACCGAGGTGGAAGGTAAAGTTAAATTTACCGATTTTGCAGAAGGCATCAGTGTGCAGAAGGAAACTGATGAGATTACCGGGCTGTCGTCAATCGTGGTGTTCGATTCAAAACAACGTCCATCGGCAGGTAAAGATATGCGTCCACTGATTACCCTGGTGGATGCAAAAGGCAATGAGCTTAATATTGCCGGCACGGACCAGCCTGCCCGTTACTTCCTGCCATCCGGGGCGATTATTAATATCGAAGATGGTAACGACGTAGCCGTGGGTGACGTTATCGCACGTATTCCTCAGGAATCCAGTAAAACGCGCGATATTACCGGTGGTCTGCCTCGTGTTGCCGACCTTTTTGAAGCACGCAAGCCGAAAGATCCGGCGATAATGGCGGAGGCATCAGGTGTTGTCAGTTTTGGTAAAGAAACCAAGGGCAAGCAGCGCCTGATCATTACCAAAGACAGTTCAGAAACTGTAGAGCTGCTGATTCCGAAATGGCGCCATATCAACGTGTTTGAAGGTGAACAGGTTGAGCAGGGCGAGGTTATTGCTGATGGTGAACGTAGTGCACATGATATTCTGCGCCTGCTAGGTGCCGAAGAACTGGCGACGTATCTGGTAAATGAGATTCAGGATGTTTACCGCTTGCAGGGTGTGAAAATTAACGATAAGCACATCGAAGTTATTATTCGTCAGATGTTGCGTAAATGCGAAATTATCGAAGGCGGCGATTCCAACTACCTCAAAGGTGAGATCGTTGAGCGCGCCCGTGTCATCGAAGAGAATAAAGCGCTGGAGCAGCAGGGTAAGGAGCCGGCTACTTATGAACCGATACTGTTAGGTATTACCAAAGGTTCGCTGGTCACTGAATCCTTCATTTCTGCGGCGTCATTCCAGGAGACGACGCGAGTCCTTACCGAAGCGTCGGTACGGGGTAACAGCGATCCATTGCTTGGCCTCAAGGAAAACGTTATTGTTGGTCGACTGATTCCAGCAGGTACCGGCCTTGCTTATCACGAAGACAGGCATAAACATCGTACCGCTGATCTTGAAGCCGCATTTATCACGGAAGAGGAAGCCAGCGCGGCATTGAGCACTGAGGCGGTAGATGAGCTGGATGACGATGAAATGCCGACAGAAATCATTGAGTCTGCTGATATAGACGAAACCGAGCAGCCAAAACAGGACGCTTGATTTTTTTTACCGCAGAGGCACAGAGCACAGAGTTTTAATTATCGATGCGCCTCTGCGGTAAAAATGCCTTTAAATGGCGCATTTGCAATGGCTGGTAACTTGACAGTTATCGGCGGTGAGCATAGAATTGCGCCTCTTTTTGCAGGCCCCGAACTATCAGGGGCCTGTTGTTTATTTTTTAGCCTGTAGCCTGAAGAAATTTCTGTGGGTCTGCAGGCGCCGCTAACAGATGAAAACTATTGTTTATATTTTTGGGCGGATTTTGGAGTTATAGATGACAACAATCAACCAGTTAGTACGTAAACCGCGTCGCAGTAAGGTTGTAAAAAGCAACGTGCCCGCGCTGGAAGCCTGTCCACAAAGACGAGGTGTGTGCACGCGTGTTTATACAACAACACCGAAAAAGCCGAACTCTGCGATGCGTAAAGTGGCTCGTGTACGTTTAACCAATGCATATGAAGTGACGAGTTATATTGGTGGTGAAGGTCATAATCTGCAGGAACACAGTGTGGTACTTATACGCGGTGGTCGTGTTAAAGATTTGCCTGGTGTTCGTTACCACATTGTTCGCGGCAGTCTCGATACTCAGGGTGTAGAAACCCGCCGTCAGGGCCGATCCAAATACGGCACCAAGCGTCCCAAGTCATAATACAGGTCTAACTGCAGCAGATACAACGATTTTTTAGAGTAAAGCTAATGCCAAGAAGAAGAGAAGTTCCCAAAAGAGAAGTACTGCCTGATCCCAAGTTCGGCAGCGTTGAGATCACCAAGTTCGTTAACATGATCATGCGAAACGGCAAAAAATCTGTTGCTGAAAGCATTATGTACAACGCACTGGAACGCATTAATACCAAAGTTGATAGCGAGCCAATGGATGTTCTTGACAAGGCGTTAGAAAATGTTAGCCCAATGGTAGAGGTTAAGTCTCGCCGTGTCGGCGGCGCCACCTACCAGGTGCCGGTTGAAGTACGTGCCACTCGCCGCCAGACACTGGCGATGCGCTGGTTGATCGACGCGGCACGTAAACGCGGCGAAAAATCCATGCAGCTGAAGCTGGCCGGCGAACTGATGGATGCCGCTGAAAATCGTGGTAATGCAGTTAAAAAACGCGAAGATACGCACCGCATGGCTGAAGCTAACAAGGCATTTGCGCATTTCCGCTGGTAGTCTTGTGCGTCACAGATCTTGCAACTGGCAGGAACTGGTTTTTAAGTAGGAGCAGGAGTAATGGCTCGCACCACGCCAATCAAATTGTATCGTAATATTGGCATCATGGCGCACATAGATGCGGGCAAGACGACAACCACGGAACGCATCCTGTTTTATACCGGGATATCTCACAAAATAGGCGAGGTTCATGATGGCGCTGCCACCATGGACTGGATGGAACAGGAGCAGGAGCGCGGTATTACCATTACATCCGCCGCAACCACCTGTTTCTGGCGTGGCATGGATGGGCAGTATGAGCTGCATCGTATCAACATAATTGATACCCCCGGGCACGTTGACTTTACAATTGAAGTAGAACGTTCGTTACGTGTGCTGGATGGCGCCTGCGCCGTTTTTTGCGCTGTCGGTGGCGTTGAGCCGCAGTCCGAAACGGTGTGGCGTCAGGCGAATAAATATCATGTGCCGCGCATGGCATTCATCAACAAGATGGATCGTGCAGGTGCAGATTTTTTGCGCGTGGTTGGGCAGATAAAGCAGCGTCTGGGCTCTAATCCGGTGGCTATGCAAATAGCCATTGGCGCGGAAGATAAGTTTGAAGGCGTTGTTGACCTCGTAAAGATGAAAGCGCTTTGCTGGAAAGAGGAAAACATGGGTTCGGAATTTGTCGAGGGTGAAATTCCGCCTGAGCTGCTTGACCTGTGTAATGAAAGACGCGCGCTCATGGTGGAGGCTGCAGCCGAAGCCAATGAGGAATTGATGGATAAGTATCTGGAGAATGGCGAGCTTGATGCTGCAGATATCAAACGCGGGATTCGCCAGCGTACATTAGCGAATGAACTGGTGCCGGTATTTTGCGGCAGCGCGTTTAAAAATAAGGGCGTACAGGCAATGCTTGATGCAATCATTGATTACATGCCGTCACCGGTTGATGTGCCTGCAATCAAAGGGCATCTTGATGATAAGGATGAAACCTTAGCCGAGCGGCATGCTGATGATAACGAGCCTTTTTCAGCGCTGGGTTTCAAGATTGCCACAGATCCATTTGTGGGAAACTTGACCTTTTTCCGTGTTTATTCGGGGGTGTTAAAAACGGGTGACACGGTTTTTAACCCGATAAAAGGCAAAAAAGAACGTATTGGTCGGATTGTGCAGATGCATGCCAACCATCGTGAAGAAATTAAAGAGGTGCGTGCAGGCGATATTGCGGCAGCAATCGGGCTGAAAGATGTCACCACGGGAGATACCCTGTGCGATCCAAATGCAGTCATTATCCTGGAAAAGATGGAGTTTCCGGCGCCGGTTATCTCGGTGGCGGTAGAGCCGAAAACCAAGGCGGACCAGGAGAAGCTGGGCATTGCATTAGGCAAGCTGGCGCGTGAAGATCCATCGTTTCATGTGCATACCGATGAGGAATCGGCGCAGACGATTATCTCGGGTATGGGCGAGCTCCACCTGGAGATTATTGTAGACCGCCTGCGGCGTGAATTTAGTGTGGATGCCAATGTCGGTAATCCGCAGGTTGCCTACCGCGAAGCCATACGTAAGACGGTAGAGCATGAAGCAAAATTTGCCCGGCAGTCAGGCGGTCGTGGTCAATATGGCCATGTTTACCTGCGAATCGAACCGCGGAAGCCTGGTGAAGGTTATGAGTTCGTCAATGAGGTCGTTGGCGGGGCCATACCAAAAGAGTTTATTCCCGCAGTTGATAAGGGCGTGCAGGAGCAGATGCGCAGTGGCGTCCTGGCCGGCTACCCGATTGAAGATGTCAGGGTTGCGCTGTATGATGGCTCGTACCACGATGTGGATTCGAGTGAAATGGCATTCAAGATCGCTGGCTCGATGTGTTTCAGGCAGGCCGCGCTGGAGGCGAACCCTGTTATTCTTGAACCGCTTATGAGGGTAGAGGTGGTGACGCCGGAAGAATACATGGGCGATGTCATGGGTGATTTAAACCGTCGCCGTGGTATGGTTGGCGGGATGGAGGATACCGTTTCGGGAAAAATTATCCGGGCGGAAGTGCCGTTGTCCGAGATGTTCGGTTATTCCACGGCATTGCGCTCGGCAACACAGGGCAGGGCGACCTACTCGATGGAATTTGTACGCTATGCTGAAGCGCCGAAAGTAATTTCGGATGCGGTGATTTCCAGCAAAACCGGGATGTAATGAAACGTAGTTTGGGTTAGCTGTTTTTCTAGCGCAGCCCAGCGTGCCGGAGCTTGAATTTAGCTCCAGCCATGTTGGATTACGGCGCAAAGCGCCTAACCCACCCTGCGAAAATTAATTTTTATAAATAATTTAGATAGAAAGAGGTAATAGCAGTGTCTAAGGAAAAGTTTGAAAGAACCAAGCCGCATGTAAACGTAGGCACGATTGGTCACGTAGACCACGGTAAGACGACGCTGACGGCGGCGATGACGAAAGTGATGGCGGAGCAGCAGGGCGGTGAAGTCAAAGCGTTTG
>JAJDNP010000101.1 GCA_022340645.1 Gammaproteobacteria bacterium | reverse complement strand
ATATTACATGACTATGGCTACCTATTACGATATTTAAGGGGTAAAGTAGCTGTATTAATGTAAGAATTTTTAATCAAGGCTACCTATTGCGATATTTAAGGGCAAAAGTAGCCGTAGTATATGCAACCACTAATACACCATTAAAAGGATTTTTATCATGGATGAATCAGTTACATTTCGCTCCGCCGCGCCCAGGTTGATGGATCGGGTGCGCGAAACACTTCGCTTTTATCATTACGCATACAATACTGAAAAATCGTATATCGAATGGATCTTGAGATTTATTCGTTTCAATGCAAAGAAGCACCCCAGGGAGATGGGCAAGTTCGAAATCGAACGCTTCTTAAGCCATCTTGCGGTTAATCGGAATGTTGCCGCCTCAACGCAGAACCAGGCATTTAACGCCATTATGTTCCTTTATAACAAAGTACTTGATACACCAATGGAACTTGATATCCGCGCAAAACGTACCAGCAAAGCGAAACGACTGCCTACCGTATTATGTAAGGATGAAGCAAAGTCCCTGTTGTCCTGCATGTCTGGCACGGCAAAAATACTGGCAGGCCTGATGTACGGCTCCGGTTTACGCTCGCTGGAAGTTGTACGTTTACGCATTCATGACATTGATTTTGAAAATAACCAGATTTATGTCAGAGACGCCAAGGGCGGAAAAGATCGCACCACAATATTTCCCGATACTTTGCACCAGCCTGTTCGTGAGCAAATTGAAGCAGTATAAAAACTGCACGATAAAGACCTGGTCGAGGGTTATGGTGAAGTTTATTTGCCGACGGCATTAAGCCGTAAATACAGCAAAGCCAATATTTCGTTTGGCTGGCAATATTTGTTTCCTGCCAAAGTACGCTCGACCGACCCGCGCTCCGGGAAAGTTATGCGCCATCATCTTGATAAAAGCGCATTACAAAAAGCGGTATCAAATGCGAGGAGTAAGGCCAAAATCATTAAACGCGTCTCGCCACATACGCTTAGACACAGCTTTGCCACTCACCTGCTGGAAAATGGTGAAAATATCCGCGTGTTGCAGGTATTGCTGGGGCATAATGATGTTAAAACCACGGAGATTTACACCCACGTGATGCAGAAGAACCATGACAAGGTTAAAAGTCCGCTTGATGAGTTCGTGAATGATGACGGGTATTAGTGTTTATATTTTTCACTTTTCCGATGACGGTCATGTTACCCGCATACCTTATGCAAAATGGAAACGGATAAGCTCAGGTAAGGAGTCCGTTAAAGAATTTTCAAATGCAGCTATTCGTATTGCTCACGCCTATATATTACTTGAAAATAAAAAACCGGCTTATTGCCCGCGCATTGAAGGCGGCGTTTATTATTTTGACAGGTCGGGCAGAATTATTTTAAATGAACCGTACTATTTTGATTTGCTGCAGGACCTGGATGAAGCTTGTGGCGGCGTGATTGATTTACAGCATCGTAAAAAGAAAAAACAGGCGCTTGATAAATATTGCTGGAAGCTGAATGCACAGCAGATCCAGGCTGTGATTGATTGTATCTGGTAGCACTGCATTTCAATATGTGTTACAGGCGGGAAATCGGCGCAAAAAAACATAGACAACAAAAAGAGACCAGGAAAATTCATGATTTAGTGAACACTCTTTTTCTCTGCATCTCGGCGGCGATTCCAGGCGTCCTGCGTTACGAATTACGCCCTGTAATTCGACTTACAGGCTGACCTTCGGTGATTCACCTGCTCCCGGCAAAATTAGTCCCCCTTCGGGCCAGCTTCCAGCGGTTCTGTTGGTCCCGTCTGTTGTCTGCGGTTAACAAGCTTTTACAGACAATAGCGCCAGGGCATCCGTGATGGAATGGCCATCAAGGGAATTAAATGTTTCTTCATCCGATACCGTTATCACACCGGCCACATCCGTCCAGCCGGCACCGGCCAACCAGCCGGGCAGCTCGGCAGAGTTCTGATATTTTCTTGGTACAACATAGCAGCCATGCTCCCGGTACAGGCAGTTGAAGGCGATGTCCCGTGCCGACAACTGTTCCAGGTAAAGCCACGCTGATTCCGCACTGGTAAAGCAGCTGGCCGCCAACGGGTAATGCGTCTTGCCGCCATTGTGCGACCAGTGGCTTTTTTCGATGGGAAAATCCTGCTGCCGGATAAAACCCTGGAAATGAAAATGGTTAACCGAGGCGCCAGCCGCCAGGCTGTTATAGCCAAGGCCGAAACCCGGCAGCACGGTAGCATTTTCAGCGACAAGCTTAAACGCATAGTCATGTACTTCACGGGTCAGCAGTTGCGGGCTGTTTGCCTGCGGTGAGACAACAACCAGTAAATGATAATCGGCAAACGGGAACTTGTTATAAAACACTTTTACGTTTACATCCTTATAATAACCTTCCCATATAATTTCCGGCTGTAAAAACGCTTTATTGAAATGGAATTTAGTTTCATCAAAATCCTGTTTGATTGAACTGAATATTTGCGCGGAAGCGCGTTTCGGCCGCAGCCGGCGCAGCGAGTTGCAGGCTAGTTCCCAGTTACCAGCAGTCCTGTACTTCCATACAGGAAGCTCATCCAGTTCAAGCGCCAGTAATTGCTTGAAAACATCCACATCATCCGGCGCTGCCTCAATCCGGCCCGCAGAAAAATTTGTTTTCAATGCAACAAAAGTGCGAGTTAAATCTTCATGCAGGTCCGCTTTTAAAAATTCATTCTGTCGGCTGTTTGCCAGCACCAGGATAAATGCACCCAGTTCATCATTGGAGAGCATAGTTTTCAGTTTGTTAACAAACAGGGATTTGAACTGGTTTATATCTTTGGCGATAAACACGATGAAGTGACAATGAAATATTATTTCACCACTGAGGTATTTTTTTTGAAAAAGCCAGTATAACGCAGGTGCGAATTAATTCGCACAATGCGGGTTAATATTGGCGCCGTTGTCCGAATAAATTCGGACCTACGTTTAACGACGCCGTAGACTTAACAATAAAAATCTCTGTGTACTCTGTGCCTCTGTGGTGAACAGGCTCTTAAGGCATACTGCGTTTACTGCGCAGCCATTTAGTCAGTTGCCGCCAGTCTTCCAGGTCCTGGTAAACCTGTGAAGGCGCCATTTCGAAAATTCCTATACCGCGTTCTTCCGCGTGAATGTAATTCTGGGTATCGCGCAGGGTTGCGATATACGGCAGCTTGATGGATTTGATAAAGTCATACAGTTCTGCATAAATCAGGGTGTTCTGACGGACGCGGTTTGCGACCACGCCGATTTTGACTTCTTTGCGGGTAACTCGGCCATTGCTCAATAATTCTTCCATGTATTTCGTTGCCGCACGCATATCGATTGGTGAGGGCAGAACTGGAAACAGTACCGTTTCCGGTTTACGCATCAGCTGCGTGAGTTCCGTGCCATGAACTCGCGAGGGCGCATCCATAATAACGACATCGGTATCTTTAGCGACCCGCAACGGATTTTTGTGCGCCGCCACGCCTTCGATGTGCGGCCATTTTTCATCACGCGCTTCAAGCCACGACAGGCTCGATTCCTGCGGATCATAGTCGGCAAGCACAACTTTTTGGCCCATGACAGAAGCAAAATAACTCGCCAGATTGGTTGCGATTGTACTTTTGCCGCAGCCTCCCTTGGCATTCAGTACCAGTATTGTTCTCATACTCGCCTCCTGATTGTTAATACGATGTGAAAAGTTTGTATGTAAATGAAAATGTAAGGCTTATTTTATAACGATTTAACAAACAAAAATGCACCAATCTCTGTCATGCCGGCACAATTTTGATGCGTAATTTTCACGGAATCACCATGATTTCTGTAATACTTTTTCCATAACTTATTGAAATAATGAAGCCTGCGATAATACTACCGCACTGGCACAAATTTTGCTCCATTAATACCAAGCAGGTATAACAAACTGTGAAATTGCGACAAAAAGGAGAAACATAATGGCACATACCAATAAACACATGGTATTGGCGCTTGCCATCTCGGTAATGTTTGTTATTTTCAATATTCTCGCCGTAACCCAGGGCACGGCACATAACTATATCAGCCTGATTGGAGAATTTGTTAACAAGTTATTACCTTAAACTTTTGCCGGACAACCCTCCACTGATCCGCTCAAAAAAACCATGATTACCTGAAACCACTATTATTCTATTTATCAGGGTAATCCCTTAACCAGTAAAAAAGCCTCGTATGCGAGGCTTTTTTATTATCACAGCAATGAAAAAATATTATTGCAGAGCTTTAATACCCGCAATTAACTCTGACACGGCTTTCTGGCCGTCGCCGTATAGCATCTGCGTGTTGTCGGCATAAAACAGGTGGTTTTCGATGCCGGAGAAACCGGCGCCCTGGCCGCGCTTGATGACAATCACGTTCTGCGCTTTATCTGCATCCAGTATCGGCATGCCGTAAATCGGGCTGTCAGGATTGGTACGCGCCACCGGATTAACCACGTCGTTGGCGCCAATCACCAGCGCCACATCCGCTATCGGGAACTCCGGATTAATCTCTTCCAGGTCGCGTATTTTGTCATAATCCACACCTGCCTCGGCAAGCAGTACATTCATGTGGCCGGGCATACGGCCGGCGACCGGATGAATCGCATACTTCACATCGACGCCGCGCGCTTCGAGAAGTCCTTCCATCTCTTTCAACTTGTGCTGCGCCTGGGCCACCGCCATACCGTATCCCGGCACGATAATCACTTTCTGGGCATAGGCCATCATGACGGCGGCATCCGTGGCCTGTATTTCTTTCATGCTGCCCTCGATTTCTTCAGCTGCGGCAGCACCGCCGTCACTGCCGAAGCCGCTGAACAGCACATTGGCAAGAGAACGGTTCATTGCTTTCGCCATCAGCTGGGTCAGCAGGGTGCCGGATGAACCGACCACGGTGCCGGCAATAATCATCGCCGCGTTGTTCAGCACGAAACCTTCAAACGCGACCGCCAGCCCGGTCAGGGCATTGAACAGCGAGATAACCACCGGCATATCGGCGCCGCCGATCGGCAAAGTCACCATCACACCCAGCACGATCGACAGGATAAAGAACCAGATAACATAATCAAAACTGACCGGCTGGCCGGTGCTCACCAGGTAACCGAGAACACAGACCCCGGCAAATATGGCAATATTCATCAACTGGTGTGCCGGCAGGTGCAGCGTCTTTTTCATCAGGCCCTGCAACTTGGCGAACGCCACCGCCGAGCCGGAGAATGATACCGCGCCGATCACCGCACCCAGCACCGCCAGCACCTGCACGGTGAGGCCATGGGACTCAGCGCCGGCAGAAAGTTTCACCAGTTCGACCGCCGCGATAGCCGCCGCGGCGCCACCGCCCATGCCGTTATACATGGCGATCATCTGCGGCATATCGGTCATGGCGACACGCTTTGCCGAGATGTAGGCCACGGCAGAGCCGATGATGAGTGCAAGCAGCATCAGCTGCAGGTTGGTATTGGCGAGATTCAGTGTAATCTGCGGGGCGCCGAAGGTGACCAGCGACGCCACCACCATAGCGGCGCCTGCCCAGACGATACCGCGGGCCGCGGTCACCGGTGATGACATCTTTTTCAGGCCCATAATGAATAAGGCTGCGGTGATGAAATAAACCGCGTCGATTATTAATCCCATCGCCATGATTATTTCGCTCCCTGTTTCTTGGAGGTGTGGAACATCTCCAGCATGCGCACCGTGGCGACATAACCGCCGACAGCATTACCGGCCGCCATGATTACGGCAATAAAACCGATGCTTAGTTCCAGCACGCCATCTGCCTTGCCCATCGCTATCATGGCGCCGACCAGCACGATGCCATGCACGAAGTTTGAGCCGGACATCAACGGGGTATGCAGGATAACCGGTACGCGGCTGATGACTTCATAACCGGTAAAGGCCGAAAGCATAAAAATGTATAACGCGGGTAATCCTTCAATCATAATTGCAACCTTATTTATCTTGCTAATTTATATGGCTTATTTATTTTTATAGTGCTCATGCACGATGGCGCCGTCACGTGTCAGCACGCAGCCGGCAATCACATCATCTTCAAAATCCAGCGCCAGATTTCCATCTTCCGTAATAAACGGTGACACCAGGTTGAACAGGTTCTTGGCGTACATTTCACTGGCATGAATCGGTAATTCACCGGCAACATTCAGCGGGCCGTGAATCGTCACTCGTTCTTTATATTCAAAAGTCTCACCTGGCCTGGTAAGCACGCAGTTGCCGCCGCCTTCAGAAGCAAGGTCCACAATCACGGCACCGGTCTTCATATTCTCAACCATGGCTTCGGTAATAATCTTTGGTGAAGGACGGCCCGGCAGCGCTGCAGTACTGATAACGACATCCGCCATGGCGATATGCCTGGCCAGTACATCCTGCTGCTGCTGTTTTTCTTCCTCGGTGAGTTCACGCGCATAACCGCCCTCACCTTCGGCGCTAACGCCGGTGTCGATGAACTTGCCACCCAGAGACTCAACCTGCTCGCGCGTGGCAGAGCGCACATCGTAAGCCTCAACAATCGCGCCCAGGCGTTTTGCGGTAGCAATTGCCTGCAGGCCGGCCACGCCAACGCCAATTACCAGTACCCTTGCGGGACGAATTGTGCCTGCCGCCGTGGTCAACATCGGGAAAAACACCGAGGCCAGCTGCGCACCCATTAATACGCCCATGTAACCGGCAATCGACGCCTGCGACGATAAAGCATCCATTGACTGTGCGCGGGTAATGCGCGGCACCAGTTCCATGGCAAGCGAAGTGATTTTTTTATCACACATCAGCTTCATCATTTCGGCATTTTTATTTGGCACCATGAAACCGACAACGGTACAGCCATCTTTCATCTGCTTCAGTTCATCGAGTGTCGGCGGCATAACCTTGAAGACCAGGTCTGCGTCTTGGTATAAAGTTGCCGCATCAGCAACAATTTCAACATCACTGAAATCTTCGTCTTTAAAATAGGATGACAATGCCGCACCCTGCTGCATCGCAAGCTTGACGCCTTTGGCAATTAGTTTCTTGGCCACCCCCGGCTCCAACGCTATACGTCTTTCGCCTGGGGCAGTTTCTTTAGGTACAACCAACCTTGTTGGCATGAGAACTCCCGGAATGTCTGCTGAAAAAACTTTTTTGGACGGTATATTACCTTATTCTTAAAGTACAGCCCTAATGATTAACCAAAAATAAATCAGTTGGTCGCGAAAACTCCAGATTATTAATCTAAATGGCGAGTTTGTCTGCCGTATCGCCAATCTACTGGTGACAGGCAGGTATTCATTATCGCTTACATCAATCGCCCAAACATACTGCCGCTCCAGCTGATTAATCAAGAATTATAGTCATGACGTACTTAAATACAAATAAACCAGCCAAATCAGCTGAATATAGTGTCTACACCAGGCAAGCGGAATGAAGCCATTTGCAAATACCAGGCAGCATAAATATATCCAGCAAACAAGTGACAATCATTACGCCACAGTTCGCTTCTGCCAGGCAGATGAACAAATGTTAAACTGGTACTTGAGCTATAAAGCCAAATCTGTCAGTCTTTATACACAATCACAACGTAAGCAACAGCGTAATATCGTGTCAGAAAAAGCAAGTTTTCAGCATGGCGCCCAGGAAAAACTGGGAATTCTACTGGTCAATCTCGGTTCGCCCAGTGCACCAACGCCTTCCGCCGTTCGAAAATACCTGGCGCAATTTTTATCCGACCCCCGTGTCGTGGAAACCAACCGTTTGCTTTGGTGGCTGATCCTGCATGGCGTGATATTGCGTGTCCGTCCATCGCGTGCAGCAAAATTATATAAAAAAATCTGGACCGATAATGGCTCGCCACTGGTACACACCAGCCGTTTACAAACGCGGGCAATACAGAAAAAACTCGGCAACCGCTTCCGCGGACATGTGATTGTCGACCTGGCGATGACGTATGGCAATCCATCCATAAAAAGCGGCCTGGAAGCATTGCGCTCAGCAGGGGCGAGACGCCTGCTAATTTTGCCGTTATATCCCCAGTATTCCGGCACCACCACGGCCGCGGTTTATGACCAGGTCACCTGTGTTCTCAGAAACTGGCGCTGGCTGCCTGACCTGCGCATGATCAACCATTACCATGATCATCCGAAATATATAGCAGCGCTGGCTGAGAGCATTAAGCAGCAATGGGCAAATAATAATCGCGGTGAACTGCTGTTATTTTCATTTCATGGTATTCCGCAGCGTTACGTCGATTACGGCGATCCTTATTTTTGCCATTGCCAGAAAACAGCCCGGCTGGTCGCGGAAAAACTGGGCCTTAAAGCCAATGAATGGAAAGTCGTGTTTCAGTCACGATTTGGCCGCGATCCCTGGCTGCAACCCTATTGCAGTGTGACTCTGCAGGAATTGCCGGCGAACGGCGTCAAAAGTGTCGATATCATCTGCCCCGGATTTGCCGTCGACTGCCTGGAAACACTGGAAGAAATCAAGGTGGAAAACAGGCAGCTGTTTATTGAAGCCGGCGGTGAAACCTTCAATTACATCCCCTGTTTGAATGACACGGAAATCCATATAGACGCACTGTGCGATGTTCTTACCGCACACATGTTTGGCTGGCCGGAAACCATGCCTGACTGGGATGCAGGTAAACTGGCGGTTGAAGCAAAACTGTCGAGACAGCGCGCGCTGGACATGGG
>JAJDNP010000090.1 GCA_022340645.1 Gammaproteobacteria bacterium | reverse complement strand
CAAGGAATGGATTTGCGACAAACAGATCTTGGCGCCCTTAATACATTTGTCGCTTTTGATTACAAGGTGGATAGCGAGAAGCTGGACTGGAATAACACCCTCAAAGGTAGTTTAGGCATTAGATTGAGAATGAGGGCCAGTGAACATATGTCTATTAATATCGGCGTGAAATTAACCAGAGAACACCGATTTGTAGCTGATAATACCTGGAGCGATGTTGTGTACTTTGTAAATTGGGGCGCCGATTGGGGTAGTAGCTTTTAATTTTCCATCAAAGAGCCAGCTTGCTCGTCATACGCCCGGACTTCAACGCGCCGCTCATGTTTGACCGCAACTCCGCCACCCCAGCTGGGCGCCGCTTCCGAACCAACGCCTTGCACCTTCATACGCTCACTGGTGATGCCCTGTTCATTTAAATATTTGGCGACTGCTGCGGCTCTCTGCATAGACAGCCAGGTATTGTAGTCGGGATCCCCTGCCGTATCCGCATATCCGGTGATTTCTACTTTCAGATTATTATGAGCTTTCAGATCATTGGCGATTTCATTGATTGCGGGTCGATACTCTCTCAAGACCAGGGAACTATTTGTATTAAAGAATACTTTTGCAATCTTTTCCTGATATACACCTTTAATTGCAGTGTTAACTGATGTTTTTAGCGGCGCTTTATCTCTCTGCAGATAGATGCTTTTTATTAACAAGCGTCCATTGCCACCGTCTTCTTCCGGTATCGGACTAATAACTATTTTATTGATTTCTTCCTTATTCAGACGCACACCCTTACTTTCTTCCGGCGCCCAATCAGGCAAGGTGAAGGCTGAAAAGTTGATCCGAGTGGTCTGCAGGTCCGCTGCAGAAGGCAGCATATACCGGTAATGGGAAAAGCTTTTATTTTCGATAAATTCGTGTTGCGGAAGTGCTATCGCTATCGGATGATCACTCTCATATTCAATCTCTATACTCACTGCGTCCTTAAGGGTAAAGGGCAATGATGCTTCTACCTGTAACCAGGGCCATTCTGCCAGGTCCTTCTCGGCCAGGTAGTATCTCAGACTCAATACGCCATCATTTACGAACTTGTTTTTAGGCGATACAGTCGTACCCATTTTGTCTGAAAAAGCCTTCCAGGTCGTTGGTGCAGCAATGATATTCTGATCAGGCAGGTATATTTCAGCTGTCTTTTCCGCTTTTTCCCCCAAAGCAGGGGGGGCAAAAAGAAATGCCAGTGATATAAAAATTGTCGTTATTGAAAATTGCCCTGTCATGGTTTTATCCAGATAGCTGTATGTTCAGCATGCGCTGTTGATACCAGTAGAAAAATCATTTCTTGTAAGTTTAACGCAGCTTGTTGAAAAGATGAATATTCTCTTCAGGCAGTCACTTATCCCAGTTTATTGGCGACGTTGTAACGATTAATTTCCATGGCCCATCCGGAACATCCTTGTCATCTACAAACACCCAGTCGACCACATCGATATCCTCCAGCTTTAAGTAGTCTCTTACTGCTGGCGACACATCCAGGCCCGCGCCCTGATTGATTTTGCTGACAGGTTTAGCTGTCCCAAAAACGTATTCGGCATCATCATCGCTAAATGGTCCCACATCTTGCCATTGGGCGTAAGCTACCTTTTTACCTTTAATTATTTTAATCCAGCGGTTTTTACACATGGATTCATTGCTGCCCCATGAGCTCCTGGTTTTCGACCAGGGTACTACACGATAAGCCGAGGGTTTTCTTCCGCTATGGTTGAAATCATTGTAAGGAAGTGCGAAATAGAAAGGGTTTTCCAATGGTTCATGCGACTCGGGAAAGTATCCCTGCCGGTTTAAAGGGTCATCAACGCCACCGTAATGCTCGACCCATCTGCTATCCCAGGAGCTTTCCGTGTTAGTGATATATTCGTTCTGCAAACTGGCGTCTTCACCAATCCAGAATACAGTCACTACAACTTTTTTGTGTAATATGTAGGCATTTGCGTAAGTATCACCACTATTGTCAGGATTGCTATATCCAGCACTGCATCCATGAATGGATACGAGAAATAGTATCAGACCCTTATAATATACTTTCATAATACGAACCAAAACAACCTGGTAGAGCAGTACGATATTGATATTAATAAATATTATTGTCAACTAGTTGCCTGCTTTTTATGAGATGATGATTGCGATACCGACTACTGGCTGGATGCGGCTTATGTCAATGGCAATGAGAAGTTCATTTAGACGAGAAATGTTACCGGTGCACCAGGCCAGCAGGTTGTTGATGGTATTGATACCAGCGCTGTACATGACCAGGCACTGGACCTGGGATTGACGTGGCATGCTGAATTTATGTTATTAACCCGGCGACATACATTGTCGTCGGGTTAATAAATCCCAGTTTACCCTGGGATATGCTGTTGGTTCAGCGAAATCTGACGGACAGGGGTCCGTTCCAACCGCCTTTCAAGAGACCGGCCTGCAGGCAAACAGCGTATATATTACAGACGTCAATTTCATTCCATATTATGGGGTGCTTTGTTGAATCCGGAATTGTCCAACATCGAAATATTGATCCTCGGCGTCAGTATCGGGTTTCTGGAGAACAGCTCTCTGGACTTTATGTACCATCAATACGATCAGTATAATGCTGCTGATTTTCTACGTGACTGGGGTATCGATATTGACCCCGATGGTATAGATACCGATATTGGCAAGGAGATTGATATAATTCTCGGCGTGCAGGAATGGGTTCACCTGGAATATGGTTTTACTGCAGCTTTCTTCAAGGCTGGTGATACCTTTAGCAGTGATTCAAGCGAGATTACAACAAGTTTACAATTTTATTTTAACTATAATTTCTGATAAACGAGTTATTATTCTGCCTGACTGAACAATTACTTTTATCTGTTTGACTGTATCTATTTCATCTTCCGTGGTGATTGCTGCGGATAATCCTGTATCCATCTTTAATCGTCTAATCTGCCATCGGTTGATATCTGGTGGTTATATCCTGTTTTCCAGCAGACTGGTATTATCATTACCGTCTATATGCAGCGTGAACTGATCGAGTGGTAATGACAGTCCTTCTCCGCGCGCCTTGATATAAGCTTCCTTGGCTGCCCAGTAATCAAAAAAACTAATGGGTTGATAATTGCTGTCCTGGATGAATTTTACTTCCTGTTTTGTGAAATAGTTGTTGATGATTGCATTGAAATCCAGATCTTCATTGTGTCTTTCTATATCACAGCCAATTGAACGGTTTTGTGTAATCGCAATCAGCACATGACGGTGGCTTTTGCTCATATTGAACTGGAAAGACTGTGGGTTCTACGTATCAACAATAATGGGTTTCCCGTAACCATTTTCAATGAATTTTATCTGGTTGCAGGCGATATTCAGATAACAGGCAAGCACTTTTCTGAGGAGTATGTGAGATGTAAGGTAAAATATGCGGTCCTTATCAAATTTGAATTGATCACTCCTGGCTATTTCCTGAGTAGAAAGACAGGCTTGACCATTCATTATGGTCTGAGAATGATCCTGAATTACCAGATGCCATACGTGTACTTCATCGTCTGATCTGTTACCGGGCCAGTAACTCTCGATTCTCATTAACTGTTCATGAATACATTTATGTTTTTAATAATTATACGTGACGCATTCATCGAAATGTATTCAATCTTTAAGTAACGGAACTATAGCTGACAGAATAGTTACCGTCCTGACGTAAAAAAAGTAATGATGAAATTGTGTAGTACAATCTCATGTTGTACATATTAACACCTGTATGTTGCTGTTAATGTTGAATATTTTAAGTTTTGCTATATATTGCATCAAGTAGAATCAGATGTATTTTGGTAGCCGTGAACAATTCCGATTGTCTTGTCGATAACAGAAATATCGTTTATATTCATTAGTATATACATTTAATATCCTTATTTATATTCGCTTACCTGCCAGTGGGGGAGGTGTGTGGATATTTATAAAGCTGCAACGAACACAGGTTTTTTTATGAGTAAAGACGCGGAGTCTGTCACACAAACCCTTCCACGTGGCGTTATGTTGAATGCCTATCCTGACAGTATTGGTAAAGACCTGTCGGATATTATCGAATTTCTCAAAAGACCCGAGCTTAAGGATACATTTTCACTGTTCTATATCCTGCCGACTTTTTTTCACAGCGATCTCGACCGCGGTTTTTCCATTATCGATTACGATCTCAATGAAGAGCTGGTCAGTACTCAGGATTTAGATGATCTTGATAAACTGGGTATCCAGGTAAAGCTGGATATGGTATTGAATCATTTGTCCGTGCGTTGCCCGCAGTTTGTTGATCTGCTGCAAAAAGGCAAGGACTCGCACTACCGTGACTTTTTTATCGACTGGAACGAGTTCTGGGAAGACCACGGCAGCATGAGGGAGAGCGATCATATCGTGCCGCATGATGAGCACCTGCAAAAACTGTTCATGCGCAAGCCGGGTTTGCCGATTCTCAAGATTCGCTTTCCCGATGGCAGCCTGCAGACTTACTGGAACACCTTCTATCAAAAAGTGGAATTTGATGAGATAAGCGCACAGGATTTTGCCCATATCAAGGGTATGGATCTCGAGGGCGCGTCTGACATTGCCAACAAGATCAAGATCGTCATCAAGGATAAAGGTATGCTGGAGTCTTGCGACCTGGATGACATACTCAAGTTTAATGGCAACCTGAGCAAGGATGATGTTATCGCGGCTGTCTGTCACAAGCGGGAATTTCTCGGGCAGATGGACCTTAACGCGCGTTCAGAAAAGGTCTGGGAGTTCTATGATGATACACTGCGCAAGCTCAGCGAGTATGGCGCCAAAATCATCCGTCTTGATGCCTTTGCCTATCTGCACAAGGAACCCGGGCAGTCGAACTTTTTTAACCGGCCCGGTACCTGGGACTACCTGAAGCGGTTACGGCAAATCGCCCGGAAATACCAGCTGATAATCTTTCCGGAAATTCACGCAGAATACGGCGCCGGTATCCATGAAGAGATTTCACGTGAGGGTTATCCGATCTATGATTTTTTTTTCCCGGGGCTGGTGATAAATGCCCTGGAAAGCGGCAACAACGCAGCGTTACTGCGCTGGATTTCCGATATCCAGACCAGGGGGCTGCAGACCATCAACATGCTTGGCTGTCACGACGGCATTCCGATACTTGATCTCAAGGGTAAACAGGTTGACGGTGAATACCGGCCGGGTCTGCTGGATGATATCCAGGTTGAAGCCACCATGCAGGCAATCATCGAAAGAGGTGGCCTGACCAAAAACCTGTTTGGCGCTGACGGCAAAAAGATCGACTACTACCAGGTCAATGCAACATTCTTCAGTGCTTTAGGTGAGGATGAGCAGAAACTTCGCCTGGCCCGCGCAGTTCAGATGTTTATGCCCGGTATCCCGCAGGTGTGGTACCTTGACCTGTTTGCCGGTACGAATGACTACGCAGCGGCAGAAAGGGGACGTACCGCCGGTCATAAGGAGATCAATCGTACCACCCTGAAACAGATCGATATTGAAATGGGCCTGGAGCGAGCAGTGGTACTGGATCAGCTTGAACTGATCCGCTTGCGTAATGTTTCACCAGCATTTAATGGCGAAATGAAGGTCATAGCTAGCGAGCCCCATATATTACACATTGCCTGGCAGCATCCGCGGGCAAGTGCAAGGCTGCTGGCCAATCTGCTGGATCACAGCTTTACGGTATACCAGGGTGACGCTAACAATGAAGAAGTCCTGATGTCCTTCGAGTAATACACAATGGAGCATGATATGAAAATTCTCGCCACCGATCTCGACCGTACATTGTTACCGAATGGCAGCTGGCCAGCAGACCCCGGTGCTATCGAGCTGTTTAATGAGCTGACCGAAAAACATAAGGTGCTTGTCGTTTATGTTACGGGAAGAAACCTGAGGCTGGCAGAGAATGCAATCAATGAATACGGCATCCGCCATCCTCATGTGCTGATCGGTGATGTTGGCACTTCGATCAGAAAATATGAACAGGGGCAGTGGCAGCATGATCTTGGCTGGGATGCACATGTCATGGAAACCAGTCCGCGATGGGATGCGGATGCGGTGCATAACATAGTGGCTGGTGTTGCAGGTCTGCGCGAGCAGGAACACGAACATTGCGGCCCGTTCAAGCAAAGCTATTATGTCGATCATGACAGGAATCGGCAGATACTGAAGCAAGTTGAAGCGCTGGTCAAAGGGAAGTTCGACGAGGTCATCATCTACAGCTACGACTCCCAGTCGGGTGACGGGCTGCTCGATTTTCTACCGCAAAGCGCAACCAAGCAGACCGCGCTTGAATATATCGCCGAGGAATTTGGTGCCAGCAAACAGGAGGTTGTCTTCTGTGGCGACAGCGGTAATGATGTTTTTCCGCTAACCGCCGGTTTTTCCGGTGTCATGGTGCGAAATGCCGACGATCAGCTCGTGGCTAACGTGATGCAGGCAGCCGAGGCAAACCCCGACCTCAGAATTTACCACGCCAAAGGCGGTTTCAAAAACCTGAGCGGTTATTACACCAGCGGGGTTATCGAAGGGGCTTACCATTATGGCCTGTTTACCGATTAACTCACTTTTTTGATGACCTTGTCATGTAGGGCGCAATAACCGACGGGCATTGCGTCGTATAGAAATACAATGATTAACTCATTGGTGCAATGCACTTCGTTTATTGCACCCTACGATAGTCTGAATTAATGAATCTGAGCGTAGGTTGGTTAGCCCGCATATTGTATGAAGGCGGCCGAAGCATAAGCGTATCGCAGGCTGTGATATAAATCTCGTTTTCGGCTAAGTGCGTTATTAATCACGCCAGGGCGCAGAGCGCGCAAAGAGAAGCTTTAATCATATGCCTGTGAGCTAAGAAATTTATGTGCGGTTATAACTTCAGGTGTCGGAATTGGCTTTTTTCGACCGTGATACTTTGAACATGACACTTCAATATAATATCTTACCCGGCGTGCTCTGCGTCTTTGCGAGAGAATATCAATTAACTGCACCAAACCAGAAAGTCACATCCTTATCCAGGAATTCATCCCACAACATATAATGCGAACCATCACAGGAAAATGTCAGGCTGATCATGCCATTAAATATATTGATTGAGGCTGACCGTAAGTAAAATGTTTCGTCGGTCAGGCGCAGTTTCTGCATCGCATTTAATATTGACTTGATACGTTTGCGGGGAATCAGCGCATTATCCGGATATTTCTGTGCCGGATGCAACAGACATATGTCAGGATCACTCAGGGCTTCCGAGTCGAAGATGCGATAACGGTAGGGGTCGCTCATGAACCAGCCTGTCGCCCGGCTGCTGGAAAAATGAATAACAGTCTGGAACATACCGCGTTCAGTAATCAGTTCCTGGATGATTGCGCAGGCAACCGCGATATTTTTGTCCATTGGGCTTTCAATACGGCACTGTTGAAAAACCCCGCTGCGAATAGCCGGGTCACCCTTGATCTGGCGCCACTCGCCTGATTCTTCATAGAGTTCGGCAGTTACAGGCAAATCACGCAGGTCGAAATCGACGCCTAGAAAACCCAGCACCTGGTCGCCACGTTTCACAATTTGCAGGGCGGTAATCGATGGCCGGTTAGCGCGTCTACTGAGATAGGCGTCAGATAATAAAAGCCCCCAGGACGGCACCACCTCACGCATGTATGGTCTGCTGGAACGATCGCGACCATAGTGGTCCGGCAGCAGTCCGCTGGCGCCGACATTATCGGAAATTTGAATGCCTTTGGTGTCTACAATGTACATATACAACGCATTTGGCACGCTTGAAAAACCTTCGAGCAGTACCTTGTCCAGCTCTTGACGATCACTCCACGCCGGCTCACACTTGACGGCAAGCTTTTCCAGCGGCCGGGACAGACGCTGAGCGAGTGTAATTCTTTGCTGATGCACCGCATCTTTCCATGTTTCTTTCATACTATTCTACACATTGGATAGTTATTATTTTTCAGACAATGTTGGGGTGATCCAGTAAAAATCAACAGGGCAGATATTAAAATTTTATTAAGCTGCATCATCACCGCTGATTACGACTCCTGAGAAATCATCCGTGCTGTGCATATGGTCATCAACAAGCAGGTCTTGTTGCAGCTGTTCCTCATCGATAACTGCGCCGATGTATGCTGCTATGGTGCGCATGTCAATTTCTGCATTTTCAAGACAGGAAGTGCCGCCGGGTGATGGTGTCATATTGAATATACTGCCGCTACCGGTATTGATTTTTGCTTCCCCCATCAGCAGTTCGCACCTGTTTTTATCGATCAGCTGCGGGCGTATACCGCCAACTTTATGGGCAAATCGTAAATCACCGAATTTCAGCGACGGGATAATTTTTCGCACATCTTTCAGGAACAGCCATTTGCGAATCAATGGAATTTCAAATAACAGGTTTTTAAACATGTAGCGGCGAATGTCTTTAACGCGCAGTAAATCCCATAGCACTTTGGCCACCCGCCTGTCGAAGCGGAAGACCCGAAAGAAGTCCGGCAGGGTCCTGTAGTTATAGCGTTCCAGAATGGGCAGTACCAGCGCGGTTGGGCCAAAACGTGTTTCACCGGGCACCAGCACATCCGGGTCGCCGTGAATGGCGGCAAACGGCAGGGCATCATTCTGTACGGTGTAGACCTTGCCGTTTAATACATGCGGCGTAAAGTAATAACTGCCGGCGATGGGCAGCACCGAGTAGTGATGGCCATAACCCAGGTCATGCGCCAGTTTAAGGCTATGGCCGCCAGCGCAGGCCACCAGCGTGGCAGCACGGTAACACGCGTTCTGCGTTTCCACCAGGAAACTGCCGTTTACAATTTTAATGTGTTCGACATTGCTGTTGTAATGAATATCAACTATTTTATCCGGATGCCTGGCCGCTGTAATCTGTGCCTGGCGCACAAAAGAACGCGACAGCGCTTCAAAATTAACCGCGGTGTATTCATCGGTTGAACCCAGCGCAATGATTTCGTCATCACGAAACCTGTTACCATCGATGCAAACATTTGGCTCGATCCGCGCGATAGCTTTTTTATCCAGTAATTTTAAATTCGGATAATACGGGCTAAAAACCTCGAAGCGCTGTATGAGCAGCTGACATTCTTTTTCGCCAACGCCCAGTACCATTTTTGGATACCTGAAAATAATATGGTGCGCATCGGGCTGCGCTACCGCATAGTTGCGTAACATGCGCGCGGCGCGTTGAACTTTAAGCGCTTTTTGCAGTGTATAGTTGGTTTCGATATCGCCGCAGTGAAGCGTCTGGCTGTTATTGCTGGAAAGCGAGTTAACCCGTGCCGGCGCCGCATATTTTTCAATAACCGCGATGCTTTTAATGTTGGTGTACCTGGTGCACAGGTAAAGCAGTGCGCTGCCAGACACGCCGGCGCCGATAATTAGCAGGTCATACTGGTTACTCGACATAAGCTACTCATTGGATTATTCAGGAATGTGAGCGATGTATTTGTGCTGTGCATTCTAACGTAGAATGCCGATATTTGAAGAAAACATACCTAAATACAAGGGCAAGGGGCAGTATATTTTATCACCTGTTATTTGCTGTGCTGGCGATTGCTGATAATTATGTTATCAGATTGAATAGCCGCCGTTCTCCAGGTAACTGTAAGTA
>JAJDNP010000076.1 GCA_022340645.1 Gammaproteobacteria bacterium | reverse complement strand
TTATGCTTTCAGTTTCTACACTACATAAAACATGCCAGTTTTGATAAAAAGCTGAAAATTCCTTATAGGTACCTGTTTTTTCAGATAGATAACTCCGATACCGGAGCTATTCCTGATTTTACAGGCTTAATATACCTGCATTATATTTGTGCAAAACACGGTGCTCAGTATTATTTTGGTGCGATCAGGGAACTGTCTAAAAGTTCAAATAATCACCTGATTAACCGCTCATATTTTCAAATTTATGCAGGCACGGGTTAAACTAACAGGCTCTCGAATGTTTTATCAATGACCGGGCCCAGGGTGAGTTGCATGTTATACCGCAAACTTGGAAATACAGAAATCGATGTCAGTGTCATCTGTCTCGGCACCATGACCTGGGGACAACAGAATTCCCGTCAACAGGCGTTTGAACAGATGGATTACGCCCTGTCTCAGGGCGTGAATTTTTTCGATACTGCAGAACTTTATGCAATTCCACCACGCGCCGAAACATATGGCCGCACTGAAGAAATTCTAGGCGAATGGTTACATGCCAGAGGCAAGCGTGATCAGATCATACTGGCCAGCAAGATCGCCGGGCCCGGTGAGGACTGGATACCCCATATACGCGGCGGTAAGACACGTTTTGATAAAAACGATATTAACGAGGCACTGGAAAACAGTTTGCGGCGCCTGCAGACTGATTATCTCGACCTCTACCAGTTACACTGGCCGCAGCGCAAAACAAACTTTTTTGGCAAACTCGGCTTCGAGGCCGTTGCAGAACAGCATTTGACGCCAATACTGGAAACTCTGGAAGCACTCGCCGGGCTGGTTAAAGCTGGAAAAATACGTCATATTGGCCTGTCAAATGAAACGCCCTGGGGAGTAATGCAATTTTTGCATTTTGCAGAACAGGCTGGTTTGCCTCGTATTGCCAGCGTACAGAATCCTTATAACCTGCTAAACCGGAGTTACGAGGTTGGACTTGCCGAGGTATCCTGGCGTGAGAATGCTGGTCTGCTGGCGTATTCCCCTTTGGGTTTTGGGGTACTCTCGGGCAAATATCTCAATGGCGCGCGGCCGCAAGGTGCACGCCTTACGCTGTATCCTGACTATACCCGTTACAGCAGCCCGCCCGCCGTGTCTGCAACGCAAATGTATGTTGCACTGGCTAAACAACATAACCTTGACCCGGCACAGATGGCGCTGGCTTATGTCAACAGCCGGCCTTTCCTGACCAGTACCATAATCGGTGCGACAGCCATGGACCAGTTAAAGAGCAACATTGATAGCATTAATCTAAGCCTGTCGGGGGAGGTGCTGGCTTCGATAGAGGAAATACATAATATTCATCCTGATCCAGCTCCTTGAGGTCACGAATAGCACAACACATACGGCAAAGACTGCGTGATAATTACCTGCTGAATTTACCTGGGCTTACCGGGTGACTCTTTATCAAGTATCATCTTCAACCCGGACCAGACATTTTTCATTACCTGTGGCTGCGCCTCTGTATCTGGGTGGATACCGTCCTGTTGCATCAGTTCACTGTGTCCGGCTATATGGTCGAGCATCCTGGGCACCAACGGGATGTCGTAACGCGTTGCCAGCCGCTGGTACAGTTCAGCAAACTTTTGATTATAGGCGGCGCCATAGTTTGGCGGCAGGCGTACGCCGACCAGAAGTACTTTGATATCGTTTTTTTTACAGCGTTCAATGATAGTGGCAAGGCTGTTTTCAATTTCGCTGAATGCAAGTCCGCGCAGGCCATCGTTTCCACCCAGCGCAAGGATGACGATTGCCGGCCTGTGGCTTTTCAGTGCTGTGTCGATACGGCCCAGGCCGGTGCGAGTCGTATCACCGCTGACACTTGCGTTTATTACCGTGTAGTCATAACCTTCGCTGGTGATCTGCTGTTGTAATAGCGCAACCCAGCCTTCATCAATATTGATACCATAGGCGCCGCTTAAACTGTCACCTAACACCAGTATGCCTGCAGGTGTTTTGTTAGCGGCGCATGCTGTAGTATGGTTAAACGCCAGGAAAATACTGAACATGAGTGACAGTAATACCTTAGAGAATATCATTTTCATAAATCTTTACCATGGATAATGCCGTATCAAATTCTTTCGTAGAGGCCCGCCATCTGGGAAAACATGTAGCCACCCGCGAAGGTGTGCTGACACTGCTGGATGATATCAATTTTAAGATTGCAGCGGGAACTTCAGTGGCTATTCTGGGCGCTTCCGGTTCGGGTAAAACAACCTTGCTGGGCCTGCTTGCCGGGCTGGACACACCGTCAAACGGCACAGTCATACTAAACAACAATAATCTCAACGACTTTGATGAAGATGGCCGTGCCATGTTGCGGGCAGAACTGGTAGGTTTTGTGTTTCAGAATTTTCAGCTGCTGTTTGGTTTAACAGCACTGGAAAACGTGATGCTGCCGCTGGAACTCGCACAGCTGCCGCATCCTCGCAAAAAGGCTGAAGAATTGCTTAAACGTGTCGGCCTCGGCGAACGCATGCAACATTATCCGAACCAGTTGTCCGGTGGTGAACAGCAGCGCTGCGCCATTGCTCGTGCATTTTCAATGCGTCCTCGCATTCTCTTTGCCGATGAACCGACCGGCAATCTCGACAGTAAAACCGGCAAACGCATAATCGACCTGTTGTTTGAACTCAATGCTGAACAGGGTACGACGCTGATCATGGCGACTCATGACGCACAGATATCGCGCCTGTGTGACCAGCTTATTCACCTCGAAGCAGGGCGAATTGTTGAACAGGTGAACAGCCCTGGCAAAGGCAACAGCTATGAATGATTTAACACCGGCAGGCAGGCAGCGCCGCGGGGCCGGTTTTTACTGGGCCATGTCATGGCGCATGTTATGGCGCGACTGGCGCGGAGGTGAACTGAATATTCTTGCCATTGGCCTGGTGATTGCGGTAACCAGTATCACCGCCGTGGGATTTTTCACTGACCGTATCGAACGCGGTTTGCAAATGCAGTCTGCTGAACTGATTGCTGCCGACCTGGCTGTTACCTCCAGGCGCGCGGATGTTTACGATTACATAAAGGAGGCACGACAGAATGATTTTCAGGTCGCCACAACGCAGCAGTTTCGCAGTGTGGTACTTGGCGATGATCGTCCGCAGCTGGTAGAAGTAAAAGCCGTATCTGAAGCTTATCCATTGCGCGGTGCTCTGCGTATCAGTGATAACGCGTTCGGTGCTGATGAAACCACTGGCGGAATTCCCTCGGCTGGCGATGTCTGGGTTGAAGCACGGCTGTTGCAGATGCTCGATGCCGGGATCGGTGATAGCATTAAACTTGGTAATTCCACTTTCAAAATTCGCAAGGTACTGCGTTATGAACCCGATCGTGCCGGCGACCTGTTCAGTCTTGCACCACGCATTTTGATGAATATTGCCGACCTGGATGCTACCGGCCTTATCAGTACGGGCGCCCTGGTGAATTATCGTGTGCTGATTGCGGGTGAACGCAGCAGCATCAACAGCTATCACAAGCTAATCGAAAACAATCTCAGAGCGGGTGAAGAGCTTGTCACATTTGAACAGGGCCGTCCCGAACTGAATACTGCGCTCAGGAGCGCGCAGCAATTTCTTGGGCTCGCTGCCCTGATAAGTGTGCTGCTGGCCGGTGTCGCAGTTGCATCGGTGGCTAATCGTTTCAGTGTTCGCCATCTTGGTACCAGTGCCATGTTTCGCTGCCTGGGCGCATCGCAGAATACCATTATTCAACTTTTCAGCCTGGAAATGCTCTGGCTGTCATTAATCGCAAGCAGCGCAGGCTGCATTCTCGGTATGCTGACGCAGTTTGTTATCACGCAGCTGCTGGATCAACTTGTGCTGACTCAACTGCCGCCGCCAACGTTTAAGGCCGTATTACTGGGTTATGCCACCGGCATATTGATGTTAACCGGCTTTGCATTGCCGCCATTACTCTCGCTGCGCCACGTGCCGCCGCTGCATGTGCTGCGCAAGGATGTGACCAGCCGCCCGGTAAGTTCATGGCTGCTTTACCTTGCAGTAGTGCTTTGTATGTCGCTTCTGCTGTACTGGCAAATCGGTGATCTCAGGCTGGTGGCCACGGTAACTGGCGGTATAGTACTGACGCTGGCTGTGCTGGCCGTCACAGCTTTCCTGCTCATCATGCTGCTCAATCGTCTGCGTGGCAGTGCTGGTGTGGCATGGCGTTTCGGGCTGGCAAATATCTCGCGCCGGCCAGCCGGCAGTGTCATTCAGATAGTGGCTTTTGGCCTGGGTATTATGGTAATGCTGTTGCTGTCAGCGGTTCGTTCCGATTTATTGAATGACTGGCAGGCCAGCCTGCCGGAAAATGCACCGAATCATTTTGTAATCAATGTACAGTCCGACCAGCTTGCAGCAATCACAGATTATTTTAAGGCCATGGGAGTTGCCAATACCCGAATGTATCCCATGGTGCGTGCCCGGCTGGTTGAAATCAACGGCAAAAAAGTAAGTGCTGATGACTATGAAAGCGAACGCGCCAGGCACCTGGTTACCCGTGAATTTAATCTTTCATGGGCGGAAAGCATACAGCTGGATAATGAACTTGTTGCCGGTCCCTGGTGGGAAAGGGACGATTTCGGTAAGCCGTTGCTGTCACTGGAAGTAAAGCTGGCAGATACCCTGCGCCTGAAGCTGGGAGATGTGGCCAGCTTTGATGTTAATGGCACGCGTCTTGATTTCACTGTCAGCAACCTGCGCAGCGTTGACTGGGACAGTTTTAATATTAATTTCTTCACCGTGGTGCCCCCGGGGGTGCTTGAAGATAAACCGGCAAGCTGGGTGACCAGCGTTTACCTTGACAGTGAACAGCGCCAGAAGCTGGGTGATCTGGTACGCGCTTTTCCCAACGTGACATTGATCGATGTTGAAGTCATCATGAAACGCGTACGCGGTATTATCAGCCGTGTGTCACTTGCTATTGAGTTCATTTTTCTGTTTACAATACTCGCCGGGCTTGCGGTATTGTTTGCGGCAATTCAGTCCAAACAGGATGAGCGGCGTTTCGAAAGCGCAGTATTGAGAACACTGGGGGCCAGCAGAAAAACACTAATGCTAGGCCTGTTAGCAGAGTTTACTACGCTCGGCGCCCTGTCCGGTTTACTGGCGGGTTTGTCCGCTACATCACTGGTCTGGCTGCTTGCAGAATATGTTTTCAAGTTTAATTATCAGCTTGATTTCACGCTTGCTTTGAGCGGCATTGTCAGCGGCACCATTATTGTCGTTATTGCCGGAACACTCGGCACACGCAGTGTGTTAACAAATCCGCCAATAAAAACTTTACGTCAGAATACAGTATGACAACACTATTTCCGAACATGAGTGGAGTAAATAAATTTAAATAACATATAGTTATATAAACATATTAATTCTTATTGTAACTATAAAGCCAGGCACGAATTACAGACTTATGCATTGCCTGAATACTGCTGAATTGCCTGCTTAAAATCCATTTTTTATTATCTTTGAATATCTTACCGTTTGTCGGAATTATTACTTTAGGGACAAAGTATTTGCAGCGATCGCCTGCGAAATTATTTTGTTGAGATATACTCGTTTTAGATGCACAAGCAGCTGCTTCGAACTGAATACCATCACATGGCTTGTGCGATAGCATATTAAATCTATAAATACCAAATCATCTAAAGCCAAATCAAAAAAACTTCCCTGTATAGTTTATCCCAGGTTATACATTATGGATCGTAAGGTTAGTACTGCTTGTTTAAAAATAGGCATGTATGTGTCGAGACTTGATCGGCCATGGGTGCAAACGCCATTTTTAATCCAGGGTTTTTTCATTAAAGATGATAATGAAATCTCTTTACTCGTTAAATATTGCGACTTCGTATTTATTGATACTGAGCTTGGTGTCGATGCAGACATGTATTTCGATAATCCAAGAGCACAACAGGCAAAGTTAAAAACTTCCCTGAGTACCAACACCCAGGTAGAAGCAATCCTGGATATGGATAAAAAGCTGTTTGATTATGTTGATAAAAGCACAACCGTTGAAGAATTGCCGGAGGCAAAACAGGCACTGGAAAAAGCTACGGAATGCGTGGCAGAAATCATCGAGCACGACATTCACAAAGGCAAACTGGATATCGTTAAAGTCAACAACGCCGTAGAGCCCATACTGGAAAGCATGATCAGGAATTCAGATGCATTTATGTGGTTATCAAAAATGCGTCTCTATGATGCTTACAGCTACGAACATTCCCTACAGAACTGTGCCCTGGGGATAGCATTCGGACGCCACATGGGTTTAAGTAAAAAAGCACTGAATACCCTGGCAGTTGGACTGCTGCTTATGGATGTAGGCAAGATCAAGTTGCCAAAAGAGCTGCTTACAAAGAGCGAGCCGCTAACACCAGCAGAAACTGAAATAATGCATAAGCATGTCGCTTATAGCGTCGAGATGCTAAGAAATACCAAGGGCATCAGCGAGCATGTTATAAACGTCGCATTGACGCATCACGAGAGATATGACGGCAGCGGATATCCTAATGGCCTGGTAGGTGTGCAGACTCCCGCCTATGGAAGAATGGCTGCGATTATCGATTGTTATGATTCGATGATAACCGCCACGCCATACAGAAACGCAATATCCGAGCACAAAGCACTGCAAAGCATTTACAACTTACGCAATAAACATTTCCAGACGGAACTGGTTGAAAAGTTCATGCAGTGCATGGGGGTATATCCTACAGGTTCCCTTGTCGAGCTGTCATCAGGTGAAGTCGGCGCCGTGCTGTCTCAAAATACACAGCAGAAACTGCGGCCTAAAATCATTTTGTTACTGGATGAAGAAAAGCGTCCATATAAAAAACGCCGGGTCTTTGACCTTGCCATGCAGAAAGGTGTACCTGTTCATATTGCAAAAAGCCTGGAAAACCATTCATATGGTGTCGATGTTAAACAGATAAGAATTTAAGCTAACGTTAATAGCTGAAAGCAGGGCAGACAGCCCGAGATCCGGTTCATTGAGCTGTTTGCAGATTTGTTACCTGGCAACATGGAGGCAACCATGCATATAAAAAATGTCTTTATATCTATACTCAATTGATTTTTAATATTGAACCAATTTGAACTGATTATTTCAAACTGGCATGATATTTAGAAAATCCATCATTTATTCAGGCGGACTGCTGGCATATGCGCTGGTTTCCGCCTGTGCTACTAACATCCCGACTGAAATCAGTCAGCCGCTGGAAGGCAGTCCCGGCATTGAGCAGGTGCGCCAGCAAACTGCTGCTTATTTGTCACAAAAGGTACGCTGGGGCGGAATTATTGTGCAAACTGAAAACAAACACGATACCAGCGAGCTGACAATTGTCGCACTGCCATTAGCTGACAATGGCGAGCCTAATGACTCAGATAATAGCCCGGGACGATTTATTGCGGTAATTGATAAATTTATTGAACCGCAGGTATACAGCCCGGATCGAAAAATAACATTAACAGGCCGGGTGCTCAAAACTGAAACGCGCAAGGTTGGCGAGTTCCCTTATGCATATCCGGTCATCAAGGTAGAACACTATTATCTGTGGCCGCCTGAGCCGGAACAGGTATATATAGATTACCCGCCTTACCTGTGGTACGACCCATATTATCCGTGGCGTTATCCCTACTACCCCTATCCATACTACTATTAACGCCAGTGTGATATGAAGAAATGCTCAACCGATTCCTGATTTTCTTACTCTTCAGTTTACTGGCAAGCTGTGCCACTACACCTGAGTTTGACACCACGCAGGTCGATCAGTCGCTTACGCCACGAGGCGTCGTTGCAGAACCTGATGAGAGCATCGGCAAAACGGCACTCTGGGGCGGCACTATTCTTGAAACCCGAAACCTGAGAGACTCGACCGAAATTGAAGTTCTTGCTTACCCACTCAACACATTTCATCGGCCGTTACTGGACAGCGAACCCCTGGGGCGTTTTATTATTCATCGTACGGGATATCTTGAACCCACCAATTATGCGCAAGGCCGATCAATTACTGTACTCGGCAAAATCAGCGGAAGTGAAAGTGGCAAAGTGGGTGAAAGTACGTATACTTACGCAGTTATCAATAGTGAGCAATTATACCTGTGGTCGCAAAACAGTGAGCGTACTCGTACCAGTCTTCATTTTGGGGTAGGTATTGGATTGTAAGCGGAAAATAAATAACATAATACAGCCTGTTATCAAAACGGGGAGTTAAATGGCTCGATGGTTAATGATATTGGGGGCGATAGTATTTGTTACTGGCGCACTCCTGCATTTTGCCCCCTGGTCCTTAAACTGGTTTGGGAAATTGCCCGGCGATATTCGTATTGAATCGCAACATGGCAAAGTCTTTATACCTGTTACATCAATGCTGGTTATTAGTGCCGTACTGACATTATTGCTGCATTTATTTAAACGTTAATCACATTGGTACGGTTAAGTCGTATGGAACGTTTTGAATGTGACCCGACAGGGTGAAGCATATATGGACATACTGAATACTCTATTCGCACAACTATGCCTATGTTACTCACATCGTGCGAATGAATTAGCACCCGCATTGCGGTTAGCGTGCCATTGTGGTTAGCATGAAATAATAAATAGAACGAGAGACCAGGTAATGAAAATAGCTGCGGAAAAAATCGATCTTAACTGTACTGAACCTGAAATATATAATCGACTGTTATCACTGGATGATAAACACATCCTGGAACTGGGTTGCGGGCGAGCGGATATTACCCGTATCATTGCGACATCTGGTGTTAATCGCAAAATTACCGCGTTTGAAGTCGATGTTTCCGCCCATGAAAAAAACCTGCAGTTAGCGGACTTAGCAAATGTATGTTTTGCTCTGGCTGGCGCAGAGGACATTCCGCTGCAAGATGAAACGGTTGATGTGGTGTTTATGTTCAAATCTCTGCACCATGTGCCGATCGAGAAAATGCAGGATGCGATGCACGAAATCAGGCGGGTATTGAAACCCGGCGGTTATGCTTATATATCAGAACCCGTATTTGCCGGCAAATTTAATGAAATTCTACGTTTATTTCATGATGAACAGAAAGTTCGTGAAGCTGCCTTTAATACAGTAAAAAATGCCGTCGATGATGGCCTGTTTAAACTGGCCGAAGAAATCTTCTTTAATTCGCCGATGAAATTTGAAAGCTTTGCAGAATTTGAAAGTAACACAATAAACGCCACGCACACCAGGCATTCGCTTGATGAAAATCTATACCAGCTGGTTAAACAGCGTTTTGAACAACATGTTGGTGAGGATGGCGCCCACTTTTTAATGCCAATGCGTGTCGATCTATTGCAGAAGTAAGCGTAGCTGATAAGGGTTAATTCCTGTCTCTTTAATTAATCTGCGTTTTCATTGGCTATAATTTGAATTATGACAACAACCAGAGAGTCATGCATATGTCACGGCTAGTGGCACATCGCGGTCAAAAATTCAGTTTTCCTGAAAACACACTCGAAGCAATTTCAGAGGCCATTACCTGCGGGGCGATGGCCGTAGAATTTGATGTACAGATGACGCGCGACCATGTCCCCGTGGTGTGTCATGACGTCAGCCTGTTAAAAACAGCCGGTGTCGATGTAGATATTACCCAGGCAAATTTTGCAGATATAAAACATATAAATGTTGGCGAGCCGTCACGTTTCGCGGATAAATATCATAACGTAACCCTGCCGTCTCTGCAGTCCATGGTTGCCATGCTTGAAAACTCGCCGCATGTACTGGTGTTTGTCGAACTAAAAGATGAAAGCCTTGATGTATTCGGGATCGACTGTTTCCTGCAACAGGCCATTACTGAACTTGAACCGATCAAGGAACACTGCGTGGTTATTGCTGATAGTCTGCAGGCCCTGATCAGGCTGAAACGGCTTATGCCGGTACCCATAGGCTGGATTATCCATCGATGGCATGATGATGAATTAACGCTGGCACAAGAAAATGAAATTAATTACCTGATTATTAACCATAAATATTGTGCCGGCCAGGCGCATGATTTTGCCGCTGATGGCTGGCAGTGGGTCATGTATGAGACATCTGATCCTGGCAAGGCACGGAATTTGTTTGAACAGGGTGTCACTTTTGTTGAAACCGATAATATCTGTTCGATGTTAATACAAGTACCTGCAGATAAATAATATGGACAATTTTGATATAGTCGTGATTGGCGGCGGCATTCACGGCGCCGGTTCAGCGCAGGCAGCGGCCGCAGCAGGCTACAGCGTGCTTCTGCTTGAAAAAAACAGGCTCGCTTACGGCAGTTCTTCACGATCGAGCAAAATGATACATGGCGGCTTGCGATACCTGGAAAGCGCTCAATTTCACCTGGTCCATGAATGTCTGCAGGAGCGCCATTTGCTGTCACGTCTTGCACCCGAGCTGGTTTATCTTGATCGATTTTATATTCCTGTATATGAATCATCCTGTCGCAGCCGTCTGAAGTTGATTACCGGCCTGTCGCTGTATGCCGTCCTTGGCGGTTTAAACTCCTCCACTCATTTTCACCAGCTCAGCAGAAATCAATGGCCTGCACTGGATGGTTTAAAACAGCACGGTTTGAAGGCTGTTTATCAATACTACGACGGGCGTACTGATGACAGCAGACTAACCCGTGCGGTGATGAACAGTGCCATTGAACTTGGCGGTGAAGCTATCGTGCCGGCTGAGTTTGTATCTGCAGCGTGTGATCAGGATAGCGTTGATATTACTTATATTGAAAGCGGCGACACAAAATACTGCCGGGCCGGGGCGGTGATCAATGCAACAGGTGCATGGGTCAATCGGGTTCTGGAAAAAATCACACCTGCACGACCTGAAATAAATATTGATTTAGTGCAGGGCACGCATCTGGTGCTGGATAATTTGCCGCTTGAGCATTGTTTTTATTTTGAGGCGCCACAGGATAGAAGAGCAATTTTTCTTTTACCATGGAACAATAAAGCTTTATTAGGTACTACGGAAACAGCTTTCACCGGTCAGCCCGATAACGTCGTACCCTTACAAAGTGAAAAAGATTACCTGCTTGAAATAGTTCGCCATTATTTTCCAGACTATTCCTCAAACAATAAAACGTTAAACGTGGTAGATGAATTTGCCGGATTGAGGGTTTTACCTGCAGGCAATGAAAGTAATTTTAAAAAATCACGTGAAACTGTGCTGTATCGCAGTCATGATCGGGTGGTCAATATATATGGCGGCAAGCTGACAACCTACAGGTTGACAGCTGAACGGGTAATTAAAAAACTGCATAGCGTTTTGCCTGCAAGAAAAGAAAAAGCGTTACCCAGGAACATCACGCTAAAAGCGCCATAATGTAACATTGGCAAGTAATCCGACAGAGCCGTGGAACGATGTGCGTTTGAATTTGCTGAATTCTGCCGTCTGTATTACTATTTGCGGTGTTTGCAAGCTTATATGCCATTGTTATCGACGAGTGCGTGGCAGGCGCAGGGCCGCTGAAAATCCCCAGCAGTCCCGCTTTTGTGCCTGCTGCTAATTATCTGTATTATTTATCAATCAAGCATATTACGGTTGCGCATTATCTTTAAATGGATGCATCATAGTGGGGGACGCAATAGCTACGTTTGTCAGTAAGTTTTACACATTGAACAAAATATCACACTGTTTTTTGTTCTTAACTTTAACTATGCTCATGATATTAAAGCCATTTAAATATTTGGCATGAAAAATGCAAAATATTATTAGTATGATCTACACTCAAGTAGTGTGATACATTAAATACAAAAAATACTGGGGTTTAAAAATGGGGACTAATGATAATAATAAATATGATGGCCCTGAAAGGCGAGCTCATCGCGACCGCCGAACAGGAGAAGACCGTCGTGCAAATACACGTTTTAGTGATGTATTAGGGCGCCGTTCAGGTGTTGAAAGACGTCTGCCTGTGAGATAGCTTCTTAGAAATTAATCTTTTAAGGCATATAACAGGAAATATAAAAATATCACGTATGATACTGTTTTAACAGTAAAAATGCGGGCATAACAAACTATTTAACTGATAATGCCTTAACGGTTATAAGAAAATATATCGCTAACCGGGTGAACTTGAAAGACTGTCCGTTGCCTGCTATTTCAGCTCATTAATGTGAATAATTGCAGTTATAAAAGTTAATGTCCTGTATCAGGTTTTTCTACTTTATTGATCTGCACCAGCATTCCGACAAGTGGATGATCTATATAGTGCAGTTCGTTGCTGCGCATACGACTATGGTTAATCATCGGGTAAATATCGTAGTTGCCAGTTAGCGAGTCGGTTTTATTTACATCCGTGGCAATGTTCTCAGTGCCAATAGCTGATGGCCTGTCAGTTGAGGCTATGTCATTATGCTGTTGATCAGCCTTGCGATGATATTCCAGCTCGCTATAAAAATGCAGGTATCTTGCGAGCACAACCTTGAAGTGGCCTGTAATACTGTTTCCGGACCTGTTCTTATGCACATTGTTGAGTTCGCTGATATCTATATCAAAAGCATTGTCCTTTTCCAGGCCGGGTTGCCGCCAGCCGCCATAAAATAATATATTATATTCCGACGAGTTGTTTATTCTTTTATATTCGTTGCTGAGTATCACTGGTTTTATGTTTTTGAAGGATTTTTTATCAGCTTTACCTGGCTTTACCTGATTCAAATTTTCGAGAGCCTCAGTCCCATCGGCAACAGTTTGCGGCCAGATCTCACTGTCGATATAACGCGCATGCGCGTCTTCAAAAATAATAATTTCGATATCATAATCCTTTAAATCTTCTGCAGCGCTGTCCTTTGTTTCAGCGTACGGCTGACCGACAGTTATAAAAATCAGTAACAGGGTGGCAAGTATTTTCATATTGATTGTATTTTACTGGTGTTGATGTTTTAGATCCCTTGCCGGTGCTCGGGATGATAAAAACGTTTAATTTTTTACCCGGGTTTCATTTCACCTAGATCACTCTGACTACGCCGCTTGCTGTACGCGTAATATATTGATTACATCATAAATCTGCTGCGTACGCTCGTTGATTTCTTGTGTTGCTTTAAGAATACGTAAGCTTTGTTTGCCATCGAAATGATACAGGCCGGATTGTGTCTGTATCAGCTCGATTAATTTAACATGGCTGATATTTGGCTGCTCATCGAATTTAATATTAATAGCACTGTCCGTTGCTTCAATTTTTATAATGCCCATCGGCTGTGCCGCCAGTTTTATTTCGGTAACGGTAAACAGGTTCTTGACGTATTCAGGCAGCAACCCGAAGCGGTCAATCAGCTCAACCCTGATATCGTCAAGCGCCGCCTGATTGCCCGCATTCGAAATGCGCTTGTATAACATGAGCCGCTGATGAATATCATACACGTAGTCATCGGGTATTAGTGCCGGCAGAGCCAGGTCGATTTCAATGCCTGAATGCAGCGGTTCATCGGGATCGGGGACCTTACCCTGTTTTAATGCACTCACCGCACGTTCCAGCAATTCGCTGTACAGCGAAAAACCCACCTCGGATATCTGTCCGCTCTGGTTCTCACCGAGCAGTTCACCTGCACCGCGAATTTCCAGGTCGTGTGTCGCCAGGGTAAATCCAACACCCAGGTCTTCCAGTGATTCAATGGCGGCCAGGCGTTTCTTCGCGTCCTCCGTCATCAGTGTTTCAGGCGGAGTTAGCAGATAGGCATAGGCGCGATGGTGTGAGCGGCCGACACGGCCGCGAATCTGGTGTAACTGCGCCAGTCCCAGGCGATCAGCCCGGTTAATGATAATGGTGTTCGCGGTTGGCACGTCAATGCCGCTTTCGATAATCGTTGTCGCTACCAGGATACTAAAGCGCTGGTGGTAGAAATCCAGCATCACCTGTTCAAGCTGTTTCTCGGGCATCTGGCCATGGGCGAATTCAACTCTGGCTTCCGGTAATAGCGTTTGCACATCATGGGTGATTTTTTCGATGGTTTTTACTTCGTTATGCAGGAAATATATCTGGCCGCCGCGCTTTAGTTCACGCCGGCAGGCCTCGACAATCAGCGCGTCATTCCACTGGGTGACAAAGGTATTAATGGAATGGCGTTGCATGGGCGGCGTGGAGATAATCGACAGGTCACGAATACCGGCAAGCGACATATTCAAAGTGCGCGGAATAGGCGTAGCGGTAAGCGTTAATATGTCGACTTCCGCACGCAGCGATTTAATATGTTCTTTGTGCCTGACGCCAAAACGGTGTTCCTCATCGACAATAATCAGGCCAAGATCATGAAACTTGACCGTTTTCTGCAGCAGCTTGTGCGTGCCAACTACAATATCGACTTTGCCGTTGTTAAGGTTTTCAAGAATTTCTTTTTGCTGTTTGGCAGAATTGAAGCGTGATAAAGAGGCAACTTTAATCGGCCAGTCGGCAAAACGGTCAGTAAAATTCTGGTAATGCTGCTGCGCCAGCAAGGTAGTTGGCACCAGTATGGCAACCTGCCTGCCGGTGCTGGCGACGACAAATGCCGCACGCATGGCTACTTCTGTTTTACCAAAACCAACATCGCCGCACACCACGCGATCCATGGGCTGCGGGCTGCGCAAGTCATCCAGCACAGCATGAATTGCAGCTTCCTGGTCGGGAGTTTCCTCAAACTGGAAACTGTTGCAGAAGCTGGCGTACTCGTTTTCATCAATATAATAAGATCGGCCCTGTACCGCGGCGCGGCGGGCATGAATATCAAGTAATTCTGCGGCGACATCGCGCGCCTGTTTAGCCGCTTTTTTACGTGCCCGGGCCCAGTGATCAGAGCCCAGCTTGTGCAGCGGTGCATTCTCTGCAGAAGCGCCGGTATAACGGCTGATTAAATGCAGCGATGATACCGGCACATACAGCTTATCTTTGCCGGCGTATTCAAGCAGCAGAAATTCAGCGTCATAGTCCTCGCTGCTGAGCTTTTCCAGGCCCATATACCGTCCGACACCGTGGTCGATATGCACCACTGGCGCACCAATGGTCAAATCAGTGAGATTCTGAACGATTGCATCACTATCCGCACCGGCTTTTTTCCTGCGCCGCTTCTGTATCGCACGCTGACCATAAATCTGTGATTCGGTGATAACTGAAATGTCAGCATTGACACGATCACTGGCTTCAAGCACCAGACCCTGTGAAATTTCAGCAACGGTGATGCAGATAATATCTTCGCAGGAAATAAACTCGCGCCAGGATTTACAAACTTTTGGGTATAGCTGATGACCACGCAGCAATTCACTTAATACTTCACGGCGGCCGCTGGTTTCGGCAACGAATAAAATACGGCCCTTGTTTGAGCTAATGAATGTATTAATGTAGCTTTTAAGTGCCTGCGCGGGATCATCTAACCGGGTCTGCAGGATCAGGTCAGGCGGCGTTTTTACATTCGCATTGTACCGATCATCGATGTGCTTGCTGCTGGAAGTGTAGATAATACTGCCCTGGGCCAGCAAACCTGTTATTTCGGATGTTGTCTGGTACAGGTATTCAGGCGCCAGAATAGGGCGCTCGATATCATGGCGGCGCTGTTCATAGCGTTCATTTACCTCTGCCTCGAATGCCCGCAAATGGTGTTCCAGTTCGTCAGTCGCGATATAAAGCGAGGAAACGGGTAAATAGTCAAACAGGGTATCGAGTTCATTTTCGTCATAAAACAGCGGCAGGTAATACTCGATACCCGAAGGCATTATGCCATCGCTGACACTCTTATATATGATGCTGTTCAGCGGATCGCCGGAAATCATTTCCCGGTAACGCGAACGGAATTTCTGGATGCCCGCATCATCGGTTGGAAATTCACGTGCAGGCAGCAGTTCAACTGTTTCGACCCGGTTGTCAGAGCGCTGGCTTTGCGGATCAAAACAGCGAATCGTTTCAATATCGTCATCGAATAAATCGATGCGGTAAGGTGTATTCGAGCTGGCCGGAAACAGGTCGATAATTGAACCGCGTATGGCGAACTCGCCGTGTTCCATCACTTCATTAACATTGGAATAACCGCTGGCTTCAAGTTCACGACGAAAGGCTTCAATATCCAGTTTTTGACTGATTCCAAGTTTTAAAACATTTCCCTGGATGTAACTGCGCGGCGGCAACCGCTGTGCAAGTGTATTCAGCGGGATGATTAATATGTCGCCGGCATGGATGTTCTGCAAAGCGTGCAGCGTGGTCAGCCTTTCGGCAATGATGTCCTGGTGTGGAGAGAAAATATCGTAAGGCAGGGTTTCCCAGTCGGGCAGATGAAATATGCGCTGTTTATCATCTTTATAAAATTCAATTTCCCTGGTCAGAACATCAGCGTGGATGACGTCTTCGACAATAACAACAACAGGCCCATTGTTATAACTGACCGATGTTTCAACAATCGATAAGGCAAGCGAGCTGCCGTAAAGTTTGTTCCACCAGGTCTTGCCGTGTTTTTCGGGGATTTGAAGCTGTAGCAATGGACTGTCGATTGGTAAGTAGGGTTCAGGGTAATCGGGCGATAATATTCAGGATGTGAATTATCCTTTGCCAGGCGCAGCAATACAAGTCTGCAGGTTTTGCAGGTGCGAATAAATTCGCACAACGGAGCCAATGGCTACATGACATGCGTGTCGGAGTGAATTTGAATGACTCCGACACCGATTGTGATAGAACAAGCGCAGATACGAAGGCAGGGAAGAACCGGCGCCTCGCCGGGAAGCCATTAAGGGCTTAATTTTTATGGGTGATCTATTTTTTGCAGGTGCGAATTTATTCGCACAAAATACATCCGGTTTTTTTCCAAAGATCTGTGAACGTTTGACTGTATTCTCAATCATTACCATTTATTTATTTCAGATTGGGCGAGTTTCGCCTTTAACGGCGAGTTACTTTTCTTTCTACAGCAAAAGAAAAGTAACCAAAAGAATGCCGCCACTACAACTGCGCCCCTAAAACACAGGGGTTCCCATCGAGCCAGCACAGTTATCATGCTGTGAAAAAACTCGCCCACGCTGAAAAACGCGTGGACTCAGACAGTTTTCACTGAAACCCCATGATAACTGTACAGACTCAATGGCTTGTTTAAGGTGGGAAAAGAGCAACGCCAAAATACAAACAGATATTTATGTCAACGAGAAAGCGGTTTAATTAATGGGTGTCCTGTTTTTTGCTCGTTTTTTGCTTAATTAATGGGTGTCCTGTTTTTTGTTTCTGTTTTTTGCTGTTTTTTGCTCTGTACAGACTCACTGGCTTGTTTAAGGTAGGAAAAGAGCAAAGCCAAAATACAAACAGATATTTATGTCAGTGAAAAAGCGGTTTAATTAATGGGTGTCCTGTTTTTTTTCTATGGGTGTCCTGTTTTTTTTATGGGTGTCTGTTTTTTTTATAGGCCGAGACGGGATAAGGCTTTGCCGTTCACGGTAGCTGCGATGTAGCAATTGCCTGCATGCCTTATGCAGGCCTACGGTTGTTTTATTTTTGCTGGTGGCGGAGCCCGGGTTTTCGACTTCGATACCTTATGTATGCACACTCCGGCATTGCTGTGCGAATTAATTCGCACCTGCAACTGTACAGATATCATGCGAAAGGATTCGCGCCTGCGGCCCCGACCACGCAATCTATTAAGTCCGCATAATGTATATTATGTTAAATAGCGTAATTGCTTAGTCCAGGCTTTTACTAATACTTTTAGAGCGGTTTAAAACCACAGACCATACCCGTCCAGGATCTGTCATAGTGCACCGCTCCTGTCACTGACAGCGTCTATCTTTATAAGCATATGATTATATAGTACTTGTTAACCGAACAATTTATAGATTATATGTGTGAAATGGCACAATTATTGTCTGATTACACTTGTAAACAGGCATTTTTAAAAGTAGGATACTCGCCGTTTATGTTCAGGTATAACCGCTGTTTGCACTGTTTGCGAATTACTACAGACCTGAAAAGCTAATCAAAAATTCAAAAAACTAAAAATGTCAGGAGTATATATGAGTGCAACAATACGTGTTGCCAGCTTTATAAGTCTCATGCTAGTCAGCATGCAGTCTTGGGCTGAGTATCAGCTTAACATGCGTCCAGGTGTCACTTCATTCAGCCAGGGTGCATATGGTATACATACCATGGTTATGTGGATCTGTGTTGGTATTGGTATTATCGTTTTTGGTGCAATGATCTATTCAATCATCATGCATCGCAAATCACGTGGCGCAGTCGCTGCAAAATTTGATGATAATTTAACGGTAGAACTTCTCTGGACTATTATCCCATTCATCATCCTGGCCTTCATGGCGGTTCCGGCAACCAGAGTGTTACTGGCAATGGAAGATACGTCAAATTCTGATATGTCCATTAAAATTACAGGTTATCAATGGAAATGGCACTATGATTACCTCGCTGAAGATATCAGTTTCTTCAGTAATCTGGCGACACCTGTTGAACAAACACAAAACAAGGCAACAAAAGATAATAATTATTTACTTGAGGTTGATAACCCGGTAGTCGTACCGGTGAATACAAAAGTTCGCCTGTTATTGACTTCAAACGATGTTATCCACTCCTGGTGGATGCCTGCTTTTGCCGTCAAGAAAGATGCTATTCCAGGCTTCATCAATGAGAGCTGGTTTGAAACTGACAAAGTTGGCACTTATCGTGGTCAATGCGCCGAGCTATGTGGCAAGAATCATGGTTTTATGCCTATTGTCGTCAAGGTAGTTTCTGCAGATGATTACCAGGCATGGGTTGCCGGCAAGAAGCAACTGGCAGCGGCCGCAGCAGAAAGTGCAACCAAAACCTGGACCAGGGATGAGTTAATCGAGCACGGTAAAACTGTTTATGCGACCAACTGCGCAGCATGCCATCAGGTATCAGGTGAAGGTATACCTAATGTCTTCCCTGCGCTTAAAGGCAGTGCAATAGCTACCGGCCCGGCCGCTAAACATATCGACATCGTAACACATGGTAAAACAGGCACGGCCATGCAGGCATTCGGTACACAGCTGAATGATGCTGATCTTGCAGCTGTTATCACCTATGAGCGTAACGCATGGGGTAACAACATGGGAGATGTTGTACAACCTGCTGATATTAAAGCGGCACGTTAAGTTAATATTTAACTTTAGTAATTAAACTCAACTTATTGAATAATAAAAGATAAACGAGGCATATATGAGCGCTGTTATCGAAGAACATCATGGTGAGCATCATGATCATAAACCGACCGGCATAGGCCGCTGGTTATTTAGTACTAACCATAAAGACATCGGAACCATGTACCTGTGGTTCAGCTTTACCATGCTTTTTGTTGGTGGCGCGCTGGCGCTGGTAATCCGTGCCGAGCTGTTTGAGCCGGGTCTGCAATTCGTCGAACCAGAGCTTTTCAACCAGATGACTACCCTGCATGGCCTCATTATGGTGTTCGGGGTGATCATGCCGGCATTTGTCGGGCTGGCGAACTGGATGGTGCCAATGATGATCGGTGCACCGGACATGGCGCTACCACGTATGAATAACTGGAGTTTCTGGTTACTGCCTGGCGCGTTTGGTCTGCTGATTGCAAGCCTTGTCATGAGTCTGATGGGTATGGGGTCAGCGCCAAACTTTGGCTGGACTTTCTACGCTCCTCTATCCACAACTTACGGCCCTGCCAGTACTGATTTCTTCATCTTCTCAGTACACATGATGGGTATCTCATCGATTATGGGCGCAATTAATATCATTGCCACCATCATCAATATGCGCGCACCTGGCATGACCTACATGAAAATGCCTATCTTCGTATGGACCTGGTTTATCACGGCTTACCTGCTGATTGCGGTCATGCCTGTACTTGCCGGCGTGGTAACGATGATGTTATTTGACCGCCATTTCGGTACCAGCTTCTTCAATGCTGCCGGTGGCGGTGATCCCGTATTGTTCCAGCACGTTTTCTGGTTCTTTGGCCACCCTGAAGTGTATATCATGATTCTGCCTTCTTTCGGCATTATCTCTCAGGTCGTTCCTACCTTCTCTCGCAAGAAGATCTTTGGTTACAGTTCGATGGTTTATGCGACCTCCTCTATTGCTTTCCTGTCATTCATCGTGTGGGCTCACCATATGTTCACGACGGGTATGCCGGTTGCGACTGAGCTGTTCTTTATGTATGCAACCATGCTGATCGCTGTACCAACCGGCGTCAAAGTATTCAACTGGGTAAGCACGATGTGGCGTGGTTCGCTGAGCTTTGAAACACCGATGCTGTTTGCGATTGCTTTCATCTTCCTGTTTACCATCGGCGGTTTCACCGGCCTGATGTTAAGTATCGTTCCTGCAGACTTCCAGTATCAGGATACATATTTTGTGGTTGCTCACTTCCACTATGTACTGGTTTCGGGTGCATTGTTCGGCATCTTTGCCGCAGTCTATTTCTGGTTGCCTAAATGGACCGGCAATATGTATGACGAAAAACTGGGCAAACTGCATTTCTGGTTATCTACCATTTCAGTTAATATATTGTTCTTCCCGATGCACTTCCTTGGTTTAGCCGGTATGCCTCGTCGTATTCCTGACTACAACCTGCAATTTGCCGAGTTTAATGCACTCGCTTCTGTCGGTGCGTTTATCTTCGGATTCACACAGCTGATATTACTGTACAACATTGTTAAAACCATCCGTGGCAGAAATACAGTAAAAGCAACGGGTAAAGTCTGGGAAGGTTCTGAAGGCCTGGAATGGACACTGCCATCACCTGCTCCATTCCATAGCTTTTCAACACCGCCTGTTGTTAAGTAAGCGAACAGATTAAGAAGAGCCAAATGGCAACGCAACCGAACAAGCAGGCAACGCAGGCGTGCACAAATAACAGTAAAGTCTTAAGAAATCTGCTATTTGTTGTAATTGCCATGTTCGGCTTCGGTTTTGCGCTGGTCCCGCTTTATGATACTTTTTGTTCCCTGACCGGCTTAAACGGTAAAACAGCTGGCGTAGCTTATTCCGGTACTGAATTACAGGTTGATAACAATCGGGAAATAAAAGTAGAGTTTGTGACAAGCTTGAATGAAAGCATGCCATGGGAATTTAAAGCATCGCAGACCAGCGTGATAGTGCATCCCGGGGAACCTACAAAGGTAGGCTTTTATGCCAGGAACCTGACCGATAAAGATATAACAGGCCAGGCAATACCCAGTGTTGCACCCGGGCTGGCTGCTTCCTACTTTAAGAAAACTGAATGTTTCTGTTTTACTCAGCAGACGCTTAAGGCAGGTGAAGAAAGAGAAATGCCAGTGGTATTTATCGTTGACCCTTCCATTGACGAAGATATACATGAAATAACACTGTCATATACATTTTTTATAAAACCAGGTTCAGAGGACGCCCAGGCAGCTAATGGGATTAAACACACCATAGCACTGAGCACGCCTTTGTCACAATTCTAAAAAATCAGGAAATAATAACTATGTCATCAACTACAAATCGTGATGTATATTTCATACCAGAGCCAAGTAAATGGCCTGTTGTTGGTACAATCGCACTGTTAACAACGGTTATTGGTGCGGTCAATTCAATCCACTCGGGCTCGATCAGCCTGATGCTGCCAATCGGAATCTTATTGATCGCTTACCTGTTCTTTGGATGGTTTGGTACGGTCATAAACGAGTCGATGGCTGACAATTATAATCCTCAGGTAGACAAATCATTCCGCATCGGTATGCTGTGGTTCATTTTCTCTGAAGTAATGTTCTTTGCCGCCTTCTTCGGCGCCCTCTTCTATGCGCGTACTATTGCAGTTCAGTGGCTGGGCGGTGCGGGCAACAATGCGATGACACATGAGTTGTTATGGCCTACTTTTGACGCTATCTGGCCCGTGCTGACAAACCCGGATAACACCAAGTTTGTTGCTCCTAAAGAAGCGATGGAAGCTACCGGTTTACCTGCAATCAACACTGCAATCCTGTTATCTTCATCAGTAACAATAACGATTGCGCATCACGCATTGCGCGCCAGACATAATAATAAACTGGTGTTATGGCTGGCTGCTACCGTGGTACTGGGCGTTTGCTTCCTTATTCTTCAGGCTGAAGAATATATTCATGCATATAATGAGCTGGGCCTGACGCTTAACTCCGGCATCTACGGCAGTACATTTTTCATGTTAACCGGCTTCCATGGTTTTCACGTGACCATGGGTACAACGATGTTAATTATCATGCTGATCCGTTCGATGAAGAACCACTTCACCCCTGAGAAACATTTTGCATTTGAAGCGGTTGCCTGGTACTGGCATTTTGTGGACGTTGTCTGGCTCGGTCTTTTTATCTTCGTCTACTGGCTATAAAGAGAATTCAATTCCGTATAACTGCTGTTAGCAGTGATACTCGCTGGATTCAAGACAGGCCGTGGGGCGTAATCAACCCCATGGCCTGTCCTATTAATAGCAGCAGGAAAATTAAAATGGATAAACCGATACGCCAGGTTAAAGATTTAATCATTCTGTCTGACTGATCACCTTTAACCATAGCGACCAGTGCAGATGCAAGGCTGACGAGCACAACGAACAATAAGGTCAGAATTACGATTTTAAATACCATGGGTTTTCCTGATTATCTTACATGTAGAATATTTCTGTAGATTAGATGAGCAAGCTGAACGCTTTAAGACAATACCGTTTAATTTGTATAAACCTCAGATCTTATCAATTTAATCCGGGATTATTGAGCACTCTGATCACTGCTGTTTTATTATACACCATGGTTTCGCTTGGTTTCTGGCAATTTGATCGTGCAGCATTTAAAGACGCATTACAGCAAAAAATCCTGGAACGAAAAAATTTGACGCCGGTAAATTTTGAATTGTTGCCTGAGTCTGTCGAGGAGCGCCGCTTTTACCCGGTCAGGTTTTATGGCGAATATGATGCGAAACACAACATTTTACTCGATAACAAGGTTCTAAACGGCCGTGTCGGTTATCACCTGTTCACCCCGGTAAGACTGGACGATAATAAACTGCTGCTGGTTAACAGGGGATTTTTACAGCAGGGAGAATCACGAGACAATCTGCCCGCAATTGAAACACCGAGTGGCAGGATTCTGCTTCAGGGTTTGCTGGATATAACGCCGCCAAGCGCACTGGTGCTGGCGAAAAATATTCTGCAGACGAAAAACTGGCCGGTTGTGTTACAGTATATAGATATAGATGAGATCGACAAGATTCTGGGCGGCCAGGTATACGACATGGTGTTATGGCTCGATCAGGACCAGCCTGGAAGTCTCGAATATGATCTTCCCGTGCTCAATTTGAATAGCGCAAAAAATAATGGTTACGCTTTTCAGTGGTTTGCCATGTCGCTGGCCTTGTCGCTGATTTATATTGTTGTTAACACGAAACGCAGAACGAGTACAGGCCAGGCGGTTTAACAGATGAATGATGTTGATTTACAAAATGAAATGATTTCCAGTGCTGAACCCGTGAATAACCCCCAGCAGAATAAAAATCCCTACACGATCTGGTTTGTGGTGCTGTCTTTTGTCGCGCCGGTAATACTGGCTTATGTCATGTACTTTTTTGTCGATATAAAGTCATTTACCAATCATGGTGAAATTTTAAATCCGATTATTCATATTTCGAGTTTTCAACTGAGAAATGAAAATGGTGAAATTATTCCGCAAAAAGAACTGATGTCCAAATGGCGGATAATTTCTTTTCTCGGTAGAAATTGTGATCAGCAATGTGCTTCGCGTCTTTACGATACACGACAGATCTATACATCATTAGGCAAGGACAGGGACCGGGCCGTTCGCATGTTTGTGCATCTGGAACCAGCTGACGAATCATTGTTAAAATTAATTGCTGAAACACATCCAAATGTTGTAAATGTGAATGGTGATAAATCAGCCATCATCAAGGCCCTGGGTGATAATGTCCGTAACGACGTCAGTATCGATAACAACGAGACTTACATTATGGATCCCATAGGCAACGTGATGATGCGTTTTACCCGGGACCAGCCGAACAAAGATTTATTATACGATATTAAGAAATTACTTAAGGCTTCTCAAATTGGATAACTCATCTTCCACAAAGTTAATCAACGAGATGAACGAAAGCGCGACCTGGCGAGATTACCTTGCATTATGTAAACCAAAAGTTGTTGCTTTATTATTACTGACCTCGGTTGTTGGCGTGGTTCTGGCAAGCCCGCCTGGTGACATATCAATTTTCATTTTGATCATGTCTACTTTGGGTATTGGACTGGGATCTGCTGCGGGCGCAGCAATAAATCAAATTGTAGAAAGAGAAAGTGATGCCAGAATGGCGCGCACTGAAAATCGGCCATTACCCAGGGGCAGAGTTAGTCAGCAGAACGCTTTCATATTTGCGGTTATGATGGCGGCGGCGTCTGTATTTGTTTTGACAGCCTGGGTCAATGTTTTAACAGCGGTGTTAACATTTGCCAGCATGATAGGCTACGCGGTGATTTATACCATGTATCTGAAAAAAGCCACACCGCAAAATATTGTGATCGGCGGTCTTGCAGGCGCGACACCACCCCTGCTCGGCTGGACATCTGTGACTGATTCTATCGATCCGCATGGTTTATTGCTGGTTTTGATTATCTATACATGGACGCCGCCTCATTTCTGGGCGTTAGCCATTCACCGCCGTGACGATTATGCAAAAGTTAATCTGCCTATGCTGCCGGTAACGCATGGCATAGAATTTACCAAGTATTCAATCCTTGGTTATACTATCTTAATGTTCATGGTAACCCTGTTGCCTTACCTTACATATATGCGTGGCGAGTTATATCTGGTTTCGGCGGTGTTGCTTGGTTTCTATTTCTTTTATAAAGTTTTCATGCTGATGTTTAGCAATAAAAAGAATGCCGCCATTTCCACCTTTGTGTATTCAATTAATTATCTGATGTTGTTGTTTATCGCGATGGTAGTCGATCACTATTTTTCAGGCTCCATAAGTCAGTTATTGTGTGATCACTTTCAGTTTAAATGTTACTGATCTGATGATGACATCAAAATCAAAATTAAGTATCACGGTCGCAGCTGTCGTCGCTCTCTCGGCTGGTGCCTGGTTGTCTTCGCTGCAGCAGCAGGCTAATAAAGGCAGCAATTCTGCAGAAATAAAACAAAAAGAATTGTTGGCGGCAAGAAACAACTATTCGCCAATCCAGGGGAGCATCTTACCCGCCGCACGGAAAGTTGTGATTCCGGCTTTGACTAAAGACGATGGCAGCACTTTTAGCGCTGACGATGTTACTGGACACTGGAGCTTCCTTTTCTTTGGCTATACGAATTGCCCGGATGTCTGTCCCGCAACACTGAGTTCGCTGGCCCAGTCAAAGAAGATAGCTATCGCAAGCAATCACATGTTTCCTGATGTCTATTTTGTCAGTGTTGATCCTGATCGTGATAAAGTGGAAATGCTAGGCGAATATGTTGAATATTTTGATAAAGACTTTATCGGTGTTACTGGCGAAGAAAAACTCATAAAAGCACTAACGCTGCAGATGAGTGTAGTGTATATAAAGATGCCTGCTTACGGCGATTCAGAGGCCGGTTCGCATGACAGTGGTTACCTGGTCGATCACAGCTCTTCAATTCTGTTACTCAATCCAGAAGGCAAACTGGTTGCTTTCTTCGATGCCCCGCACCAGCCGAAAGTTATTCTTAAGGATTTTCAAACAGTGGTTAGTTTAAAAAAATAGTTGGCAGTTGGCAGTAATTTTAAAAACTGTTTTTCGCTTTTAACTGATAACTGCCAACTGTCTTTTAAGGCATATCATCAACAACCTGTTCTTTTGCTTCAACCATAAAATCCTGCTTATGAATATTCATGTACAGTAAGGTTGCGCTGGCAATGTAAATAGATGAGTAGGTACCGATAACAACACCAATGATTAGCGCGGTTGCGAAACCATGAATTATTTCACCGCCAAAAAAGAACAGTGCTGTTAACACCAGTAAAGTTGTAAACGATGTCATCAGAGTACGTGACAGCGTCTGATTGATTGATAAATCTAATATATCTTCAGCTGAAGTTTTACGTATACTTCTGAAGGTTTCACGGATACGATCGAGCACCACCACCGTATCATTCAGCGAGTAGCCGATAACGGCCAGAACGGCGGCCAGCACGGTGAGGTCAAACTCTATTTGTAATAATGAAAAAACACCCACGGTAATAATAACGTCATGTACCAGTGCCAGGATTGCACCAACGGCTGATTTGAGCTGGAAACGCAAGCTGATATAAATCAGGATACCGCCGAGTGCAACTAACAACGCAATGCCGCCCTCATCGCGCAGTTCCTCACCCACCTGCGGACCGACAAACTCCACACGGCGCATCTTTACTTCCTGATCAGAAGTGGTTTTCAGGACGTTAAGAATACTGTCGCCGATGGTTGCTTTATTTATATCTGCCCGCGGCGCAATCCGCACGATGATATCTTTTGATGAACCGTAGTTCTGTACCTGCGCATCCTTAAATTTTGCATCAACTAACGCATTTCTGACCTTATCGAGATTTACATCGTTTTGATAGCCAGCTTCTATCAGGTAGCCGCCGGTAAAATCAATGCCAAAATTCAGGCCATTTATTGCCAGGCTGACAATCGAAACAATAATTAATAATATTGAGAAAACCATGGTGTATTTTCTCAAGCTCATAAATTTAATCATGACTTTATTATCGGTTTGTGTTTGTGACATCCTGGATACCTGAGTTGGATTTATTAGTGACTGTGTTCAGCCTGTTTATATCGACAGTTTTTTTATCGGACGATTGCCGTACAGTAAATTAACAATGGCGCGCGTTCCCACGATGGCAGTTAACATCGAAGTTAAGATACCGATGCTTAAGGTAATCGCGAAGCCTTTTACCGGTCCCGTGCCAAGTGCAAACAGCACAACGGCGGCTAGCAGCGTGGTGACATTGGCATCGGTAATGGTGCTGAAGGCTTTTTCATAGCCGGCATGAATGCTGGCCTGCGGCGAGTTGCCGTTTCTGAGTTCTTCTCTGATACGCTCGAAAATAAGTACATTAGCATCTACCGCCATACCGACGGTTAACACGATCCCCGCAATACCGGGCATTGTCAGCGTAGCCTGCAACAATGAAAGTACGGCAACTATGATGACCACGTTTGCCGTCAGGGCGATGTTGGCAATGATGCCAAAACCTTTGTAGTAAACAGTCATAAACACCAGTACCGTGACGAAACCGATAACAACCGAAATAAAGCCTTTCTCGATGTTGTCTTTGCCCAGGCTTGGCCCGATCGTACGCTCCTCGATAATTTCAACAGGAGCTCGCAATGAACCTGCACGCAGTAACAGGGCAAGATCGTGCGCTTCCTGTGAATCCAGGCCGGTTACCTGGAAGCGGGCGCTGAACTGCCCCTGGATTGTGGCAATATTGATGACCTCTTTTGTGGTGGTGCGATGTTTTGTCATGGTATCGCCAACACGCTTCGTTTCAATTTTATTTTCAATGAACACCACCGCCATCGGATTGCCGATGTTTTCACGTGTGGTTTCTCCCATTTTCTTGGCGCCCTTTCCATTCAGGCGAACTGATACCGCAGGCATACCTTTCTGTTGATCAAACGTTGATGCTGCATCAACAATCTGGTCACCGGTAACGATAACACGGCGGTTCAATAATACCGGGCTGCCGTCACGCTCGTGATAAAGAATGGCATTCAGCGGTATGCGGCCAGTTTTTTCCGCCTCTAGCCAGTCGGCCCGCGTGCCTTCGGTCATCCTGAACTCGAGGGTTGCGGTTGCTCCCAGGATTTTTTTGGCGCCAGCGGTATCCTGGATACCTGGCAGCTGTACCACTATGCGTGAATCACCTTGCTGCTGAATGACGGGTTCCGCCACGCCTAATTCATTAACACGATTACGCAGGGTAATAATATTCTGTTGCAGGGCAGATTTCTTTTCTTCCCGTATAGCTGCCTCAGTGAGCTTTGCTTTTATGGTTAAAGCTGCTTCATCTTCGGTGAATTCCAGTTCACGAAATGCCCGCGGCAGTTTTTCAGCCGCCTGCTGCAATTCTGCCAGGTCACGGAAATTGATATACAGGCCATCATCCTCGCGGCGCACACCACGGTAACGAATTTTTTCATCGCGCAGATAACTGCGAATATCAGATAGTAAACTTTCTTCCAGCCGTTTGATGGCGGCCACCATATCCACTTCCATCAGAAAGTGTACACCGCCGCGTAAATCGAGACCGAGGTACATTGGCGCTGCATTTATTGCGCGCAGCCACTCGGGAGTAGCTGGTGCCAGGTTAAGCGCGACCAGGTATTGTTTACCTAAATTTTCTTTCAGAGCTTCAGCAGCAACAAGCTGAGTTTCAGTGTTATCGAAACGCACAAGTAGATGGCCCAGGTCCAGGTCAGCAGATTTCATTGTTATATCTTTTGACTGCAATATCTTCTCTACAGCCGCTTTATCTTCCTGAGTTAAAGATTTGGTGCGATGGCTGATTTGAACCGCCGGGTCTTCACCATAAAGATTCGGCAGCGCATAAATGCAGGCAAACAACAGTACAAGGCAAAGTGAGATATATTTCCACAGTGGATATTGATTCAGCATGGCTGAGTGTTCCCGTTAAGAGTTCTGGATATTTTTTTATTAAAAATTATTATTATTTTGATTTTCTTGAACAAAACTTGATATAGCAGTGTTTATGTTAGAGTGCGATTTTTTTATACAAATGAAGGTATTAATTCATCTGATCTTTCATTGTACCTTTCGGCATAATGGTCTGGACCGCATTTTTCTGTATATGTAATGAAACATCTTTAGCAATTTCAAGCGTAATAAAATCATCGCTTATTTTTGTGATTTTGCCCAGAATGCCTCCTGTAGTTATTACTTCTTCACCTTTCTGCAACTCGCTAATCATTTTCTTATGTTCTTTCTGGCGCTTGCTTTGCGGGCGGATAAGAAAAAAATAAAATAAAATTACCAGGCCGATCGGTAAAATTAATGACGCTAATGGATCAGGCGCCTGTGCCGCGCCGGCTGCTGCGCCGGCATCCGCTATGGCATCAGATATAAAAAAACTCATGTTTAACCTCTGTTATTGAAAATCTTGGATTACAGAAAAAAAGGCATTTAATGCTTTCAATGAAATGCCTATTAATGGCGCGGTATTATGCCACATTTCGAGCGGGAAGACTTCATTATTATTAATCCGGCAACACCGTAGTAACAGCAGAAAACCCTCGGCTTACACTACGCTAACCCGACCTGCGTTTTAATCAGCTATCAATCCCGCCTTCTATGCTTTCATAAAACGAATTTGCAAATTCATCAAAACGGCCATTTTCAATTGCAGAACGAATATCACGCATCAGTTGCTGGTAATAATACAGGTTATGTATGGTTGCCAGGCGAGACCCCAGTATCTCACCGCACTTGTCCAGGTGCCGGATGTAGGCACGTGTGTAGTTCCGGCAGGTGTAACACTGGCAATTTTCATCCAGCGGGCGAATATCATCCTGATAGCGGCTATTACGTATTTTCAGTATGCCTCTGGATGTATAGAGAAACCCGGTACGCGCATGGCGGGTCGGTATCACGCAGTCGAACATATCAATGCCGCGTTTTACCGCTTCAATAATATCTTCCGGCCGCCCGACCCCCATCAGATAACGCGGTTTGTCAGCGGGTAATTCAGGCACGGTAAAATCCAGCACCTGGTTGCGTTCCTCCATGGCCTCGCCGACAGACAGGCCGCCAATGGCATAGCCATCAAAACCAAGCCGGGCAAGCCCCGAGACTGATTCAAGTCGATATTCCCTGTACATTCCGCCCTGTACAATGCCAAAAAGAGCTGATGGGGTGGTGTTTTGAAAATTGGCCTGATGAGCGACCTTGCATCGCTCCGCCCAGCGCAGTGACAATAACATCGACTCCGCTGCTTCCTTCTCTGTCGCCGGGTATGGTGTGCATTCATCAAAAATCATTACGATGTCAGAACCCAGCTCACGTTGAATCTGCATGGAATATTCAGGCGTTAATTCAATTTTTCGGCCATCAACCGGTGAATTGAACAGCACGCCCTGCTCGGTGATTTTCCGCATTGTTGCCAGACTGTATACCTGGAAACCACCGGAATCAGTGAGGATGGGTTTTTCCCAGTGCATAAAATCATGTAAATCGCCATGTTTGCGAATCACCTCGGTACCCGGCCGCAGCATCAGATGGAAAGTATTGCCCAGGATAATTTCAGCGCCAATCTCCGTCAATTCCTCCGGCGTCATGGCCTTAACCGTGCCATAAGTGCCTACCGGCATGAATGCAGGCGTTTCAATTGTACCGCGCTCAAAACTCAGCCGCCCCCGGCGGACGCCATTACTTTCTTTAATTAAATCAAATATCATCAATGTCTTATAACGTAGTTTTAAGTTAAAAGTTTAAAGTTAGAAGTTAAGTGAGCATACTCAAAACTTATAACTTAAAACTAATCTTCAACTGATAAACATGGCATCGCCATAACTGAAAAAACGGTACTCCTCAGCTACCGCTTTGGCATAACAGCACAAGATTTCATCCTTGCCTGCAAAAGCACTGACTAACATCAGCAAGGTTGATTCAGGTAAGTGAAAATTGGTAATCAATGCATCGACACTCTGAAACCGGTAACCGGGATAGATAAAAATATCCGTTTCACCGCTATATGCTTGAAGACGACCGTTTCTCGAAGCAGTTTCCAGGGCGCGTACGCTCGTGGTGCCTACAGCAATGATGCGACCGGCATGTTGCCGTGTTTGCAAACATTTATCGACTGTCTCCTGTGGTACTACAAGATATTCAAGGTGCATTTTGTGGTCTTTAATACTTTCACAACGAACTGGCTGAAATGTGCCGGCACCTACATGCAGCGTGACATAGGCGGTATTAATGCCTTTTTCACCAAGTTGCTGCAGCAGATTTTCATCAAAATGCAAACCTGCAGTGGGAGCGGCTACTGCACCGGGTGTTTCTGCATAAACAGTTTGATATCGGGAAAAATCTGCAACCGTATCATCACGGCTGATATAAGGCGGCAATGGCATATGGCCAATGCTTTCCATGATATTTGCGATTGAGTATGCTGAACTCGTGCTCAGCAAAAACAGGTCGTTTTCCCGGCCAGTGACGGTCACAGTGAATTGATGTTTTTTCTCAGCATCACACAAAATAAGATTGCTGCCGGGTTTGGGTGATTTGCTGGCCTTGATATGCGCCAGGCATTGCTGCTCACCTGTTACACGCTCAACCAGTATTTCGACTTTGCCGCCCGTTTCCTTGTAGCCATAAATACGCGCCGGGATAACACGAGTATTATTAAACACCAGCAAATCGCCAGGATTTAGTAAATCAGGGATATTGCTAAATTCAAGGTGATTAATCGCTTGATCAGTGCGTGAGTAGTGTAACAAACGGCTCTGTGAACGGATATCACAGGGTTTTTGTGCGACAAGCCGGTCAGGCAGAGAATAGTTAAAATCGCGCGTTTTCATGAAAAAGAAAGTTGGCAGAAAAGATAAGTTGGCAGTTTGAAGTAGGCAGTTATCAGTTAAAAGCGAAAATCTATTTTAAAAGCGGTTGTGATTTTTTTAAAATTACTGCCAACTGCCAACTGCCAACTGCCAACTGCCAACTGCCAACTTATCTTTTCCGCAAACTGCCAACTAATGACTTTCTTTTATTCTGCCAACAGCACAGCTGACAAACGATTTTGCTTTGGCTTTGGCCGCTTTCAATCCTTCGGCGCTGCCTTTTTCCGGATAGCCTAATTTCAATAATTGTTGAATTACCTCGGCGCGATGCGACTCATCGCCGTTGACATTAACAACACCATTTTCAATATCAACCTGGCAGCTGTCTACAATATCCATTGCATTTAACTTGCTGGTAATGGTGTTGGCACAACCACCACACTTTATATTTTCAACTGAAATATCATAAGCCATACTATTTAAACCTGTGTTATTTAGGAGCTGTAAATTAACTGGCTGCAGCAGGTCAACAACCGGCAAACTGCAGCAAGCCCCCAATATTGTATACCTGGTTGAAGCCTGACTGTTCAAGATATCTTTTTACCATTTCTGAACGAGCGCCCGTTCGACAGTACAGCAACACGGGTTTGGTTTTATCAATATCATCTTTCAGCGACGTGAAATGGTCAATAGGCATATTCACGGCGCCATCAAGCGCACCCTGGTTAAATTCCACTGGAGATCGTACATCGATCAACTGTCCGCCCACACTGAGCTTTTCTTCAACAAAACTGCAACTATATTCTTTTTTCATCTTTCAAGCATCTGTCGTAAAATATTAGGATTTTATAATATATACAAAATTATCACAATATCAATGTGTTATGGATTAAATATATTTTTTTGATGGCAATCTTGTTTAGCCGCAAAAAATGCTTCAGCATTAGCTGCTGTTATTTAACTATCATATTTTTACTAATCTTATGTTTAAAACCAATGAATATTTTGACGGAAAAGTTAAATCCATGGCTTTTCAGGGGCAATCCAGGCCGGCAACTGTGGGCATTATGGCTGTGCATGGGATTACGTGTTTAACACAGCAGAAAGAGAAAAAATGACGGTTATTGACGGTTATTACCGGCGAATTAATTATTCAGCTTGACGGTGAAAGAGAAAGCAAAAGCTATCTGGCCGGCCAGTCATTTGAAGTTGCAGCAGACAGCTCATTTAATGTTTGCGCTCCCGCCGATTGCGCCTACCTGTGTGAGTATGGTTATTAATGCTCAATAATTGCACTGGTTTGTAACTGAAAAACATTGAATGAATAATACGACTGCGACTTTATATTATGTTCATGATCCCATGTGCAGCTGGTGCTGGGGATTTCACCCGGCCTGGGACCAGGTGCAACTGGCACTGCATGGTATTGTAAGACTTCAGTATGTTTTAGGCGGTCTGGCAACTGATACAGATCAGCCAATGTCTGACGATATGCAAAACAGGCTTCGTGGCACCTGGAAGAGAATTCAGCAGGAAATTCCAGGCATAGAATTCAATTACGATTTCTGGTCACTTTGTAAGCCACGAAGGTCAACCTACCCTGCCTGCCGCGCGGTGATCGCTGCTAGAATGCAACAGCCGCAAATTGAAAAAAAGATGATACTGGCCATTCAGCAGGCCTATTACCTGCAGGCCAGGAATCCTTCAGATGCTGATGTGCTGATCCAGCTGGCCGGCGAAGCAGGACTTGACACAGTTACCTTTGCCCATGATCTTGGCAGTGAAGCCTGCATGAATGAATTAAAAAGAGAATTACAGCTGACCAGATCTTTACACGTAAACAGTTTCCCGGCGCTGGTTTTATCCCATAACGCTAAAAACACTGAAATATCTGTTGATTACACCAGCAGTGATAATATCATTAGACAAATAATTAAAATATTAAACGCGTCTTCATAACTTGGCAGTTGGCAGTTGGCAGTTATCAGTGAAAAAAGCGAAAAACTGTTTTAAAAGCGGTTGTATTTTTTTAAAATTACTGCCAACTGACAACTTATCTTTATCCTGCCAACTTGTTTTTTCAGGCCGCCATTCGGCCTATCACCTGCCCTAAAGCAAAATCAAATGTTGAATGATCTGCCAGCACACGAGAACGGTTATCCTCAAGCTCTTTGGCAAATTCTTCTGCATCTTTCTGGATAACTTTTACACCCTTTCGATCAACAAAAATTAACTGCGCCGCATCAGTTAAAATTACTGAAAGTTTCAGGCGCCTTTTTGATTTATCTTTATCGGTAAATATTTCATACCAGACACCCGGTTTTGTAGTGCTTGATAACCTGGCAATTTTTTGTCTGGCCATATCTACCTGCTGCTGTATTTGCTGTACCTGTTCTTCAGTGTCATCAGCTGTATTGTCAACAAGTTCTTCTTCAGTTAAGTCATCGCCAGCGTCACCGATTAGCTTCAAATCAAATTGCTTTATCAATTGTAAAAAATGCATTTTAAGCACCGCTACCTGACTGGCTATTTCATCTTTATCCAGATGTGTTTCAAAAAGCTCATCATTTACCGCCTCGGCTAGCGCCAGGTGATTACTTTTGACAAGATTGTACTGGGATTGTAAACGAATCGGTTGCATGCATTTAATTAAAAGTTTGAGCAATAACACCGACTGGATCCAGGGGGTGCTGCCGCGTCCGTATCGAAGGTAACGGTTGAGCATTAATGTTGCCCAGTTTTTTAATACTAGCGGCCTGATCTGCTCTGGCATTTTTTTATTGCAGAACAGCATTTTCAGCTGTGTTGTAACGATATGGCGGGCATGTTCGAGCAATATCTGTTTTTGTTGCTGCTTTTCTATTTGTTCTGTTAACTTTTTTTCCTTGTCAATAATGGCCTGTATTTGATTAACTGCCTGTTCAAAAGCTGATATATCAGCGTCAAACATGTCCAGAATATCGTCGACAACAACTGCTAATTCATTATACAAACGGTCTTCCCTGCTGTTGATACCTTTACCCGCATTGGTTAATAAATCTATCGTTACTCTTGCGGGATGCACCTCCTGATCAAAAAGCTTGCCGTCCGTCATCGCCAGTTTCATCACTGGAATCTGCAGACGATTGATCAGTTTTTTCATGATGTCGGAAATCGTCTCGTCATGCGCAATTGCATCGAACATTAAACCGACAAAATCCATGCTTCTTTCGTCGAGCAGATTTACTTTTTTATCTGCATCGCCGCTATGTGTTTTTTCTATATCGTTAAGCAGTTCCTGTTTGATCTGACTGGTTGTGAGGTTCCTGGCTTTATTATGCAAAGAGGTTAACTTACGCTGCAGATTGGAAAGTGCTGTTAGCACATCTTTTCGTTGGTAACAGTTTTTACCATCCAGATCCTGCTGTGTCGGTGTGCGCAGAAATGACTCTGGCAACTCGATTTCATCACCCGTTATGGTCATTTCCCCTGACATAAACTCATTAACAATGCGGCTTATTTCTTCCTTGGTTCTTGGTATGAAATCTGTATGTATCTTTTCCTCCGGATCATAATACGTTGCAACACGTGATGACACTTCTCCTTCAATGTGTTGCTCAATATCAATGTCTTTTGTTGTTGTCAGAACGATTTCAGGCAATATGCCATGATCAACCAGTAACCGGTTAAGTGCACTATACATAACGCCAAGTTTTGAACACACTTCCTGGTCAAATAACTTGTAAAAAATTAATTTAACTTCAATAGCTAAATCAATAGTTTCAATGGTTCCCTGAAAGACTTCGCATATGTGTTTCGGATCCAGCGCTTCCTTATCAAAACTCTCTGTACACATGATCTCAAGATACTCAAGACGCGCTTCAAGATTTTTTACTTCGTGACCATAGATATTCATGGCCTTTGCATGCATCGTTGTTATCGCCACCATTTCATCCATTTCATCCTGGTCTACCAGGCTGGTGTCGTTTTCAATGTCTGCAGGATCTGCATGAGATGTTGCCAGTGACCTGTTTAGCTTCATGAAGAACAGGTGGCTAATATCATTTCGCTCTGTACAAAATAACTTCGTACAGGCAATGTACTTGTTGCGCTCTGCTTCAGTTTTGGCTTTTTTTGCTTCGGCATTCAGCTTTTCGTCCGCTGTGCTCAACATTTGATTCATAAACATCAGCAGATGATTATTGGCACACTCTACAATCTTATCGATGAGTATTGAATACTTGCCTGAACCATTGTCTGTTCCAGTGTTGTTATTATGCGGCTGAATGTTCTGCTGTGGTTTCATCACGGTATCCGGATAAATGCTTAGCGGGCGACTAATGTCGTTTCCAAACGTAAAGTATGCGTATCATTTAAGCATTTAGTTATTTCAAAGCAGATTAACTTGCAAAAATCAAGTTTGGAGGATTTTAACTGGCTGAAATATATATGTATTTTTTTATCAACCAGTCAGGATAAACATGTTACTGAATATATAGTCAATACTGTCAGTTTTTCAACACTTTACAATGTATTGCTGGAATTACAAACAGACATTTCAGACAAATGGTAGCCTGATTTTTGAAGCTTTTTATTTTATGTGAATACTCACCGGTTAAAGCCGGTGGCTTCGGGATACAGCTGAAAGCCGTATAAATTCAGCCGGCAGGCCGATTTGCACATGACTGATGACGTTGTCAGCTTTATCTATCACCTGCTGTTTATTTATCTCGCAAAGACGCAAAGCACGCGAAGAAAACAAGTCACTGCCGGTTTTAAATACAAAGAGCCTGTCTTTGTGTGCTTTGCGCCTTGGCGAGAGTAGATGACTCATTGCCTTATACCCTTATCCGTCACCTAAAGGCGAGGGTTTTACTGGTCCTCTATCGGGGACTCTAAAACATTCTCATCAGGCAATATCAGTACCGGGACTGTTTTTGTATAAGAGACAGCTAATAATTGAGCCGGTAATTTTTTTAATCAACTTCGCGCAGCTCGATTTTATTAACCCGGCGACTTCAACTAATATCACTTATGACGCGCAAAGTGATACATCTTGGCGTTTTTATACAGATGAAAACACAGCGCGGAAACTGTTATTATTCATTCATTTCAAATTCACGTAAAAGTAAATGCTATGCAATATTTAAATGACATAATTTCCTTCATTAATGGTGAAGTTTGGGGACCATTAATGCTGAAAATAACAGATGTCATACAATTTTTATCTGATCTGGTTTCTTACATTAATGGTGTTGTGTGGGGGCCGCTAATGCTACTGCTTATCTTAGGCACCGGCCTGTATTTAATGCTGGGGTTGTCTTTCCTGCCATTCAGGAACATTAGTTACGGTTTCAGGCTGCTCTGGCAAGGAAGACAGATAAAAGGCGAAGGTGATATCCCGCCATTCAATGCATTAATGACTTCACTATCGGCAACCATTGGTACCGGCAATATTGCAGGTGTCGCCACAGCAATTTTCCTCGGCGGTCCCGGTGCCTTATTCTGGATGTGGTGCACTGCACTGGTCGGGATGGCAACCAAGTATGCGGAAGCCGTACTTGCGGTCAAATACCGCGAAGTTGATAGCCGAGGGATGCATATCGGCGGGCCAATGTTTTATATCAAAAACGGATTGAAACCGCACTGGTCGTGGCTGGGTACCTGTTTTGCACTGTTTGGCGCATTCGCCGGTTTTGGTATAGGCAATACCATACAGGCTAATTCTGTTGCCGACGTGATTAACAATACCTTCAATCTGCCACATATCGTAACTGGAGCAATCATAACAATACTCGCCGCCCTGGTACTGATCGGCGGCATTAAACGCATCGCGAGTGTTGCAGGAAAACTGGTGCCGTTGATGGCTTTTTCCTATATCGGCGCGGGACTGCTGATCCTGATAATCAACTATGCCGCCTTGCCGCAGACTTTTTCACTTATCATTACCCACGCCTTCACCCCGGCGGC
>JAJDNP010000058.1 GCA_022340645.1 Gammaproteobacteria bacterium | reverse complement strand
GAGACCGTATGCCGCATGGATGCGGCATTCGAGCGTACAAGGAAGTATTCACAGCGTGTCTCGGGCGACCGTTGCCAGTTCATGTTTCGGATGACATAAACAGTTATCTCTTTCATGTATAACAGTGAGTTATGTGTACGCGTGTAATTTAAATGGGACAGCAATGGCCCTGCTTCCTTTGTATTCTGGTCTATAAATACACTGTCTAGTTAAAAAAATACACAACCTCATGAGAATACTGCTCACCCTGGTAATATTGATTGTCGTTACAACAGTCAACAGTGCTGAAAAAAACTACATACGCGAATATACCTACAAGGCAAGCGACCTGGATAGTCGCGTTACTGCCCGCAGCAATGCAATGAAGCTGATAAAGGCAGGCGTGCTCGAAGAAATTGTTACTTTTGTAAGTAGCAACAGTACTATTGGCCAGAAACAGATTGGCGATGAATTCCGTTCCTCATTTATTCATCAGGCTAATTCGAAAAGCGCCGGTTTCCTCAAGGCTAAAATACTTGAGGAAACCTGGAATGGTTATGAATTAAAGTTAAAAGCGGAAATCAGGGCAGATCCTGATAAGGTTCGTGATGAACTGACTAAATCCTTATCCATGGTTAGTCAGGACACGAAACCGGAAAAAAAACCTGCAGTGACCACGGTCCCGACTCCGGCTGCAACTCCTGTTCCCAGCCCGGTTCCAGTTCAGTTGTCTGCCTCACCGGTTGTGATGCCGGTCAATACAGTATCACAGAATAATCGCGGATATATCATGGTGGCCAGTTTTGGTCAGGCATATGCACTGATTTCTCCGATTAGAATGATGACCATGCAACAATATTCAATGTATGGCGAATGGCCAACAAAACTCGAACAGATCGGCATGAGCCAGGACGATACCAGTGATGGACAGTACATCGATAATCTTCGGCTTGGTGAAAAAGGGGAAATTGTTGCATTACTCAGTAAAGAATTTGGTGACAAGCGGGTCTTAAAGATTTCGCCAAAATCTGTTATGGGCGGCATGAATATTCGCTGGCAGTGTTATACTAACCTGCCTGTTAAGCAAATCAATTCCTTAAGTAATTTTAATTGCACACATGACAAGCAACTGCGCTTTTAATCAACGCTAGCAATTGACAGTCGACAGGTTCAAGTCTTGTAATCAAGCATCTGCAGGTTGTGACGTGAAGTAATGGAGCGTTTAAGGAGGGGGCATGTGTATAAGAGTTATACAATCAGGAGAAATGTGTGTCAGAAAGAAAAAGAAAGGAAACTGCGGCGTCAGTTTTGGTGGCGGTATATTAATTCATATGATGCAGGTACAATAAATATATTGTCAGCTAAATTCCTGGAGATTGATTTTTGAGCGAATCGCTTCGTCAGTTCCTTCTTAATGAAATAAGGCAGTTTGTGGAAAGTGCTTCACAGCTTGATGGCTTGTCGAGGATTGCGCTGGTCGGCTCTTTGGTTACAGAAAAGGAAAACCCGAAAGACGCTGACATACTCATCACGATAAGTGAATCCACAGATATCGATTCGTTAGTAGCGCTGGGTCGAAAGCTCAAAGGACATGCGCAAAGCCGCAATTCAGGTGCTGATATATTTCTTTGTAATTCGATTGGTGAGTATCTGGGCAGGACCTGTTCTTATAAAGACTGTCATCCGCGTATGGCCTGTCATGGACACCAATGTATCTTCGGAACAAGGATTTGTAATGATCTGGATAATCTTAATTTAAACGGCAGGTTGATTCAAAATCCGCCACTCGAACTTTGGCCTGCGATTGTGAAGCGAAAACAAATCCCTCAGGATGTTGAAAGTATTCTTATCGATAAATTGTAACAGGGCTAATGGCTGACCCTCTCACCCTGTGTCATCCCTGCTGCTGAGAGTCCTGCAATAGCATGTTGCATATTCAACGTATTATTAGTAACTTGGGTTTGTAGAAAAAAAGTAAGTTGAGTTATTTATGAGTTTTTCCAGATATTTACTATTCGTTGCAAGTTTTGCATTAGTTTTGTTTATGCAGCCTGCGCGGGCTGAAGGCAAGGCTTATGTTGTCGAAGTTGACGGTGCTATCGGACCGGTCAGCTATGACTTGATTAGCAGAGCGATTGATAAGGCTGAAACTGATTCGGCAGCCATGGTGGTTTTGCTGATAAATACTCCCGGCGGACTTGATTATTCCATGCGAAAAATTATTACGGCAATTCTGGATTCGGAAATACCCGTTGTTAGCTATGTTTATCCTCCAGGTTCCCGTGCAGCCAGTGCTGGAACCTATATCCTCTATGCCAGTCATGTTGCAGCTATGTCTCCAGCGACTAATCTTGGTGCGGCTACGCCTGTGCAAATTGGCGGACTGCCAAAAGTGCCTGCTGCGCCGGAACCTGCATCTCAGGAAGGGGAAGCTGGAAAACCTGCCCAGGATAGTAAAACCAGTATGGAAAAGAAAATTATTAATGATGCATCAGCCTATATCAAAGGCCTGGCAAAGCTAAGGGGCAGGAATGAAGAATGGGCTGAAAATACGGTCAGGGATGGGGTAAGCCTGACAGCAGAGGAAGCCCTGGAGATGGGCGTTATTGATTTAATGGCAAACAATGTCAGTGATTTATTTAAAAAGCTTCATGGTAAAACTGTTACTCTCAAGGACAGGTCAGTAACATTGAATACTGAAGCTCTGATTATCGAACGTATAAAACCAGACTGGCGTTCGCGTTTGTTAAGTGTCATTACCGACCCGAATATTGCCTATGTTCTGATGCTGGTGGGAATTTATGGCCTGATGATAGAGCTTTCCAATCCCGGAATGATATTGCCCGGTGTCATTGGCTCAATCTGTTTGTTGCTCGCCCTGTATGCTTTTCAAGTCTTGCCCATAAACTATGCTGGGCTGGCGCTGGTTGTTGTTGGCCTGGGCTTAATTATCTCGGAAATGTTTATTACCAGCGGAGGCATTCTGGGTGTAGGAGGTGTCGTCGCATTTGTGACTGGTTCGATTATTCTATTCGATGATAAATATCTGGCTGTTTCGTTACCATTGATTGGGGGCGTGGCTGCTGTTGCTGCAGGATTCCTGCTATGGATTATCAGACGTCTAGCTACGATTCGGCATAAGCAGGTCGTTAGCGGGCTGGAATATTTGAAGGGGCAGGTGGCTGAGGTCATTCATGATTTTAGCGGTAAAGGCCGAGTTAGAGTAGAAGGCGAATCATGGCAAGCTGAAAGTTCTGAACCGTTGTCAGCCGGACAAAAAGTTAGAATAAAAGATATACAACATCTTGTACTCAAGGTTGAATCTATCGACGCTGTTGACCCTACGAAGGAGAAATCATAATGTATATACAATATCTTATACCACTGCTTCTAGTTGCAGGCATCCTGTTTTCTGCATTACGTGTATTACGCGAATATGAGCGCGGAGTTGTCTTTTTCCTGGGGCGTTTTCAGGCGGTTAAAGGGCCCGGCTTAATCATCATAATCCCTATGATCCAGAAAATGGTGCGTGTGGATTTACGTGTTATTACCATGGATATCCCCCCACAGGATGTCATTTCCAAAGATAATGTCACGGTACATGTGAGCGCTGTGCTTTATTTTCGAGTAGTTGATGCCGAGCGCGCCATTATTCAGGTTGAAGATTACATGGTGGCAACCGGCCAGCTTGCCCAAACCACACTGCGTTCTGTCCTGGGGCAGCATGATCTGGATGAAATGCTTTCGCAACGGGAGAAATTAAATGAAGATATCCAGAATATCCTGGATGAACAAACAGCATCCTGGGGTATTAAAGTTACCAATGTAGAAATCAAACACATTGACCTGGATGAAAGCATGATACGCGCCATCGCTAAACAGGCTGAAGCAGAGCGTGAAAGACGCGCCAAGGTTATCCATGCAATGGGTGAGCTGGAGGCATCGGAAAAATTGTTAGCCGCAGCTAAAGTAATCTCTGTTAACCCACAAGCTCTGCAGCTTCGTTATTTGCAGACCTTGAATGACATTTCTACGGAAAATACTACGACCATTGTTTTTCCATTACCCCTGGATATGTTAGATGTATTTAAAAAGAAAGCGGGAGGGGATAAAGGTGGTGCTGACTGAAGATAATAGGAGACGTAACTATTTATACGAACAGGTCGTCGGATAGAATGCAGAGCCAGGGTAAGACCTGCTAAAGCAAAGAAAAAAATAGTTATGAGCTTTCCCCAATAAAACGGACGATTTAATTGCCGGCATACTTTGCCTCGTATGCTTGCGGCGTCATGTAATCTAAATAAGCGTGTCTGCGCTGTCGATTATAGAAAATCTCGATGTATGCAAAGATGCTCTGTCTTGCCTCTGCTCCGGTACGGTAATCCCATGATACACCAGCTCATTTTTCAGCAATCCGAAGAAACTTTCCGCTACGTCATTATCGAGACTTCCGCCTTTGCGGGCCATGCTGCAGTGCAGCCCATTATCATCTAACTGTCACTGATAACCGCCTGATGCATAGGTACTCCCCTGGTCGGAATGAATAATGACGCTTCTCGCTTTTCCTCTGCATCAGAGCGCCATGGTCTGGGGATCCTGCAAAAGTCGTATCGGGCTACTTGATCCAAAAAGCCCGGAAAATGTAGCCTCTGTGTTACGTGCCGCGGCTAACAGCCGCGCTAATAGTGTTTATTATACCGGCACACGTTACCCACGCATGGCCAGGTATAATCCGTGCACGGTTGATATGTGACGTAAGGTAAGCAAAGATATTACTCTTAAAGCCATTGATGATCTGCCTGGTGAAATGCCTGAAGATACGCATGAAAATTTAAGCATCATATGTGTTGAGTTTGCTGAAAATGCAATTGCCTAACCGGCGTACCGGCACCCGCACGATGTTTTGTATATTTTCGGCCTGGAAGACGGTACCATCAGTCAGAACATTATCGACAGGGCAGATGCGGTTGTTTAGGTACCGACAGTTGGCTGCATGAATTGGCAGCGACGGTGAATGCTGTTTTATATGATCGACCGGCAAAGTCTTCCAGTGATTTCTCCAGCAGCCTTGAGGAAAATCGATAGATTCGTGAATGCCGGGATATTAATAACTGTTTGAAGGTTGATCAACGGCAACAATAACAGGGGGCAGCCCTTTATGCTAAAAACCGGGGATGAGACCGGGTTGGTTTTAAAAAAGAGAAAACAATGAACGATAAAATAAAATGTCCCAACTGTGGGCATGAATTCGAAATAGAAGAAGCGCTTTCTGGAAAAATTGAAGCGCACTATAAGGCTGAGTACGAGAAAAAAATAGCCGAACAGTCTGAGATATTCAATGCTGAGAAAAGAAAGCTCAAGGAAGAAAAAGAACAGCTCGAATTACAGAAAGAAAAACAGGATGAATTGTTACAAGCTGAGATTGATAAACAATTAAAAAAGGAAAGACAAAAAATTGAAAAGGAAGCGAGTGAGTTAGTTGAGAATGAGATTAAGGCGCTGCAGGAGGAGAATGACAAAAGAAAGGCTGAAAATAAAGTCCTGAAGGAAAAAGAAATATCTTTTCTTAGAAGAGAGGCTGAGCTTGTAGAAAAGCAGGAAGAATTGAGTCTTCAGATGGAGAAAGAACTTCTTGAGAGACAAAAGGAAATTGAAGAGAAGGGCAGGGCCAAAGAAAGAGAAAGTTTTGAGCTGGAGAAAGTTAAACTATTAAAGCAAATAGAAGATAACAAAAGGCTCGCAGAAGAAATGAAAAGGAAAGCCGAACAGGGTTCCATGCAGTTACAGGGTGAAGTCCAGGAACTGGCAATAGAAGAACTTCTCGAAAGAACCTACCCATTCGATAAAATTGATGAAGTGCCAAAAGGCGTTCGTGGAGCGGATTCAATTCAAACTGTAATCAATTCCAGTCAACAGGAATGCGGCTCAATCGTTTATGAAAGCAAACGAACTAAAAGCTTTGCAAATGACTGGATTGATAAGTTAAAACAGGACCAGGTTACCTGTAAGGCGGACATCGCCGTTCTTGTTACGGAAGTGCTGCCGGGCGACATGGACAGATTCGGCGAAAAAGACGGTGTCTGGATTTGCGGTTTTCATGAAGTAAAAAGCCTGTCATTCGTGCTCCGGGAGATGCTGATAAAAACAAACTCAGTGAAAATGGCGCAGGAGAATAAAGGCGACAAAATGGAGCTTTTGTATCATTACCTGACAAGTAATGAGTTTGTGCAGAATATCAAACGCATCGTGGAAAATTATGATGGCATGATAAGCCAGCTCAATGCCGAGAAAAAAGCCATGAATAAAATTTGGGCAATCAGGGAAAAGCAGATATGGGTTGTGCAGGAAAATATCTCGGCACTTTTTGGTTCAATAAAAGGTATAGCTGGAAATACTCTTGATACTTCCGATGTACTGGAGTTGCCAGATTCGAATATTGATGAATAAGGAGAGATTATGGGTAACCCTGTGAGCACCTTTATCTGAGATACCAAAAGTGTAAGTCTTGATTGAAAGAATATTTCATTTACTGTAATGATTAACCGGCGCTTCAATCGATACTGCCACTTTAGTTACAAACTTGACAGGTTTTCTGCAATATCATTTCAGGGTGTCCATATTTCATTCTATTCATTGAGTACCTGTTTTATGAGAGCTTTTCTGCCAGTGCTCTTAGTAATGTAGCACCATCGCCATGCCAGGCGCTACCGTGCATACAGGCAAGTGTTACGGGTTGCTGTTGTGCAAGGCGTTCGAGAACGGTCTGTGTCTCGGGTGCGTGCGAAAAGTAATCCAGCGGTTTTCTGAATGCTTCGCTTGGCCCGAGTATGTCTGATTCAGTTAGCGCTATGTCTCCAGGCCCGCCCTGCGTGAACAGGTCTCCACAAAAGAAAGTTTGCGTGCTCGAATCCATCATCAGGCCGCAGTCCCAGCCGTGTGGAATGTGCGGTGTATCGAACCAGGTTATTTTGTGGTTGCCAAGCGACAGCTCTTCACTGTCTGCCAGCGGATGGGGTGGCCGGTCTGCATAGTCGCCTAGTGACACCATTGCCCCGATGCGGCTGCAGACAGGGTATGCTTTCGGCGCAATCTTGAGAAATTCATTGAGTGCGCCGCATTCGTCGGCTTCGAAATGTGATACCCCGAGGTACCTGATTGTCTCAACCGGCAGTATATGGTTGATTGCCTCCTTTACCAGCGGGAACATCTGCCGCGGCCCCGTGTGAAACAGCATAGGCTCTTTATCCTCGATAAGATACTGGTTGAAGTTGAACTGTCCAGCGCCTGGTATGGAAACCGGGGTGTTGATCCGGTAGATGCCTGCGGCGATTTCATGGATGTTGGTACCGCTGTGTGTATCTGTGATCATGCCTGTCTCCTGGTTAATTAAATAAACAATAATGTTTACTGAAAATATAGTACACCCAGTGATGGCTATTGTCAATAAATGAGTAAACATATATGATTACCGAAATGAAAAAGCGAAAATATACACAGAAGCGCAGGGCTGACAAGCAGCAGCAGACACGTGAGCGGATCATTGATGCCGCGATGTTTCTACACGAAAAACTCGGCCCGGCTGCGACGACTATCAGCGCACTGGCAGAGCATGCGGGCGTGCAACGATTAACGGTATACCGGCATTTCGAGAATGAAGAGGAACTATTCAATGCCTGTACAACGAAATGGCTGGGCCAGAATCCTCCCCCGGGCCTGCCGGAAAATAACAGTGCAGGCCCGGCGGATAGAACGCATACTTTTCTGCTTTCACTGTATCGTTATTACCGGCGTACCAGGAAGATGTGGACAGTTGCGTACCGGGATGTTGAACAAGTACCGGCGCTGGCCGGGCCAATGAAAGGCTTCAATGATTACCTCGCGGCTATCGCCGGGGAACTGGCTGCCGGATGGTCTGTGCAGAATTCGAAGCGGCTTCAGCTAACACTGGGTCATGCGGTCCGGTTCGCGACCTGGCGTTCGCTCTCCGAACAAAAGCTCAGCGACAGGGTGATGGCAGACCTGGTCTGCCGCTGGGTTCGCGCCGTGGCTGATGATTCCAGTCTGTAGGGCGAGGTATAATGAAAAATCATGGAATTCCGGTGACAGTATACTTAATTATCAGACATCATGTTTTAATAGCTATACTGTCCCCGGATTTGACATAATACCAGGGAAATACGTCATTGCGAGGTACGAAGCAATCTATGGTAAACAGCTGCCAGATACTGACAGAATGCCGCGCTTTCATTCGCAATGACAGTAAATTGAATTACGGTATCAGGCCTTACAATTTACATTGCAGGTAAATGTATAATCAATAATGTGAAATAATAAGGAACAAACCACACATACTATTAACCCTGCGACATATATTGTTGCCGGGTTAATAGTAAGCCTGGTAACTGGAAAACAACAATTATGTGTAAGTTAACCTTCTACTATTTGTCATTAGCATAATGAATGATTGTTCACTGCAGGATTAAGGAGGGCTCAATAGCACATGCATGATTCTATCCGCATAGCAGTTCTCGGAACTGGTCAAATGGGATCAGGAATTGCGCGCTTGTTGCTTGAGAAGCCGGGCCTCGAACTGGTTGGTGTTTATGCGAGAAGGAAACAGCGGAGTGGCCTGGATCTCGGCCCGCTGATTGGCCTCGAAAAGGAACTCGGTATCTCCGTTAGTAACGATCTTGAAACCACTCTTGAACAGACCCGGCCACACATCGCTATCCAGGCGACCTGTTCAAGGGTGGCTGATGCGGTGGGAGAGATCACAACCCTGATACGCCACGGCGTTCATGTGATCTCTATTGCTGAAGAGATGGCATTTCCCGCAGCATGTTCTCCGGCATTGGCCGAACAGATACACCGGCTGGCCAGCACTAATCGGGTGGCGGTGCTTGGCACTGGCATTAACCCTGGTTTTATACTCGATCTTCTCGTTATTACTTTAAGTGGTGTTTGTGCCGGCATACAGTCTATTACCGCCAGGCGTGTTAATGACCTTTCACCCTACGGACCTGCTGTGCTGATGAGCCAGGGAGTTGGGCTTAGTCCAGAAGCATTTCAAACGGGACTGGAAAATAAAACAGTTGTGGGTCATATTGGGTTTATCCAATCCATCCACATGATTGCCACAGCCTTAGGCTGGGAGATTGAGCGTATCGAAGAGAAACGGGAAGCGATTGTTACCCAGGTGCGCCGTGAGACTCCTTTTATAAGCATCGAGCCAGGTCAGGTTGCAGGTTGTTATCACACAGCAGTGGCGTATCGGCAGGGTAAGCCGGTGATTACGCTTATTCATCCGCAACAAATTCATCCTTCTCTCGAAGGTGTAGAAACGGGTGATTACATCGAAATACAAGGATCGCCAAATGTCAGTCTGGCTGTGACACCCGAGATCCCGGGCGGCCAGGCAACCTGTGCTTTGGCGGTGAATATGATTCCCCGGATTTTGACGGCAGCGCCCGGTTTACACAGCATGGCAGAATTACCTGTGCCTGCAGCCATGCTGGGCGATGCGGGTAAACCGGTGGGCCGCTATAAACTGGAAGAACCACATGGCTAAGCTGACAAGTAAAGGAACATGGGTGGAGATTCATAACATCGTACTGCCCGCTGGTGAACGCGCACCGCAGGTGCCCGAAGATACACAACAGGTTCCTCTTGAGATGCGAGTGAAAGGTTTTCTTGTCGAGCCTGCTTCGCTGGATGAAGAGGTGGAAATTATCACCACTGCAGGGCGTCACTTGCGTGGCAGGCTTATCGAAGTTAATCCGGCCTATAGCCACCAGTTTGGCGCCCCCATTCCTGAACTGTCGACTATCGGTGGAGAAGTGCGCGCCATTCTGCGTGAGCGAGGATACATCAAATGACATGCAGGAGCGGGCTTGCCCGCGAAGAGGACAAATCAAACGCATACCCCGGTTCGCGACCGAGGTCGCTCCTACAATGCTATCAGCAAATGCAGATAGCTATGCGCTGTAGGAGCGGGCCTGCCCGCGATAGGAAGCAATTAAACAGAAAGCGTGATTCATCATAGGGGCAGGCTTTAATGACAGAGACGCTCAGTTATAACGAAATCATGTCACAGCAGGCAGAAATCATGAAGCAGTCTGTTGGCATAGACTATTCACGGTATGAAAGCGGTGCCCTTGCCTTTGACTATGAACGACTAATGGCTGATACGGGTTATGATGTAGAAACGGCCTGTGTCATACAAAGTGAGACTGCCGTTGGTAATACACCATTGATTGAGCTTAAGAATATCACCGAGCTTGTTCGCACCGTTGCCAGACCCGGTAAGGGGGCGCGAATCTTTGTCAAAGATGAAGCAGCCAATCCATCGGGTTCATTCAAGGATCGTCGTGCTTCACTTTCTGTCCACGAAGCAAAGAAGAAAAATTACAGTGGTGTGGTGGCTGCAACCAGTGGCAACTATGGCGCCGCGGTGGCATCGCAGGCGGCCAAGGCAGGGTTGCGCTGCATTGTGGTGCAGGAAGCATTCGATAGCCAGGGTATTGCACAACCAGAGATAGCTGAAAAGACGCGCGCCTGTGAAGCCTACGGTGCAGAAGTGATTCGCCTCTCTGTCGGCCCGGAGCTGTTTTATGTATTTCTGCGTGTGCTTAAAGACACAGGTTATTTCAATGCTTCGCTGTATTCACCTTATTCTGTTTTAGGCATCGAGACATTAGGTTACGAACTTGCTTTGCAAATGCAGGAAAAAAGCGCTGTGTTTCCTGATGTGGTCATCGCCACTCATGCTGGCGGAGGTAACGTCACCGGCACGGCGCGTGGACTGCGCAAGGCGGGTGCAGTCGATACCCGGGTAATTGCCGCCAGCGTCGATCTTTCCGGACTGCATATGGCTTCGGATCATGACTTTAACCGTAAATCTTTCACCACCGGGCATACCGGCTTTTCCATGCCGTTTACCTGCTGGCCGGATCGTGCTGATGTTCCCCGCAATGCTGCACGCGCGTTGCGATATATGGATCGTTTTGTCACGGTCACACAGGGTGAGGTTTTTTATATCACCCAGGTGCTTGCCGAACTGGAAGGCCTGCAGCGCGGCCCGGCGGGTAATACATCGTTGGCAGCAGCATTTGCCATTGCGCAGGAGCTGGATGAAGAACAGATCATCGTTGTGCAGGAGACGGAGTATACGGGTGCGGGCAAGCATCCGATTGCCCAACTCAACCTGGCAAAGCAGATGGGCGTAAAAGTGCAGCGTGGCGAACCCGGAGACAACAGGCCGGGTCAGCGCATTGTCATTCCTGAACAGCCTTCACAGATTTCGGTAACAGACGTGGAGCTGGACCAGGTGCGGCGTTCTTATCTTCATCATGCCATTGAATCCTTAAGCGAAGGCGAGCGCCTGAGTGATGTTGATATTGATTTTCTGGCTGCTGAAACACGCAGCAGCAAAACCTATGTGCGGGAGTTTATCGATGAGTTGTGTTGAAAGAGCAGATGATTTTGAGAAGCGCCGTGAGAAGTTGCAGGCAATGTCAGATGAAGAACTGCATCATCACTTCTGGAGGCTTGTTGAAAAAATTGTTGAACCGCTTATCGAGGAAGCTCGCAGCCATACGACTCCCTCGATTGAGCGTTCGATACTGCTGCGTATGGGGTTCTCCAGTATCGAAGCCAGGGAGCTGGTTGCAAAGATACAGCAACACAATCTGCTCGGACATGGCGCCGGCCGTCTGCTCCTTGAACTGGCAAAGGCAAAGCAGTTATCGATACATGAAGCGGGCAGCGCATTGCTGTCGGGGCAGTACTGGGAGGAACTTCCAGTATGAAACTTTCTCCGCATAAAAAACTTGATGTGCGTGAAATTCTAAAGGGGCTGGAAAAGTATCAACCCAGGCGTAAGGGCTGGAGCTGGCGTAAAAAGGTTGCAGCCAACAGGATTGGCCCCTTTGTTTATAAAGACACTTCTGAAAGTTTAACCAATTCCATTCCTTTACCGGCAGCCGCCTACTTCGATAATATTGATCCTCAAAGCGATGTTGTGATTACCACGGAGATCGCGTCCGGACGTTTCGAAGATGATTTGCGTCGCATGCGCATGGCAGCCTGGCATGGGGCGGATCATATCATGGTGATACGTACCACGGGCCAGTCGCACATCGATGGCCTGATTGAAGGTACGCCCGAAGGTATTGGCGGTATTCCTATTAGCAGGAAACAGATCCGCGCCACGCGCAAAGCACTCGATGCGATTGAAGATGAAGTCGGCAGGCCAATTAATTTTCATTCTTATGTCAGCGGTGTCGCCGGCCCGGAAATAGCCGTGCTGTTTGCCGAAGAAGGCGTCAACGGTGCGCACCAGGACCCTCAATATAATGTGCTGTATCGTGATATCAATATGCACCGGTCATTTGTGGATGCTGCGGAAGCAAAAAAAATTATGGCAGAAGCCGCTATCCTGCAGCTCGATGGCGCACATAATGCCAATGCTACCGCCAAGCAGGCCTGGAAGGTGACACCGGAGCTGTTCGTGCAGCATGCGATTAATACTGCCTACTCTAATGCTGCAGGTATGCCGGATGATCTGATTGCACTTTCTACCGTACCGCCCACTGCACCGCCGGCCCCCAAGATGCAATACGATCTGCCTTATGCTGTTGCCCTGCGCGAACTGTTTGCAGGTTATAAATTCAGGGCGCAGCAAAATACGCGTTACATGGAAGCCGATCCCATGGAAGCCACCGTTACGCACGTGCTGGACACACTGATTTCACGTATGACCTCGGCTGATATCCAGAGCACGATTACGCCTGATGAAGGCCGTAACATACCCTGGCATTACAACAATGTCGCCGGCGTGAACACGGCGCGACAGACACTGATGGGACTGGATGGCTTAATGGAACAGGTGGAACTCAAGCAGCACGGCCCATTGCGTGAAAATGTTCGTGAACTCAAAGAACGTGCGGTGCTTTTTCTGGAAGAGATACTGGAACAGGGCGGCTACTATGCTGCTGTCGGCAAAGGTCAGTTTGTGGACCAGGGTTACTTCCCTGAACGCAGGGGCGACGGCATCATGCGCGATCCACAGGGCGGTGATGGCGTGGATACCGTGATACCTCGTGAAGCGGATTATGGCGCCCCTGTATGCAGTCACTTTGGCAATAGCATTTATGCACAGAGTAACAGCAGGCCCTGTGATGATTACGGTGGCTGTACATTGTGTGATCCGTCGAAAATTCAATACATTGATGAGCTGGATGCAGAGGACACTGTCGAGCAGCGGCTGCAACAACCGCTTGCAGACAGGGCGGCCGGTTTAGTGCGGCCGGAAGTCGAAAAGCACGGCGACAGTATTGTCTGCGTGACGCTGTTTGTGCCCGAGAGTCCCCGGGTGGCGGAAGCTGCGGCACTGGAGATGGCAGCACGGATGGGCTTGAAGAATCCCGAAGTAATCAGCCGACGTGTTATGCATCCGGCAGAAGGAAGTGTGTTTGACATCAAGGGCGTGCTTGATGTTGCGATCAACGTTAATGAGCTTGAAATACCAGCATCGGAAGAGCCGCTTTCAGATGAGGCGATCGAAGCCTGGATTCGTCCTCGTAACATACATGTCGTAGCCGCTACAGTGGGGGAAGATGAGCACTCGGTTGGGCTGCACGAAATCCTGGATATCAAACACGGCGGTATTGAGAAATACGGTTTCCATTGCCATGACCTGGGTACCTCCGTGCCCATTGAACGGCTGCTCGATATGGCTGAAGAGACAGGCGCACGAGTCATATTGATCTCAACCATCGTCACCCACGCAGATATTCACAAGCAGCATATGCTGCACCTGCACGAACTGGCGAAACAACGTGGCATGCGTGAGAGATTAATACTGGTTGCCGGCGGTGGCCAGGTAACCGAACAACTGGCACGTCAATGTGGCATGGATACCGGTTTCGGTCATGGCACCACGGGCAGAGATGTGGGCAGTTATCTGGTGCGGGTTTTACAGGACAAGGAAAATGGTTAGCTGACACGGATAACATTGCAGGAGCGGGCTTGCCCGCTAACGATGCTGGATATCATCTTTTGGAATGATCGCGGGCAAGCCCGCTCCTACAGGTAGTAATAGAGTTAATTAAATGGCAGGAGCGACCCGGGTCGCGAACATAAACTATGACCACAACGCCATACATCACCATCGACCTCGACAAAATCGAACACAATACCCGTGCTATCACTGGTTTGTGTAATGAACACGGCATTGAAGTGACAGGTGTAACCAAGGTGACCTGTGGTCATCCCGAAGTGGCAAAGGCCATGCTTCGTGGTGGCGTGGCATCGATTGCGGATTCCAGGTTAGAAAATATCCAGCGTCTCAAATCTGCCGGTATTGATACCTCTTTTATGTTATTGCGCGTACCCCCTTTGTCTGCCGTGGACGAGGTGGTTGAGTCAGCCGATCTCAGCCTTAACTCTGAACTTGCTGTGCTTGAAGGCTTATCAGCGGCAGCAATTCGCAGCGGAAAAGTTCACGATGTCGTTCTCATGGTCGACCTTGGTGATTTGCGTGAGGGAATCTGGATAGATGAGGTTATTCCGTTTGTGCGTGAGGCGCTCAAACCGGGAGGTGTTCGTATCAAAGGTGTTGGAACTAATCTCGCCTGTTTTGCCGGGGTCGTGCCCAGTGAAGATAATATGAACCAGCTGGTCAAGCTTGCCAACGAGATAGAGCATAGCTTTGCTATTACACTTGAATGGATCTCAGCTATCAATTCCAGTGGTCTTGAAATGATCGCATCAGGCAGGATGCCACGGCGAATTAATCATGCACGTATTGGCGAGGCCATCCTGTTAGGACGCGAAACCATTCATCGCAAGCCGTGGCCGGATACTTTTCAGGACGCGTTTGTTTTGTATGCGGAGATACTGGAACTCAAAAACAAACCTTCGCTTCCGCTGGGAGAACGCAGTGAAGACGCCTTTGGCAGGCTGACAGAATTCGAAGACAGGGGTAATGTATTAAGAGCGCTGATAAATGTGGGACGTGAGGATATCGACATTGAGGGCATAACCCCGCTTGATTCACGTATCAAAATACTCGGTGGTTCAAGCGGTTATCTGGTGCTGGATGTCAGCGCCGTGGAAGGTGATATCTCTGTTGGTGATGAGTTGACTTTTTCACTTAATTACAGCGCATTGTTAACCGCAATGACCTCTGCATACGTGAAGAAATATACATTGTAGGAGCGGGCTTGCCCGCGAATGATTGAATATGGTTTAACAGATGCAGACAAATACTTTTCATTTAACCAGGGCAGAGATTAACCTCGATCATCTAACGCATAATATGGCGCTGCTGCAGGAACTGGTCGGTACCCGGCCAATGTGGCCGGCGATTAAAGCCAATGGCTATGGTCATGGGATGGAAATCATTGCCAGGCACCTGGTTAAGCTTGGTTACAAAACCTTATGCGTGGCTCACATATCGGAAGCTGTCACCCTGATCGAGTCAGGTGTTGATGCCAGCATACTTCTGTTGTCTGCGACATTGCCTGAACATAGTGAAGCTATTGTGAAATATGGTTGTGAACCTG
>JAJDNP010000032.1 GCA_022340645.1 Gammaproteobacteria bacterium | reverse complement strand
GGCTGAAACCAGCCGGTCATAAATAACAACATCCGCTGTCTGTAACAGGCGCAGGGCTTTAATGGTCAGCAGCTCGGCATCGCCGGGGCCTGCGCCTACTAGTGAAACAAAACCATTATTTTTCATGCATCTCTTCTCTTGCTTCGGAACAGTCTGACCGCGGGCAGTTTATCTTTTGCCCGCGGCCAGTAACACGGTTCAGTAGCTGTTGTACTAGTAAATATCGTATACGGTGTTGTGAACGTTAAACTTGCCAGTTGGTGTGATCAGACGCTTGTCCTTGATCACGGTTTTCAACTTGCGGGTTTTGTCGTCGACTACTACCAGTGCAGACTCTTCTGTTTTACCGTTCCATACAGAGAACCAGACTTCATCACCGGCCTTGTTGTACTCAGGCTGCACCACACGTTTGACACCTTCGCCCAGGTCTGCCCATTCAGCGATTGGCAACCTGGTGAAGCCTTTATCCAGGTGCTTGATATCGAACACGGCAATCGACTGGCTGAGTGTGCTGTCAGGATTTAACGGCGCATCTACCCACAGATTATCAGACTTGGGATTGGTCTTGATAAACAGTGAGCCGCCGCCCATACCGTGCAGGGTCTCAACCACTCTCCAGGCATTTTTCTTATGCTTCTTGGGGTCTGTGCCAATAAGTGTAATTTCGTCACTGCCCAACGCGCTGGTTGCCCATACCGGACCATATTTTGGATGATCGAAGTTGGCGCCGCGGCCGGGATGTGGAATCTCGTGGGCGTCAATCAGGGCTTCCAGTTTACGTTCCTTGGAATCGATAACAGCGATCTTGTTAGACTTGTTAGCGGCCGTCAGGAAGTAACGGTGTGTTTTGTCCCAGCCGCCGTCGTGCAAAAAGCGTGCAGCAGGAATGGTGGTGACAGAAAGGTTATCAACGTCTTCATAATTAACCAGCAGTACCTTACCGGTTTCCTTTACATTAACGATAAATTCCGGATGTTCATGTGAGGCAACAATCGCGGCAACACGAGGTTCAGGGTGGTACTCATGTGTATCCACAGTCATACCGCGGGTGGAAACGATCTGTTTTGGTTCCAGGGTGAAGCCGTCCATAATCGTGTATTGCGGCGGCCAGTAAGAACCGGCAATGGCATACTTGTCTTCATAGCCTTTGTACTTGGAGGTTTCAACCGAGCGGGCTTCGAGGCCAACCTTGATGGTTGCAACATTGTCGGGTTTTTCCATCCATAAATCGATCAGGTTGACCCTGGCGTCACGGCCGATCACATACAGGTAGCGGCCGGATGAAGACAGGCGGGAAATATGCACTGCATAACCGGTATCGATGACATTGATGATTTTCTTGGTATCGCCGTCAATAATCGCAACCTGCCCGGCATCACGCAGGGTGACAGAGAAAATGTTGTCGATATTGTATTTGTTCAATTTTTTCGTGGGACGGTCTTTTACCGGAACATATACTTTCCAGCTGTCCGTCATTTCTTTCATGCCCCATTCGGGAGGTTCAGGCGGCTCATGCTGCAGGTAGCGCGCCATCATATCGATTTCTTTTTCGCTCAGGTCGCCCGACGTTCCCCAGTTCGGCATACCGGCCGGTGAACCATAGGTAATAAAGGTCTTTAGATAGACATCACCGCGTTCGCGGGTAATATCGGTAGTCAACGGTTTTCCGGTGGCGCCTTTACGCAGTACCCCGTGGCAGCCGGCGCAGCGTTCAAAGAAAATCTTTTTGCTGTGGTCGAACTCATACACGGTCATTTTCGGGCCATCAGATGTAATCAGGTCTTTCGTTACGTCAGGATTGATACCGCTGGGCGCACCCTCGTATGCCTCCTGAGTTACTGATGGAGGTTTGGCGTAAACTGAAGATGTTGCAATTGATAACACTGAAAATGCTAATACAGCGTTAAGGGTTTTTCGGGATAACATTATTGTTCCTCCGGTGATTTTAGAAACAGGGAATTGCTTGTAACAACTATCCGGAACAGTAAGTGGGCATAGATCAAATGTGTTTGACTTACATCAAGCCGGTCTGGCGGTTTTTATGTTGAATGTCGGTATTCGAAAAATAGTTGATACAGATCAAGTAAAGGGCTTTTATATTGTTAAAATGGGCCGGGTGGTCAGGGCATTATGAATAAGATTATCTTAACAACGCTGAATGCACGTTATATACATACTGCATTCGGCCTGCGCTGCCTGTTTGCCAATCTTGGCGAGCTGCAATCTTCTGCCTGCATTGAAGAATTTACGATTCAGCAGCGGCCCATCGACATTGCTGAAAAATTACTGTCGCATCAGCCAAAAATAATCGGCTTCGGTGTCTACATCTGGAATGTTGCTGAAGTCAGCAGGGCCATTGAGATATTAAAACAGGTATCACCGCAGACAGTCATCGTTGTTGGCGGTCCGGAAGTCAGTTTTATATCGGATAAACCCGCGGTTGCCGATATTGCTGACTATGTTGTAACAGGTGCTGCTGAAAAAAGTTTCCGTGAATTATGCCGGCAGCTGCTATCCGGTAAAAAACCGCCAGCCAGGGTAATTCAAAGCGACGAATTAAGCCTGGATCGGTTACAGCTGCCGTACCGGTATTACACGGATGATGACATAAAAAATCGATTAATTTATGTTGAAGCATCTCGCGGCTGCCCCTTTAAATGCGAATTCTGTTTATCATCGCTGGACAAAACCGCAAAACCTTTCCCCCTGGATTCGTTTCTGCATGAAATGGATCTGCTGTATCAGCGAGGAGTACGCAATTTTAAATTTATCGACAGGACGTTCAATTTAAAAGCCAGCAGCAGTATCGCAATTCTCGAGTTCTTCCTGCAAAGAATGACTGACGACCTGTACCTGCACTTTGAAGTGGTGCCGGATAAGCTGCCGGACAGTCTAAAAGCAGTCATACAGAAGTTCCCGCAACATGCCCTGCAGTTTGAAATCGGCGTGCAAACCTTTGATGAAAATATTCAGGGATTAATCAGCAGGCAGCAGGACAACAGTAAAACAGCAGCAAACCTGCGCTGGTTAAGAGAACAGACGAACGCGTACATTCATGCTGATTTAATTTTTGGTTTGCCTTCCGACACCCTGGCCAATTTTGCGAAAAGTTTTGATTTGCTGGTGAGTTTGAATCCGCACGAAATTCAGTTGGGTATTTTGAAGCGCCTGCGCGGCGTACCGCTCAACCGCTACAACGAAGAATACCGGCTACGCTATAATCCGGAAGCGCCCTACAATATCCTGTGCACCCGCGATATTGATTTTGCAACCATGCAGCGCGTAAACCGGTTTGCATCTTACTGGGACAAGATTGCAAACTCGGGCCGTTTTAAAAATACCCTGCCATTGATTCTGGGCGAAGCGCCCTTTGCAAACTTTATGCAGTTAAGTGATGAGCTGTATCGGGCTGCCGGCAGCACATGGCAAATATCATTGCAGCGCCTGTTCGTGCTGGTATTTGAATGTATGAAAACCAGGGACGATATTAAGCATGACGCGCTGTTAGAAAAAATACAGGCTGATTACAGCCGCACGGGTGAGAAAGCATCTTTTGAAGCATTAATAAACCGGGCAAATAAAGTAACGCGAATCGGTGTTGCAAATAAACGCCAGCAGAAGATGCTGCAATAATCAATAAAGTAATTTACGGTCAAGATGATAGCTAGAAATGTATACCATATTGTATTGAGATATATGAACATGTTTAGCTTTAAAGTAAATTTCTTGATGTATCTCAAAAGCTGATGGTCAACCGTATATCAGAATCAGTATTATCCTGATATACATAGCATGCATTTCATGTTAGGTTTTCAGGCGATTTATATCGATACTAAATGGCAACTAAATGAAAAGGGAGTAAGTCATGATTCACAAACGCAGTAAAAATTCAAACTGAATCGCCCCGAGTTTGCCGAAGGGTCTAATTCTTGAGAGGATA
>JAJDNP010000016.1 GCA_022340645.1 Gammaproteobacteria bacterium | reverse complement strand
ATGAACTGACCAGGATTGGGCCTGTTGCTGGTTAATATGCAATACCACATGATAGTGGTTGCTCATGACTGCATAGGCACACACATCAATGGCAAAGAGGCTGCCGAGTTCCAGCAGACGGTCTTCAATCCACTGGCGGCGATGTTCAAAGCTTTTTCCGGTAATGGTATCTTCACCGCACAGGAAGGCGCGGCGGACACAACGAGAGGCGCAATGGTAATAGGGTGTGGCATCGAGAGATACCAGAGTCTTCCTTGGTCTTGGCATGGTGCTTGTCCTTAGCAATAAATAGATTGTTTGCACCAGAGTACAAACTTGTTAAGCTGGTGTCAATTTAATTTATGGGTGTCTATTTTTCTCCTATTTTTCTCCAACAGCGACCTGAACTTCCCCCGATTTAGTTAACTGATATGAAGAACAGTGCTGGGCTATTGATCTACCGTAATCATGATAACCGTACCGAGGTGCTCCTGGTTCATCCGGGAGGACCATTGTGGGCGAAAAAAGACGCCGCATCGTGGTCGATCCCGAAGGGTGAATTCGAAGAAGGTGAGAACCCGCTCGAGGCTGCCAAACGGGAATTTTCTGAAGAGACAGGCCATGTGGTACCTGAGGGCGAACTGTTACCCCTTGAGCCGGTGAAGCAATCTAGCGAAAAAATTGTTCATGCATGGTATCTAAAAGGAGATGTGGATGCGGCGGCCATACATAGCAACATGTTTGAAATGGAATGGCCGCCGAAATCTGGAACCTTGCAGGAATTTCCCGAGGTAGATAAGGCTGCATGGTATGGGCTCGATGAAGCAAAATTCAAGATTCATAAAGGCCAGATACCAATTATTGAGGAACTGGAAAAAGTACTCGGGTTGAAAAAACACAGACATCCATAAAATTAAAACTGGAATGCCAAAGGGGATGGAGGAATTAAATCTATTGGTAACCAAAGTGGTTATTAAATAATCCCTCCGCCCTCTTAATTAGTCCCTTAATTACGAGGATCCCAGGAAGTTTCCATCAGCAGGTCTACTGTAAAACCCTGTGCAATATCTTCCCACTTAACCACCTTATAATTCTGGTTAGATCCTGAATTATCTGTGTCCTGCGCAACAAACAAGCCATAAGGAAAATTCGAACCCAACGGGGTACTGATAACATCGATCCCGTCGGTACCCGTTACGGCATCAATGCCGTTACCAGCAACTACCTTGAATGAGCCAAGATAATCACCCGTGACGCGGTCATAGAGGACAAATTCATCACTTCCCTGACTGGAGGCAATAAGGTAACCTTGACCACCCGTTGTGTAGTAAATGGTCAAGCCCTCGACGTCTGCCGTAAGATGATTTCCAACACGATCGACTGATGATCGGGTACTACCACTCCCCGGCTCAGCGCCATATTTCCAGATGCCTACATTTTCCTCACCAATATAAAAATCTCCAAACTCGTCATCAGCAACACAGCCTTCAGTAATGCTGCCAACATTGAAACTTCGGACCAGGCTTCCGCCTACATTGCCACTGTTGTCAAATAATTCATATTGACTGACATTACCATTTTTATCATTGACGAAGGCGTAGAACTTACCATCGACGCCGCTCTTATACATGCAGAAACCATACACTGTCAGAGAAGTATTGACTGATCCCACACTGCTTATCTGTCTGGTAACCGGATCCATTTTGTAGAAAGCCAGGGTATCGTTAGTCCTGTTGCTCATGCCCACCAGGTCAACCGAATCTGCGCCCAGCGGGAATCCATACCTGATGTCTACATTGTTCATGTTACCGGATGAAATGTACTGACGCTGTGTTCCGTCCAGGTTATATACTGCTATTCCATCCAGCTTGTTAGTGCCGATAATAACACTCAGGGACGGGTCAGTTGGATGCACCCAGATAGCGGGATCATCTGCTGCATCCCCGCTATCAGGTACCGGCGTTGTTTCTGCAACTGCCAGTACATCAATCTTTTCCGGACTTGCAACTGATGCCGTTATGGTGACGGTATCGGCCGCACTGTTAACGGCACCGTCATTAACGATAAGCTGCACAACATAGAAGCCTTCACGATCTGCAACAAAGCCTGGATTGACTTCTGTTGTACTGGAAAGTGTTGCCGTACTGTTTGCCGGCGCCGTGGTCATACTCCAGCTATAGGTTAAGGAGTCCAGGTCGGCATCCGAACTTCTACTGCCATTTAAGGTAACAGTCGAGTTAACGCTGACATTTTGATCGCGACCCGCGTCGGCGACAGGAGCCGAATTGACGCTTGATGCCCTTATGGTGACGGTATCGGCCGTACTATCAACGGTTCCATCATTAACGATAAGTTGTAGAACATAGAAGCCTGCACGATCTGCAACAAAGGTCGGATTGACCCTTCTTGTACTGGAAAGTGTTGCCATACTGTTTGTCGGCGAAGAGGTGATACTCCAGCTATAGGTTAAGGAATCGAGGTCAGCATCAGAACTGCCACTGCCATTTAAGGTAACGGTCGAGTTGATACTGACATTTTGATCGGGCCCCGCGTTGGCGACAGGTTCCGAATTGGTGCTTGCTGCCGTTATGATGACGGTATCTGCTGCACTATTATCAGTTCCGTCATTTACTACGAGAGATAGAGTATACGTGCCAACAAGATCCGCAGTAAAAGTTGGCCTTACCGTTAAGGCATTAGACAAAACAGCATTACTGCCCGGCGGCATAGAGGTAAATGACCAGGTATAGCTGAGAGGATCACCATCTTCATCGCTGCTATTACTACCATCAAGGGTCACACGGCTAGTATTGGAAATATTTTGATCATTTCCTGCGTTGGAGATCGGGGCATTGTTAGCAGCTGCATCAGTACCAACTACATCAGTACTTTCAACTGCACAACCAGAGTTTGCAATAAGTAAAACAATCGACAGACATGCAACGAAAAAAAGACGAAGTAAACCCACTTTCACAATAATACCTATTAAGTCAGTCAAAGTATTTATTAGCGGTTTGATTAATTTCAGAGATAAAAAACTTTCAGAAAATACAAAGCTTAGAAATGTTAAGTATCGCAAGTTCAAGTATAGAAGCCATATTCTGAATATCCAGTACCATACATCGAAAAGGGGGCGTAACAAATATTTGGGGTCAGGGGAAAATCAAGGCACAAAAAACAAAGACAGCCATTAATTAAAAAAGCCATCAACATAGAAAATTCACATCCTGTTTCTTTATTTCAGGAATTTCTCATTATTTGAAATTAAATTGCTGTTTAGAACTGTGTTTTTTGCTACGTTTGGCATGGAAATGCATAAGCCAGGACAAAGCAATCCCAGAGCTGATTATTTCAAGCTCACTGTTATCGTTGTGTTGAAGTAGTGCTTAACACTTGAGAATAATGTCTCGCATTGGCGAATGCCATGCGTCCAGCATTTACCCAGTTCAGCACTGGCCTTGCGTACGTGACAGGCGCATAGGTGCACACTTCAATGGCAAAGATGCTGCCCAGTTCCAGTAGTCGGCTTTCAATCAACTGTCTGCGGTGTTCAATGTTTTTACACGTAAAGGTATCTTCGCCACGTAGAAAGGCGCGACGCACGCAACGGGAAGCACAATGGTAATAGGGGGTGGTATCGAGCGATACCAGGGCTTTCCTTGGTTTTGGTATGATGCTGTCCTTAGCAGTGAATAGAATGTGTAAAACAGCCTGCAAATTTGTTAAGCTGGTGTCAATTTAATTTATGGATGTCCTGTTTTACTGCTGTTTTACTGTTACTGTGCGATTATTAAAGGTGACGGGGAAATTAACCGGCAACCATGTTTTACCTGTGTTCATGCATAGTGTTCCAGGTAAGTTTTATCTGATCCGCTTAATCCGGTATCATACCTGTTTATCGATCGGTTAAGAGGAAAGGTAAGGTAATATGTCCCGATACAATACCGCCACTATTCGCAATATCGCTCTGGTTGGTTCAAGCGGCGCTGGTAAGACAACCCTGGTGGAGTCGATTCTTCACAAAGCGGGTGCAATTGGTCAGATGGGATCGGTGGAGCGGGGTAATACCAGCTCTGACTTCGATCCACTGGAGAAGGAGTATCTTCACTCCCTCAGTTCCAGTCTGGTGTCACTGGATCACGACGCAATTCATGTCAACATTATCGATACCCCGGGGTTGCCGGAGTTTACCGGTCAGGCTTTGAGCGCGTTTCCTGCCGTAGAGACGGTGGCGGTTGTGATAAACGCCGGCGCCGGACTTGAACATCAGGCGATACGGATGCTGGAGTGGGCCAGGGCCAGGCGCCTGTGCCGCATGATTATTATTAACCGGATCGATAATGACCAGGCGGCTATCGAGACCCTGGTGGAGGAAATCCGGGAGCGGTTTGGCAGACAGTGTCTTCCCATTAACCTGCCCGCGAACGGGGGAAGCCGGGTCAGCGACTGTTTTTTCAGGCCTGAAGGTGATGCCGACTTTTCCTCGGTAATGAAGACACACACCGAGATCATTGAACAGGTGGTGGAAGAGGACGAAGCATTAATGGAGCTCTATCTTGAGCAAGGGGAAGATCTGGCGCCGGAACAGCTTCGTGACCCTTTTGAAAAGGCGCTACGGGAAGGACACCTGGTCCCCATTTGCTTCACCTCGGCCACTAGCGGCGCGGGCGTAGGGGAGTTGCTCAAGGTGGTGGAACAGTTAATGCCGAGCCCGCTCGAGGGCAATCCGCGGCCGTTTCTCAAAGGCGAGGGCGAGGACGCCACACCCTTTGCCGCCACTGAAGCCCCGGATGCACACGTCATCGCCCATGTATTCAAGATCACTGCCGATCCTTATGTCGGTAAACTGGGCATTTTCCGTATTCACCAGGGAACTGTTACCCGGGATACCCAGCTGTTTGTGGGTGACGGGCGCAAACCGATCAAGGTGGCGCACCTGCTCAAGCTCCAGGGAAACCAGCAGGAGGAGATCGAATACGCAATACCGGGGGACATCTGTGCCCTGGCCAAAGTGGATGAACTTAACTTTGACGTGGTACTGCACGATAGCCACAGTGAGGACTTTCTGCACCTGAAACCGCTGGATTTTCCCATCCCGGTTTACGGTGTCGCGATCGAGGCCCAATCGCGAGGTGATGAGCAGCGGCTTTCCAGCGCTCTGCAACGGCTGGTGGAAGAAGATCCCTGTCTCTCCCTTGAGTTCTATCCACAACTCAATGAATCGGTATTACGGGGTCTTGGGGAGTTGCATCTGCGTATTACCCTGGAAAAACTGTCTCATCGTTTCAAGGTAGATGCCAGCACCCGTCCTCCCCGTATCGCTTATCGGGAGACCATCGCTACCAGGGCCGATGGTCACTACCGCCACAAGAAACAGACCGGCGGCGCCGGTCAGTTTGGCGAAGTATTTCTACGCATCGCACCGCTCGGTCCTGGTGCCGGTTTTCAGTTCCACAACGAGGTGACTGGTGGCGCCATCCCTGGGAACTTTATCCCGGCGGTGGAAAAAGGTGTTCGTCTGGCTCTGGAAGAAGGCATCATTGCCGGTTACCCGTTACAGGATATTTCCGTCACCGTCTATGACGGCAAGCATCACTCGGTTGATTCCAAGGAAATAGCATTTGTTGCAGCCGCCAGGAAAGCGACCCAGTTGGCCTTGAAGAAGGCCAAACCGCAGATTCTGGAACCCATAGTCAATCTTGAAATTACTGCCCCCGGAAACACGATAGGGGCTATCTCTGGCGATCTGGCAGGCAAGCGTGGCCAGATCCTTGGCACTGACACCCGGTCAAACAACCAGATGGTTATTCATGCTGCAGTACCGCTGGCCGAATTGAATGAATATGCAGGGGAACTGAAATCGATGACCGGTGGCGCCGGCAGCTACACCCTGGAACTGAGCCATTACCAGGCTGTACCAGGCTCAATTCAAGAAACACTGGCCGCGGGCTTCACCCTCACCGAAGACGAAGATTGAGGGTGCATCTGAAAGCTTACAGTATGTCTGGTAATATATGCCCAGGGTTTCAGTAAACTAGAACCTGTCTGGAGGAAAGTATGCAAGGTGAACATCACGAAATAGAAGCCGAATTCCCCGAATTTCGCCAAATTATAAAAGACCTGTCCGCAGTGGAGCCGGATTTCGCCGCCAGCGTCAAGCGACACAACGAGCTCGACAATGAGATCAGAAGACTGGAAGAACTGGGTCAGCCGATCTCGGACATGGCATTAGAGAAAATGAAGCACGAGCGTGCTGAGTTAAAAGATGCAGTCTATGCACGCATTCGGTCCGGAGTTTAATCTAATAGGGCAGGTAGTAGGGTGCAATAAGCGTAGCGCATTGCACCATGAAATTTACCGTCGGCTATATATTGTTTCCGGCGCAATGCCCTTTGGTTATTGCGCCCTACGGGGCTGAGTTAAAAGACGCAGTCTATGCACGCATTCACTCCGGAGATTATTGATCAGGGACAGACCAAAGTTTTTCTGATCTGCCAAATACACAACTTTTCATTGATCCTTTTGGTTGCAGACCTTCGTTAAGGTAAAATGCGCTCTCCCTGTTCCGTGAAGCGTATTATTCCTCTCCCATGCATTCCGTTATTCTGCAAATGACCGCCCTGATCGCCTGCGGGGTTGGCTGGCGTCTGCTCCGTCCCGGCGGCCTGGATGCGGATAGCACCCGGCTGGTGCTGACTTCGCTGGTCTACTACCTGTTGCTACCCGCGCTGGTGATACAGGTGCTGTGGAAAGCACCGCTTGGTATCAGCTCGCTCGGCATCGCCGCCAGTGCGGCGGTCGGTGTGCTTAGCAGCATTCTCCTCAGTAGTTTGATATGCCGCAGCTGCCGGCACGATGGCAAGGTAACCGGTGCGGTGGTACTGGCAGCTTCCTTTCCCAACGTGACTTACATGGGATTGCCGGTATTGGTAAGCCTGTTTGGCGATAGCGGGCGCAGCATCGCCATCCAGTACGACCTGTTCGCCTGCACGCCATTACTGCTCACCGTTGGTATTCTGATCGCACGCCTCTACGGCAAGCAGGACAACGTTACACCACTATGGCAATCCCTGCTGCGGGTACCGCCGTTGTGGGCTGCGCTGGCTGGCGTAATGTTGAACCTGTCCGGTATCGGATTGCCCGCTGCGCTGGATGCGTGGCTGGAAATGCTGGCGGCGGGTGTTATTCCCCTGATGCTTTTCTCGCTGGGGCTGAGCCTGCGCTGGGACACGATCGATGCGTCACGCCTGCCCACGGTCATCCCGATCGTAATGCTGCAACTGTTTATCGCACCATTGATCGTCTGGGGTGTCGCACAGGGTGTTGGGCTCGATGGCATGCTACTCAAGGGTACCGTCATGGAGGCCGCCATGCCCAGCATGGTGATCGGCATCGTATTGTGCGACCGTTATGGACTGGACACCGGCCTGTATGCCGCCGCCGTCACCCTCACCACCTTGCTCAGCCTGTTCACGCTGCCCATGTGGTCAGGCATATTGTCCTGATAGTTTGTTTGACACATGAATCAAAAGCGGCGACTCGTTTGAAAATATTCATATTTCAATGGAGTCCGACTGTTTAGTGCGCTTTACCATTCGTCGATTCATTCAGAAAAAACCATTGGGAAAGATGCAAATTTTCCGGGATGATGTATGTATATATCTGATAAATATCGGAGATGAGCTATGTCATTTGATGTCCTGACCTGGCAAAATTTCCAAAAACGGACCATCTCGCTACAAGATAAGATTGGCGAGTATATGGGATCATCTTTCAATCAATACCCCGGCGTGTACACGGGTTTCGCAGTTGTTGCAGCTATTGCTGCTCACGTGTTCCTGCTGCTGTTTCCGCTGTTGGTGCTGGTGGCGCTGTATAATTTTTATCATGTGATAACCGCCGATGCTGTGGACCGGGTATTGATGGTAATCTGGCTGACCATCGGCTTGCTTGCAGCTTACATTAGTTACGGTTTCGTGCGGGTAAAAATCGTGCCTCCAGCAGGGTTGCCACTGACAAAAGCCGATGCACCCGAATTATTCAGGCTAATCGAGCAAGCGACGAATTCATTCGGTCGGCCTGAAATACATCGTGTTGTCGTTACTGGTGACTACGAACTGGATATCAGCAAAGTGCCTCACTGGTTTTTACCTGTCTGGTCGTCAAATGTGTTGATTGTCGGTCTTCCCGTATTGCTATGTCATTCACCTGCGCATTTTGCCTGCATGGTCAATCGCCGGGTTGGCCAGTTCTCCAGACGATACAACATGGTGACGAACTGGCTTTACCAGCTCCGTTCGACCTGGCCAATGTACCGTTTCAGCATTGAAATGCAAAAAGTTGACGGTGTGGCGCCGCACAGTCACTTCTATTCATTATTTGTGCGTCTGTACTGTTTCCTGACAACCGTTGCCGCAAGGAAGGAAGAACTCAACGCGGACAGCTATGCGATGGAAGTTTATAATGATGTAGTGGTGTGTGAAATGATAACAGCCGATGCCGTCTATCGGTATTACCTGCAGAAGAATTACTGGCCGGCTGTCGAGAAGATTATTGCAATCTCGCCAAAAACAGAATTGAACCCTTATGCAAAAATGACTGCGGCAGTGAACAACAAGCTGGCGGAGCAAAAAATTTTCGAGATGTTGGCTGATCTTGAGACACAAGAACCGACCTGGAACGACGATGTGCCATCGTTGAGGAAACGGCTCGCAAATATCGGCCATGTGTCGCCCTGTATGAAATTGTCCGAAGGTGACAGTGCGGCCACAATTTATCTCGGGGGATCAGCGGGGAATGTGACTGAAGAGGTAGGCAGGCGCTGGCTTGCAGCAGGAGCTGACGCAATGGTATAACAGGGTTGACTTGATCGCGATTTCAATCAAGTCTGAGCCTTTTGGGTTTTTATCAAGGCGATGTACTTCGAAGATGCCGTCGATACCCAGCCGCTGGGATGTGGCCGTGATATGCAGATTGCCCTCACTACCAATGGACTCGTCATTCTTGCCCTGGGCATGACCCCGGCAGCTCTGATGTCGCTTTGTGTTTCTGTTTTTGGCGGCTAGCCGCTGTTATAAAGAAAGAAACTATTAGTCCGCGAATAACGCAAAGAACGCAAAGAACTTTTTATTTGTTTTTAAAAACATCGCGTCTTTTGCGTTATTCGCGGACTAAATTTCTTTTTGTTGTTTTTGTTCTTATATTTCCTGTTTATCAGACCAGGCAACTTGCAATTTTACGTGTAAGTCCGTAAGATGCGCGTCTTGTTGTTGCGGGGTGGAGCAGTCTGGCAGCTCGTCGGGCTCATAACCCGAAGGTCGTAGGTTCAAATCCTGCCCCCGCTACCAATTCTTAAAGCCGGCATCAGTCGGCTTTTTTGTTGCCTTCGGGTTATGAGCCCGACTCGGTCGTCGGTCTCATGCTCTATATGTCCGGGAAGGTCGCAGGCTGAAATCCTGCCCCCGCTACCAATTCTTGAAGCCGGCATCAGTCGGCTTTTTTGTTGCCTTCGGATTATGGGCCCGACAAAGGTCGTCGTCTCAGTCTCTATGCATTATGATCAGCGGAACCGCTGTTTGCCTGTTGCAGCTGCTTCAGTATACGGCTGCGGGCATTTTCGGAAAGCGTGTCATTTTCTTCTGTTGATGTCTGCTCGTCCGTTGCGCCATAGAACCAGGCGGCTGTCTGCAGTAATGCCATTTGTTTAACCATTCGCCGGCAGGCTTTGCAAATGAAAAGGTGGAGCCTTACCCTGAGACGTGTATACCACGGAAGCTGTTGATCCAGTGATTCAGAGACGAAATGGCAAACTTCTTTGCAGGATAGCATCTACAGTTCCCCCGAGTTTTCATCGGCCAGTTGGATCTCGAGGCAGCGCCTCAGGCTCATGCGGGCGCGATATAGCATGACACTACAGTTAGTCGCGGTCACGTCTAATTCATTACAAATTTCTTCTATGGTTTGTCCGGCCAGCTCTTTGAGGGAGAAAATCTGTGCATGGGCAGGTTTCAGCCGTTCCAGGCAGCGTCTGAAGAATTCCATGAACTGCTGGTTATGCAGCATCTTTTCAGGGTTACCCCAGTCCTGCGGCGGCTGTATCCAGTGGCCGCGTTCATCGAACAGTTCATCGATGCTGTTTTCGGTCGATAAATCAGATAATGCATGAATATCATCCACGGTTGTTTCACGTGCCTGCTTGCGAATCAAATCAATGATTTTGTGCTTGAGAATACCAACCAGCCAGGTTTTTTCCGAGGCGCGACCGGCGTAGCTGGCGCGTGCCTTAAGTGCTGCCAGCAGGGTCTCCTGTACCGCGTCCTCCGCCTGGGCGGTGTGGTGCAGCCGCTTTAGTGCATAGCCGAACAGCACATCGCCGTATTCCTGTAGCCAGCGTGCAGGGTCAGATTCCACATCGGCATTTTTATTGGGGTTGTTATGCATGGCGCAAACTTTCACCATTTCACAAGGTGTGTCAAGTCAAATGTGTTCTGCGGGCTTTTGCAGTGGGTAGCTACACTGTGACTGCTGGAATGAGCAGACTATACACAGTATGTGAACGGCATGTTGTGCATACTATATACCGGTATGTGAGGTAACAGTGTCGCCGGGTTCCCGGCAGATAAACAAATAGCAAAATTCATTTCGTCAGGCAGCAGTCAGGGTAAATTAATCCTGTACCGTCTGTTTTCAAGATACCGCTTAAGCCAGTCGATGTATTTGAAGTTGAGAACAAAAGTGTGGTTATGAAGAACATTTCCTGAGATATATTGTCATCATTGTTGCGTACGCGCGTATTACCATGCAACTGTAGCCAGCGCTGTTATGTTGGCCAGAAAAGCAACCGTATTGGCAAGTTCATGTGCAAGGCTAAATGTTAATCGGGATCGGCAGTCAGTCGAAAAAGTTCTCGAATTCATCCGGCAAGTTGTGTTAAAAGATGAACTGACCGTAATGGTTTGCAGGGTCTGAGTACTGGATCGGTCAGGAGGGGTATTTCAAATGGCATTCGAAAGCATAAATCCCGCAACCGGCGTACAAATCGCCGGCTACGAAACAATGACTCCGGCGCATGTGGCGTCAATCCTGGAACGTACCCGGCAGGCGCAACGTTTATGGCGTGAGATCGACATCGATGAACGCGCCAGTCACATGAACGCCGTGCACGATTTGCTGCTGAGCAATAAGGAGCAGTATGCCCGGCTGATGTGCCTGGAGATGGGCAAAATCTACAGGCAGGGCATTGCCGAGATTGAAAAATGCGCCTGGTTATGCCGTTGTGCTGCTAGAAATGCCATGCGCTTCCTGGCCCCCGAGCCGGTTGAGACCGAGGCTATGAAAAGTTTTGTGAACTTTTTGCCGCTAGGTGTGGTGCTTGCGGTGATGCCGTGGAATTTTCCATTCTGGCAGGTATTCCGCTTTGCGGTACCGGCAATGATGGCCGGTAACGGTGGACTGCTCAAGCACGCGCCAAATGTTACCGGCTGCTCGCTTGCCGTTGAACAGGTTTTTATCGAGGCGGGTTTTCCCGAGGATCTGTTCCGCTCCCTGGTCATCGACATACCGCAAACCACGGCCCTGATACACCATCCCGGCGTGGCCGCTGTTACCATCACCGCCAGTGTCAAAGCCGGGCGCGCAGTGGCATCCGAGGCGGGCAGGGCGTTGAAAAAATGCGTGCTGGAACTGGGCGGCTCGGACCCGTTTATCGTGCTCGAGGATGCCGATATCGACAGGGCGGTAGAGGTGGGAATTATCAGCCGCTTTCAGAATAGCGGCCAGAGCTGTATAGCGGCCAAACGCTTTATCATCATGGACAGTGTTTACGATGAATTCGAAGAGAAGTTTGTCACGGCCGTGCAGCAGCTGAAGATGGGGGATCCGATGGCGGAGGATGTCTATATTGGTCCGCTGGCGCGAACCGACCTGCGTGACACGCTGGCAGACCAGGTTGCAAGATCGGTGGCCGCCGGCGCACGGGTGCTGACCGGGGGGTCGGTACCCGATGGTCCCGGGGCTTATTATTTGCCGACTGTTCTGGCGAATGTCAAGCAGGGTATGGCGGCCTGGTCCGAAGAACTGTTCGGTCCGGTTGCGAGCTTGATCCGGGTGAGGGATGAAGCGGAGGCAATCAGGGTGGCTAACGCGACCTCATTCGGCCTCGGTAGTTCGATCTGGACACAGGATATAGAGCGTGGCGAGCGTATTGCATCCAGCGAAATCGAAGCCGGTGCGACCTTTGTCAACGAGATGTGCAAATCCGATCCGCGTATGCCGTTCGGTGGCATACGCGATTCCGGCTACGGCCGGGAATTATCCGCTTTTGGTATCAGGGAATTTGTCAACGTCCATTCGGTGTGGGTGAGCCACACGTAGTATGCGCGCAAACAGTGGCGTTTTATCCGGCCGCCATGCTGTAACGAGAAATTCATTCGGGTTTGCTGTGTGCGGCCTGATGTTTTTCGCGCTAATGCTGGCTGTGTCTAGCGTACATGCAGGGGACATTGCGGAACTGCAGGTGACCGAGAACCAGGGAATTTACAGTATGAAAATGGTTATGCTGGTAGACGCGCCGGCAAGGTATGTGCGTGATGTACTGACAGACTATACCCATATCTACAGACTCAATCCCACCATCACGGAAAGTTATGTTCTGCCCTCGCCGAAACAGGGGGTGACAAGGGTGAAAACCGTTATCTCGGGGTGTGTCGCCTTTTTCTGCCGGGATGTCGGGCGGGTAGAAGATATTAGCGAACAGGGGACCGGAAGCCTGCTAGCTGTGATTGTGCCGGAGCTCAGCGATCTTCGATCCGGCATCGCAGAATGGGATATTCAGTCCACGGGAAACCAGACCAGGGTCGTTTATCAGGCATCGATGGAGCCTGACTTTTTTGTTCCTCCCCTGGTTGGCCCTTTTGTTATCAAAGAAAATATTCGCAGTGAACTGCTCGCCAGTTTCAACAGGATCGAGTGTATTACGCAAATCAGGCAGCAATTCCGTACTCCCGGTCACCAGCAAATGGCTACATCCAGGCCGGCGGCCTGCGATGAACATGCTGAAGATGATATAAAGCCTCTCCTGTGATGAGCAGTTTGCTGTTATTACCGGCAAAATCAGGCAATAAAAAGTATCTACGAAGTGCGCGCTAGCCTTTGCTGCCAATAAGTAATTTACATAGAAAAAATAATTGTAATGCGGGCAGCGTGATTACGACCAACTAGCATGTGACTTGCCGATATCAGGCGGATGTCACAGTTCTTCCGGTAACACCGGTGCAATAGATTAATTATTAGCTTTATAACAATACTGGAGATTTGCGATTATGATAAAGAAAACATCAATGAAACCCATGGCGCTGGCATTTGGTACTGCATTTGCCGCCTCATTGGCTGCCACGGGTATAGCGAACGCGGCGGAAAACCCTTTCGGCATCACCGAGGTCAACGGCAGCTTCCTCGTCGCTGATGCGGCTGACGGTAAATGCGGTGAGGCCAAGTGTGGCGCCAGCAAGAAAGCCGCCAGCGAAGCCAAATGCGGTGGTGAAAAGAAGGCTACCAGCGAAGCTAAATGTGGTGGCGAAAAGAAAGCGGCAAACGAAGCCAAATGTGGCGCTGAAAAGAAAGCAGCTAAAGAAGCTAAATGCGGCGGCAGTAAATAACCTCTAACAGACAAAGGGTGATCGATTTTTCGCGTACATTTTGCAGTGGTGCTGGTTCATGCTTACAAATGTAATTATGGACCATACACCATCCCCGTTACTCGCTGGCGTATGTTTTTACAGTTATACAGGAAAATTCCGTCTGAATTGAAGTGATTATCAGTCATCCTGACAGCATTCTATTGAACAATAGGGCCGATTGCTGTTACAATTCACTTGTTAAGGTAGTTGAGTCGTCTTTGGCCTGTGAGCCTGGCTTTTAATCAAAAGCTATAAGTCGATATCAAAGCGGTTATATGTGGTAGTTACAGATGATATCCTGCCCCCGCTACCAAAATTAGATTTCTTGGTGGCATAATAGACAGCCCGGAGCACAGTTTCGGAATCCTATTATTGGCAAGAATTTTGGAAAGGCTCCGTTTACGGGGCCTTTTTGTTACTGCGGAAAACGTATTGTTAGCAGGTATTGATAGCGCAGCTCTGTATCGAGTACTGTTTTTAGAAAGGGCCGGATGAGACGGGAACAGACACATTTGTGGGAACTATTTGAGCCGGTGGTCAATGGGATGGGCTACGATTTGATTGAAATCGAGCATATACCTAACCCAAAACACGGGATTCTGCGGCTTTACATCGACAAGGAAGATGGCGTGACTATCGATGACTGTTCAGCGGTCAGCGAGCAGATCAGTGCGCTGATAGATGTCGAGGACCCGGTGCGCGGCCATTTTAACCTGGAAATCTCATCACCGGGACTGGACCGGCCATTGAGACGGTTAAAGGATTTTCAGCGCTTTACCGGTTCGCTGGTCAAGTTGAAAACGTCGATGCCGCTGGAAGGGCAGCGTAATTTCAAGGGCCGTTTGCTGGAGGCAAATGAAGATGTACTGGTAATAGAAACCGATACAGAAGAAATCAGTCTGCCTATGAGTGCGATTGAAAAGGCACGGCTGGTACCTGAGTACTAGTTGTTGCTGACATATTGATTAATTAGATTATTTATAAGTGATTCGTAAGTTAATGAGGTTTAAACCATGAGCAAGGAAATTCTCTATGTTGCAGACGCCGTATCCAATGAAAAAGGCGTTGAAAAGGAGATTATATTTGAAGCCATCGAGGCTGCACTTGCTACGGCAACACGTAAGAAAAACGGCAAAGATATTGATGTACGTGTAGACATCAATCGTGACACTGGCGACTATGATACCTACCGCCGCTGGTTAGTGATTGACAATGAAGCGCCTATGGATAACCCGTTGAGCGAGATCACTCTGGAAGCCGCACAGATAGACAGCCCGGATATCCAGCCGGGCGATTATGTTGAAGAACAGATCGAATCAGTAGAGTTTGGCCGTATTGCCGCACAGACTGCAAAGCAGGTTATCGTGCAGAAGGTTCGTGAAGCTGAACGCGAACGCGTGGTACAGGAATACAAGGACCGTGAAGGCGAGCTGGTAATGGGTACGGTTAAACGTGTCGAGCGCGGCAACGTGTACCTGGATTTAGGCAGCGGTGTTGAAGGCTTTATCCCGAAATCCGAGATGATTCCCCGCGAAGCCGTGCGCCCCGGTGACCGCCTGCGTGGCTACCTGAAAGAAGTCCGTTCTGAAGCGCGCGGTCCCCAGCTGTTCATCAGCCGTACCGCGCCTGAATTCCTGGTAGAGTTGTTTAAACTGGAAGTGCCGGAAGTTGACCAGGGCCTGCTCGAGATTCTGGGCGGCGCACGCGACCCTGGTTCACGTGCGAAAATTTCGGTGAGAGCACTGGATAATCGAATTGATCCGGTCGGTGCCTGTGTGGGTATGCGCGGTTCACGGGTACAATCGGTGTCGAATGAAATCGGCGGCGAGCGTGTTGATATTATTTTATGGAATGAAGACCCGGCACAGTTTGTCATCAATGCCATGTCACCGGCCGAGGTGCTGTCCCTGGTGGTTGATGAAGATGCCAGGACAATGAATATCGCCGTGGAAGAAGACAAGCTTGCCATGGCAATCGGCCGCGGCGGACAAAATATACGCCTGGCAAGCGAGCTGACAGGCTGGGAACTCAATGTCATGACCGAGCAGGAAGCCGAAGCTAAAAGTTCCGAGGAAGGTGCGAAATATATTGAAATGTTCACCAAAAATCTTGATGTAGATGCGGAAGTTGCTGAGATCCTGGTTGCTGAAGGGTTTACCACGATTGAGGAAGTTGCCTATGTGCCGGAAGCAGAAATGTTAGGTATCGAGGAATTCGATGAAGACATCGTGAGTGAACTGCGTAATCGTGCCAGCGATTACCTGTTAACGCAGGCCATCATGAAGGAAGAAGTGCTGGAAGAAAATAAACCGCAGGAAGACCTGCTGGCAATGGAAGGCATGGATATGCAACTGGCAAATACACTGGCACTGAAAGGTATTTGTACCATGGAAGATCTGGCTGAACAGTCTACTGACGAGTTAATGGATATTGAAGGCATGGACGAAAAGCGTGCTTCTGACCTGATTATGGCGGCACGCGCCCCATGGTTTGCAGAGGAAAATCAAACTGAAGCCACTGCTGAGTAAACAGGCTGAGTAAGTGGGTAAAATAAGCGGGTAGAAGAAAATTAATACGATTGAGAGTTATCAATGGCTGAAGTAACAGTAAAACAACTTGCAGGTGTCGTAGGCACACCGGTCGAACGTTTGCTTGAACAGATAAAAGATGCTGGTCTGGACATAGCCTCGCCAGATGCGCTGGTGTCTGATTCGGATAAGAGGACTTTGCTAGGCTATTTGAGGGCTCAGCACGGCAAGGACAGCAATGATGTTGCAACCAAACCGCGAAGAATTGCGCTCAAGCGCAAGTCGGTCAGTGAGGTAAAAGTTGGCTCTTCAGGCAGAAAGACGGTTTCCATTGAAGTCCGTCGCAAACGTACGCTGAGCCGTCCGGCGGTACAGTCAACAGCCGCACCAGGAAGCGCTGAACAGGAAAAACCGGAAGAAATTACGGCACTGGAAAAACTACGTGCTGACCAGGCACGCAGAGAACAGGAGCGGGAGCTGGAGCGCGAGTTAAGACGTAAACGCGCCGAACAGCGTGAACAGGAGCAACAAAGCGAAGAGTCTCGCCTGGCAGAAATCAGGGCGAAGGCGGAAGCAGAAGCCAGGGAGAAAGAAGAAAAAGCAGCTGAAAGACAGGCTAAATCTGTAAAGGCTACCGCGCCAAAAGAGAAAAAAGTTCTAACCCCTGATGAATTGCAGGCGCAACAGGCGCGTGAGCAGAAGTCATCAGCGAAGAAACATAAACCGGACTTTAAAGAAGACTTTAGAGAGGAATTAAAAGACAAGGATACTTTATTTGGCCGAAAAGAATTACATATTCCTGGTGGTCAAAGCGGCAAGCGGCAGAAGAAAAAGGGCAAGGCAACTAGGCGATCGGTTGTTACAGCAATAGATGCCAAGCACGGCTTTGAAAAACCGGTTGAAGCAATCGTACATGATGTAACGGTGCCCGAAACCATCACGGTTGATGAGCTTGCGAAACGCATGTCGATGAAAGCGGGCGAACTCATCAAAGCCTTGATGAAAATGGGCGTGATGGCGACGATCAACCAGGTGATTGACCAGGATACCGCGGTACTGGTGGTTGAAGAGCTGGGGCACAATCCCATCGTTATCAATGAAGATGACTATGAAAAAGAACTGCTGGCGCGTGATACTTCAGATCTGAAAGTAGAACACAGAGCACCAGTGGTAACAATCATGGGCCATGTTGACCATGGTAAAACATCACTACTGGATTACATTCGTTCATCAAAAATAGCCTCAGGGGAAGCGGGTGGCATTACCCAGCACATTGGCGCTTATCATGTGGAAACGAACAGGGGTGTGATTACCTTCCTGGATACACCCGGCCATGCCGCCTTTACCAGCATGCGTGAGCGCGGCGCCAACGTGACGGATATCGTTATTATCGTGGTGGCGGCGGATGACGGCGTGATGCCGCAAACAATCGAAGCCATACAGCATGCAAAAGCGGCTGAAGTGCCTATCATTATTGCCGTTAATAAAATTGACAAGGAAGGCGCCGACCCTGATCGTGTAAAAAACGAACTGGGCAATTATGAAGTTATTCCTGAAGAATGGGGTGGCGAAAATATTTTCGTTAATGTATCTGCCAAGACCGGGCAGGGAATTGATAATTTGCTGGACGCCATTTCTCTGACGGCGGAGCTGATGGAACTGCAGGCAACCCCGGAAGGCCTGGCCAGGGGTGTGGTTCTGGAGGCAGCGCTGGATAAAGGCCGCGGTGTTTCTGCAACCGTGCTGGTACAGGAAGGTACTTTAAGAAAAGGCGATATCATGCTTGCCGGCGAAGATTTCGGCCGTGTACGCGCAATGTATGATGAATTCGGTAACAGCATCGACTCTGCCGGCCCTTCCATGCCAGCGCTTGTTATCGGTCTTTCTAGCACGCCTGATGCGGGTGATGAAATGCAGGTGCTGGCGGATGAACGTACTGCACGCGAAGTCGCGCAGAATCGCCAGCATAAGGCCCGTGATATGCGTCTTGCAACCCAGCAGGCGAATAAACTGGAATCGATGTTCGAGCAGATGAAGGCGGGTGAAGTCAAGAAATTAAATATCCTGTTAAAAGCCGATGTGCAGGGCACCTTGCTTGCTATCAGTGACGCCCTGTTAAAACTGGCTGCAGATAATGAGCAAGTTGATGTGCGTATTGTCGGCTCCGGCGTTGGCGGTATTAATGAAACGGACATAAGCCTTGCCGCGGCATCAGGCGCCATTGTCATCGGTTTTAACGTGCGCGCCGATGCGGCCGCCCGCCGCGCTGCTGCAGAACGCGGGGTAGAGCTTAATTACTACAGCGTGATTTACGAGCTGATTGATGAAGTAACCAGGGCGCTCACCGGTATGCTGAAAGCTGAATACCGTGAACATATTATCGGTATGGCAAAAGTGCTGGAAGTATTCAAATCGCCGCAATTTGGCCAGATCGCCGGTTGTCTTGTTACCGAAGGGGTGGTGCGCAAAGATTCACCGATTCGCGTGCTGCGCGACAATGTCGTCATTTTTGAAGGCGAGCTGGAATCACTGCGCCGCTTCAAGGATGATGTTAAAGAAGTGCACAGCGGCACCGAATGCGGTATCGGCGTGAAAAATTACGAAGTCAAAGTAGGCGATCAGATAGAAGTGTACGAGCGCGTGGAACTAGAGCGCAAGCTTTAAGTAATACGTACTTTTGCAAATGATTATTTTCAACAGCGTGGCCATGCAGCATTGCATGGTAAAGCCAGGTAGTTACGATGCCTAAAGAATTTTCACGTAGTCAACGTCTGGCGGAACAGCTTCGCCGCGAGCTTGCGGAAATCGTGCGTGATGAAATTAAAGATCCGCGCCTGGGCTTTGTCTCCTTCACTGAAGCGCGTATGAGCCGCGATCTGAGCCATGCCATTATTTACTGTTCCGTTTTCCACGCCGAGGGGAATTCCCCTGAGAAACAGAAAGAATCCGTCGAAGTGTTAAACCATGCAGTCGGATTTATTCGAAAAGCAGTTGCACACCGCATCAGGGCGCGTATTGTGCCGACACTGAAATTTGTGCTTGACGACAGTATCAGTCGCGGTGAAGCAATGGACGAGTTAATCAATCAGGCCATTAAAAGCGACAAAGAACATGACGCTAACGGCCATTGATTTACAGTTAACATCTACATTTAAAAAACTTTTTTCTTCCGCAAATGAACGCAAATAAACGCAAATTTAAAAACAAAAAAGGAAATTTTTTATTTGCATTTATTTGCGTTCATTTGCGGAAAATTAATTTCAGTTTTTGATCTTTTAATAAAAGAGAGTTTAATTTTGAGTAGAAGGAAAAACAAAGGCCGTAATGTAAGCGGTGTATTACTGTTAGATAAACCGCAGGGTTCAACTTCCAACCATGTTTTGCAAAAAGTGAAGCACCTGTTTGGCGCCGCCAAGGCCGGCCATACGGGCAGCCTTGACCCGCTGGCGACCGGTATGCTCCCTGTATGTTTTGGCGAAGCCACAAAAATTTCGGCCTTCCTGCTTGATGCTGACAAGCGCTATCTGCTTACCTGCCAGCTGGGTGTCAGTACAACCACCGGTGACGCGGAAGGCGAAGTGACTGAGAATATGGATGCCTCGGCAATTACAGAACAGGATGTCAAAAAAGTATTGCCCGAGTTTATTGGCGTGATTGAGCAGCTGCCGCCGATGTATTCCGCGCTGAAACATAATGGCGAACGCCTGTACAAGCTGGCTCGCCAGGGCATTGAAGTTGAGCGCAAGCCAAGAAAAATCACCATCTACGATATTAAGTTTATCTCGCTGTATCGTGATGAGCGGCAGCGCACGTTGCTGGACCTTGAGGTTAGCTGTTCGAAAGGAACCTATGTGCGAACACTGGTGGAAGATATTGCAAAAAAACTGCACAGCGGCGCCCACATTACAGCGTTGCGCCGGTTAAGCGTGGGACCGTATTCAGGTGAGATGAAAACGATTGAACAGCTTACTGCACTGGCAGAGCGGGGACACCAGGCGCTTGATGCCTGCCTGCAGCCGATTGATAGCGGTGTGGCGCACTGGCCGGATGTCCACCTGGGAGCGGATGCTGCTTTCTACATTAAACAGGGTCAGCCGGTAATGGTGCCGCATGCGCCGACACAGGGCTGGGTCCGTATGTACGACCAGGATCATTTTCTGGGACTTGGGGAAATCCAGGACAACGGCATGGTCGCCCCGCGCCGCATGATCAAGCAGTGCGCCTGAAAAAACAGACTTATCCGCAAATGAACGCCAATACACGCAAATATAAAAACAAAAAAGGAAGATTTTATTTGCGTTTATTGGCGTTCATTTGCGGAAAGATAAAGTTTTGAAGTTTTTTTTATGGTGTGTCCAATAATATACACGCTCAGAATGATTGAAAATCATCCATAAACAATGCTTTTGTGTCACTGCAAATAATGATAAAATCGCCATCCTTTTTATTCGTGTCCAATTATTGGGAAAAATATTTTAGTTCGGAGTATTCATGTCTTTATCGACCGTAGAAAAAGCCGATGTTGTTTCAAAATACCAGCTGAAAGAAGGAGATACCGGATCTCCTGAAGTACAGGTTGCGTTATTAACAACTCGCATTGTGCAATTAACAGAGCACTTTAAAGAGCATAAGCACGATCACCACTCACGTCGTGGTTTACTACGCATGGTTAACCAGCGTCGCAAGTTACTTGATTATCTTAAAAGTAAAAATGTTGATCGTTATAAACAGCTGATTTCCAGCCTTGGTTTGCGTCGCTAGCAGGCGTATTAGTAAAAATTCGCTGATGGCCGCTGTGGCCAGTGTCAGCGTTTATTACGTGTTTTAGCACCTGTCTAGTTAATATTCAGGTTAAATAGCAGGCCAGATATCCACCAGGGTAAGGGCCAATTATCGGGAAAATTATAGTGATACCTACAGCAATTAAAAAATCATTTCAGTATGGCGATCTAACAGTAACGATGGAAACGAGTGAAATCGCTCGTCAGGCTACCGGTGCTGTGATGATTAGTATGGGCGACACAGTTGTTTTTGTTACTGCGGTATGTTCTAAAGACTCAGAAGAGGGCAGAGACTTCTTCCCGATGACCGTTAACTACCAGGAACGCACCTATGCTGCTGGTAAGATTCCAGGTGGTTTTTTCCGCCGTGAAGGCCGTCCCAGTGAAGCTGAAACGCTGACCTGCCGTTTGATCGACCGTCCGATCCGCCCTTTATTTCCCAAGGGCTTCAACAACGATTTACAGATTGTTGCGACCGTGGTTTCAGTCAGTGGCGATATTGACCCTGAAATTCCTGCCATTATCGGCGCTTCTGCGGCATTATGTATTGCCGGTGTGCCATTTAACGGCCCGCTCGGTGCGGCGCGTGTTGGTTATAAAGACGGTGAATACCTGTTAAACCCTAACAAGGCAGCACTGGAAACCTCTGATCTTGACCTGGTTGTTGCCGGTACAGGCCATGCGGTACTGATGGTGGAATCGGAAGCCAAACTGCTTTCAGAAGACGTTATGCTGGGCGCTGTAATGTTTGGACATGAGCAGATGCAGTCAGCCATAAAAGCCATCCAGGAGTTTGCCGATGAAGTGGGCAATCCTAAATGGGAATGGACGGCACCGGTTGCCGATGAAGCGCTGACCGCAAAAGTGGCAGAAGTAAGTACTGATGCAATTACTGCAGCTTATCAAATTGCTGACAAACTTGTCCGTCAGGACGCAGTGAAAGCAGCGAAAAATGCTGCAGTTGAGGCAATAGCTGCTGAAGGCGGCTGGTCAGCTGAAGACGTTAACGGTGCTTTTGGCAAACTTGAAAAGAAAATTGTTCGCGGCCGCATTCTCGCGGGAGAAAAACGCATCGACGGCCGTACCACATCTGATGTTCGTGATATTACCGTGCGCACAGGTGTGCTTCCACGTACCCACGGTTCTGCACTGTTTACTCGCGGCGAAACCCAGGCGCTGGTGGTTACCACCTTAGGCACCGCGCGTGATGCACAGATTATCGACGCACTTGATGGTTCCTACCGTGAATCATTTATGCTGCATTACAACTTCCCGCCTTACTGTGTCGGTGAAACCGGCATGGTCGGTTCACCGAAACGTCGTGAAATCGGTCATGGCCGCCTGGCAAAACGCGGTGTTCTTGGTGTAATGCCCGGCGAAGCTGAATTCCCTTACACCATTCGCGTGGTGTCTGAAATTACCGAGTCAAACGGTTCCAGCTCCATGGCTTCTGTTTGCGGCACCAGCCTGTCATTAATGGATGCCGGTGTGCCAACAAAAGCACCCGTTGCCGGTATCGCTATGGGACTGATCAAGGAAGGTGATAATTTCGCGGTACTTTCCGATATCCTTGGTGATGAAGATCACCTTGGCGACATGGACTTTAAGGTGGCCGGTTCAGCAGACGGCATCTGCGCGTTACAGATGGATATTAAAATCGACGGCATTACCCGCGAGATTATGAGCCAGGCGCTGGAGCAGGCAAAAGCCGGTCGTAATTTCATCCTGGGCGAGATGAACAAGGTGATTTCACAACCCAAAACAGAAATGTCGAAGTACGCGCCACGTTACCTGGACCTTAAGATTCACCCGGATAAGATTCGTGACGTTATCGGTAAAGGCGGTGCAGTAATTCGTGCCCTGACTGAAGAAACCGGTGCTGTTATCGATATCGATGATGATGGCAACGTGAAGATATCTTCCAGTGATCTGGCGGCAGCGGAAGAAGCCAAGAGACGCATCGAGCAAATTACTTCAGATGCAGAAGTCGGTGCTGTCTACAATGGTACAGTGAAGAAAATTATGGACTTCGGTGCTTTCGTTGAAATCCTCCCTGGTAAAGACGGCCTGGTCCATATATCTCAAATCAGCGATGAGCGTGTTGAGAATGTCAGCGATAAATTGTCCGAGGGCGATGTTGTTAAAGTCAAGGTGCTGGAGATCGATCGCCAGGGCCGCATCCGCCTGAGCATGAAGGAAGTTGAAGATGCTGTTGCGTAATACTCGTATATAATATGGTATCTAAAAAAGGAGCGGCTACGCTCCTTTTTTATGGATGGTGCAATGCACTGTCAGCACGTGGCAAAATCATCAAATATGCCTGTATCATCACTATCATAAAGGCTGTTCACGACGATACCATGTAATTTTCAGTCTGCTACTGACAATCCGATTATTTGCGCTACACTCACGTAAATAAAAAAATAAAAAGGGGAACAATTATGCCTATAAAAATAAAAACTGTACGCGGTGTTGCGTTAACTAATCTGATTCTTTCTGGCCTCATCGCCTGTTCAAATACACCTGCTCCCTGGACGCAAGCTAACGACTCGCCATGGAGTGAAAAACATCAGGCCGAAGCGCAAAGCATTCCGCCTGAAGACAGCTTATCTAATACCTCATTGAATGATCCTGTTCTACTGGCAGAAACTGAGCCAGAGATGGAAGCAGATCTGATTGTTATGCAGGAGCCCGAAGCGGCGCCAGCGCCGGAAGTGATTGCACCTGTTATAGTAGAAGATGCGCCTGTTGATCAGAATATACTGGCGATGCTGAGCACAAACTATGCTGTACAGGTGCTGGCGAGCAAGTCTGCTGATAATGTTCAGAAATTCAAGGACCGACATGGCCTGGACAAGTTAACGACGGTGAAAACGAATAATGCCGGTTCCATTATGTATGTGCTGGTTGATATATACCCGGACCGCGCCAGGGCGGAAGCGGCCGCGGCCATGCTGGAAGATAAAATCGGCTCAAAGCCATGGATTCGTCCACTCGCCGGCCTGCAGAAAATTGTAGTCCAGTAACCAGAACTGCCTGTCATTTAGAAAGGCCGGGTTTCCGGCCTTTTTTTTTACAATTCCGAGAATTGCTGAGCTGATGTCAATACAGGTTTAGTTATGGTGCCACGTCAGTCCGGTGTGATGCCGGCAACACTAGCGTTTATCCGGCCTACGTCGATGACTGTTTACCACCAGGGCTGGCATTAGGTTTCACCGTTGCCGGCAAAATACTAAGTTACTGGCATTGGGCCTTACATTTACTTAATATTATTAAAGACGAAAAATGCGGGCAGACCTTATAACTAAATTGAGGTAGTATTTGTCCGTTTACTAAGCTATTCTGATCAAACTTAATGGATACAAGATCAATAATAACTGGCATATCACGTTACGTATTACCTGCATTTCTAATGTTAAATGTAAGTGCATGCGGTCAGCTTGTAAAAAATGCTAAAACAGAATTTGCAAAGGACCTGTCTGCAACGATATTAGAGTTCGATGACCCGGAAACCATTGAAAAAGGTGTGCCCGCCTACCTGATATTAGTCAGCAGTATGATCAAGGGTGATCCTGATAACCCTGATTTGCTGGAATCTGGCGCGCAATTGTATGGCGCTTATGCTTCGAGTTTTACCAATACCGCAGACAGTAAAAAAGCACTGGCAAACCGCGCTTTTGTTTATGCCAGTCACGCTATGTGCATCCGGGATGCTAATTTTTGTGATGTGAAAGATCTTTCATATTTTGAATTCGAAAGACGGCTTGCTACCATACAGAAAGACCAGGTGCAGTCTCTGTTTATTTATGTAAGCAGCTGGGCGGGCGTTATCGAAGCGAACAGTTCCGACTGGAATGCTGTTGCCGAACTGCCAAAGGTTAAAGCCGGTTTGCAGCGTGTGCTGGATACCGATGAGAAGGTAAGCAATGGCAATGCGCATTTGTATATGGCGGTCATGGAATCATTGTTGCCGCCAGGTATTGGTGGCAAACCGGAACTGGCGAAAGAGCATTTTGACCGCGCGATAGAAATTTCAGGCGGCAGCAATTTAATGGCAAAAGTGCTATATGCCGAGAAATATGCACGCATGATGTATGACAAGGAATTGCATGACAGCCTGTTAAAGCAGGTCATGGATGCCGATATTGGATCGGATGATCAAATCCTGATAAATACACTTGCCAAAAAGAAGGCCGCCAAACTGCTATCGGAATCAGATGACTACTTCTAAACGCTGCGCGTTTAATGAAAAAGCAAAAGTGAAAAATGAAAAATATTATTAAAAACGTGTTACTAATGGCGGCAATAACATTAACTGGTTTTACTTCACCAGGGTTACTTGCCAAAACTATCAAGATAGCGACCATTTCTCCTGAAGGCACGTTCTGGATGAAACAGATGCGTGCAGGCGCGGACGAGATAAGTGATAAAACACAGGGCAGGGTGAAGTTTAAATTTTATCCTGGCGGGGTAATGGGCAATGATGAGAACGTCTTAAGAAAGATTCGTATTGGCCAGTTGCATGGCGGTGCGATAGCAATCGGTTATTTGGCCGGTTCGACGCCCGATGTGACGATTTATGGCCTGCCTTTTGTGTTCTCCAGTCTCGATGATGCCGAAGAAATAAGAAAAATTACAGATCCGATGCTGAGTAAACAGATCGAAAAAAGCGGTTTTATTAATTTTGGTTTTGCCCAGGGCGGGTTCACCTATTTAATGTCAAAAGAACCGGTTCACAGTTTTGAAGACCTGCGGCATCAGAAGTCATGGGTACCCGAAAACAGCGATATCGGTTTATCCGTTTACCGTGACATAGGTATCACGCCGATATCGTTGCCATTGTCCGACGTGCTTACCGGCTTGCAGACAGGATTAATCAATACCGTGATAATTTCACCCATCGGCGCACTGGCATTGCAATGGCATTCGCATGTTAATTATGTCGTTGATTTCCCCTTGAACTACCTCATCGCGATGATGATTATCGATAAGGATGTTTTTTACCAGCTGAGTGAAACTGATCAGGCAATCGTGCGCGAAGTCATGACAAAAGTATATAAAACCATCGACGCGCAGAATAAAACGGATAACGAAGAAGCGAAACAGGCATTGATTAATCAGGGCGTGAAATTCACACAGTTAAGCGAAAAGGAAAAAGAAGAATGGAGAAAGACGGGTAACCATGTCATTAAAGATATGATTGAAAAATACGACTACAACAAAGAGCTGTACCGGGCGGTAATGGCGCACAAGCCGGATGCGCCGAAGCTTGCTGAATAATAGCTGATAAGCATGACGCTATTTAAGTTGAACAATTCACAAACGCTTAAACACCCCGTCATTTCGAGGCACGAAGCACTAATTTTGCCTGGAGCAAAATTGAGTGCATTGTATGCAGCCCCAGGGATAAATGACAACGATGTAATTTACAATCTTTGCCAGGATGTCGCCCCGTGCTAACAGCCTGCCGCGTTATCGCTCGCAATGTCAGGATTATTTTCTTAAGCAACTACCCGAAGTTAACCTTGAGCTATGAATGTCAGCAATAACAAGTTCATTTTATTCATTAACAGGATAGAGGATGGATTGCTCGTTTTGATCCTGGCTGTGATGATAGTGCTAGCAGTGTTCCAGGTGGTATCAAGAAACCTGTTTGCTGAAGGTGCTGTCTGGATAGACCCCCTGTTAAGAATGCTGGTATTATGGGTTGGTCTTACCGGTGCCGTGGTAGCGACTCGCACAGACAACCACATCCGTATAGATATACTGAATAAATACCTGCCTGTAAAATTACTGCCGCATGTTCACCGGCTGGTTTATTTATTTACACTCTCTATCTGCCTGTTAATCAGCTGGCATGCCGCCCGCTTTGTGTACAGTGAATATGAGTATGGCACCATGGCATTTGCTTCTATTCCGGCATGGGTTGCCGCCATTATTATACCGATTAGTTTTTTACTTATCGCCGTGCGTTATTTTCTGCTGTTGTTTACACCACATGTTCTGCGATCAGTCAGGGACAGCGAGCGTTAGTTATGGCGGTTGCACTGATACTTACCCTGATGTTTGTTCTTGGTGCGCCATTATTCGCCATCATTGCAAGCAGTGCATTAATCGGTTTCTACGGTAAAGAGATTGACCTGTCGGTAATTGCTATAGAAATATACCGAATTGTTGATACTCCTGTATTGCTGGCTATCCCGTTATTCACCTTTGCCGGTTATGTCCTGGGTGAAAGCAGGGCCTCGACGCGGCTGGTGCGTGTGACCAATGCACTGCTTGGCTGGATGCCCGGTGGTCTGGCCGTGGTTTCTTTATTTGCCTGTGCCTTTTTCACTGCGCTCACTGGCGCCTCCGGTGCAACCATTATCGCGGTTGGCGCAATACTGTATCCTGCAATGAAACAGGCAGGTTATGGCGAGCGTTTTAACCTCGGCCTGATTACTTCATCAGGCAGCCTGGGCCTGTTATTTCCACCTTCCATTGCGCTGATTTTATATGGCGTCATTGCACAGCAGATGGATCTCGACCAGCCTGTGGCCATTGATGATCTGTTTATCGCGGGTCTTTTGCCGGGGCTTGTGATGCTGGTGCTGCTGATTGCGTGGAGCATGTATAAGAGTGTAGATGCAAAGATACCAATCAAGGCGTTTGATTCAGCGGAGCTGACAAGCGCCCTGCGTGAGTCAATGTGGGAAGTGCCCTTGCCCGTTATCCTGATTGGCGGTATTTACAGCGGTTACTTCGCGGTTTCAGAAGCGGCCGCCGTGGCAGTGATGTATGTCCTGATCGTAGATGTACTAATCTTGCGAGAAGTACAGCTGAAACGGCTGCCGGTAATTATGCGTGACTCCATGGTGCTTGTCGGCGGTGTGCTGATTATCCTGGCCGTTTCACTGGCGTCAACCAATTACCTGATCGATGCCGAAGTCCCGTCCAGGTTGTTCGATTTTATTCGCGAGCATATAACCAGCAAGTTAACATTCCTGATCCTGCTGAATATCTTTTTGCTGCTGCTGGGTATGATGCTCGATGTGTTTTCCGCGCTGGTAATTATAGTGCCATTGACCTTGCCCATCGCTGTCGGTTACGGTATTCACCCGGTACATTTCGGCATAATCTTTTTGGCGAATATGCAGATAGGCTACTTTACACCCCCCGTTGGCATGAACCTGTTTATTGCCAGCTACCGTTTTAATAAACCAATTACCGAACTGTATTACGCAACTATTCCGTTTATGCTGATCCTGCTGCTCGCGGTGTTGATTATTACCTACTGGCCGGCGCTCACCATGACCCTGATTGATGCCGGCCATGGTTAAAGCTCCTCGCTGATAATGGAACTGTTGAATCAAAATATTACCTGTCCCTACTGCGGTGAAGCTATCGAGATATTGATTGATGACTCGGTGAGCGAGGCGGATTATTACGAGGACTGTTCCGTCTGCTGCCGGCCCATTCGCATACAGGTGACTGTTGATTATGAGGGTGATTGCCAGGTGGTGGTTTTGAGGGATGACGATTGAGCAGTGAATAGTGAATAGTGTACCGACTGCTTGATGTTTAGCGGCCTTGCTGTCATCCTGCACTTTGTTCAGTGAAAGTTATTGATCTTTGCAACAAATAATAATTCTTTTGTAGGAGCGGAATTTATACCGCGATTTCACTTTACCATCAGCACTTATTGTTTTAATTATCTATCACCCGTTTAATCTTAAATATTGCAAGTCTCGCCCCGCCGGCGCCATAATAATTTTTCCTGGCTCTTTTGTTACAGCCCAAAAGAGTAACCAGACTAATTTTACCGGGAGCATATGAGCAGCTGTTTTATAGCTGGCCTGAAAGGCAAAACACAGGACGTGTTTTGTAACAGGCAGCCACTATTCCCGGCCGGGATTCGGTCCTACGGGTGTATCACATCATTGCAGAATCCGCGCCTCGCGGGTAATGGCATGTTCACCTGTGTTGAAAGATACGCAGGCTCAGACAGTTTTCACAGAAAGCCCATGATAGTTTTACAGTATCAATGGCTTGCTTAATGTGGAATGTAAATAACAAAAGCAAAGTAGCGTTAGTTTTTCTGATATTTTTGTAGGAAATATCCTACATTGTTGTTTCTATTGAAAAAAATAACGGCAGGGGTATGATGCTGACATAATTAAACATGTTAATCGGGACATTTAGTCGTAGTTACATTGAAAAAGGAAAGGAGAAAGATATGGATAATATTAATGAATTTAGTGAAGCTGAGTTATGCCGGGAAGTATCAAAGGATGGTGCAACACTAAAAGTAATAGCTACAAAGATCAGCGAAGGTGACTGGCAGCTTGCAATTCTAAACGAGAAAGGGATAAGTTCAAATTGGCTGGAGTCATTTTCAACCGCACAGCTAGCTATAGATGCAGGAATCGAAGCGATTGAAAAGGAAGGTGTCAAGGAGTTTGTAGATGTTGAAGGTTTTGAATATTTGAATGTGTGAAAAATGTATAACGAAACGCTGCACTTCGCGAAATCCAGTGGGCCAGGTCGTTAGTGTCACAATAAGAAATATAGGCATTCATGCATAATGGATTTTCTTACGTTTAAAAGCTTTATTAGCACTGAGGCTTTAATAATATTTTATTATCTTGGTGCCCTTATATTACCTGTCGGTATATGGCTCTTTCTTGCCTGGCTTATACGCAAATATAGATTATTTAATACTGCATATGAAGGCGGGAAGGAAATAATATGGAAATTGTTAAATAAAAAACAGCAGATTAAACTTGTTGCATTATTTATATCTTGTTTCCTGTTAATGGAGTTGTTTTGGCGAATGCTGTTTGAATTTCTCATTGCCTACATGCAAATTCGTGATGCCTTACTGAATACATAGCTGCATATAATTACAGAAGAACTGCTCATGAGTCTTGAAATTATCGGTGCGGAATCCATGGGTGTGCGCAGTCTTTGTTGCCAGGTGACATTTCAGGACCGACGCATTGTCATCGATCCGGGTGTGTCTCTGGGTTACATGCGACATGGCCTGCTGCCTCATCCAGTGCAAATAGCCGAGGGTCGTCGGGTGCGCGAGCAGATATTACAGGCACTGAATGATGCTACCGATATTGTGTGCAGTCACTTTCACGGTGATCACGTACCTCTGCTGGATGCGAATCCCTACCAGCTGTCTATTCGGTCGCTGCCATCGCGGTTTCGTGAACTACGCTGCTGGAGTAAATCTGATGCTGGTCTTTCTTCCAAGATGAGCAAACGCTACCGTGATCTGGCGGATCTGTTGGGTGCAAACATGTATATTGCAGAAGGACTTTCGGAGGGACCGCTATCATTTTCCCGAGCTGTACCCCATGGTGTGTGGAGTAGCATCACGGGTACCTTGATGATGACGCGGATCAAAATGGATAACAGGGTGTTTGTACACGCCTCTGACATACAGTTGCTGGATGATGCGACCGTGGATCGGGTGATAAACTGGCTGCCAGATATCGTGCTTGCTGCTGGGCCGCCTCTTTATCTCGATCGGCTCACTAAGGTGGAGCGCGAATGTGCCTGGCATAATGCGTTGCGTCTGGCCTCAAACATTGATGTGGTAATCCTTGACCATCACCTGATGCGTAGTGTTGAGGGCGAGGTATGGCTGGATGAGCTATCTGCAGCCGTGGGCAAGAAAGTGTATTGTGCTGCGGACTACATGGGGAGACCCAGACGATTGCTTGAAGCGCAGAGGGTTCAGTTATATGGAAACATGCCTGTTCCAGACAGCTGGCATGATGATTATGCCGAAGGCCAGGTAGACACTGATGAGTATTTTAACGCTATATATTATAAAGAGACGCATGGTGTATAAAGCAGTCTCATCGTAACAGTGACGACGGATACTGAATGATGTCACTCCTGGCAAGCACTTTCAAGAATCAGCTCTCATTCGTTGCTGTGACGACCACGAATGCACACTGACCATGCCCTGCCTGCATGGCTTCGATTTCCCGCGTTTCCAGCAGAGGGCGTGCGAGTGTCTGTGCCCATTCGCCAATCGAGAAACCCGTTTTCAGCAGTAGCCGTTCTACCTCATCGGCGGAATAGAAAGTAGCCTCGCGGTAGAACACATTCTCGGCCTGATGCGCCAGATAATCTTGTCCCAGAGTGCTTTCCCGATCGATGAAGCCAATCACCAGACGCCCGTCCGGCCTGAGCACCCGGCGCGCCTCGGCCAGCATTTCTGCAGGCGAATCTACAAAGCAGATAGTAGTTACCACCAGGGCGTAATCGAAACTATCGTTTGCGAAAGGTAGATTTTCGGCTACCCCTTCCACGACTTCAATGCCTCGCGCAGCAGCATAGACAAGCATCGCCGCCGCCGGATCCACGCCCACTTGAACCCCCAGAGGTCCGGCAAAGCGGCCGCTGCCCACTCCGATTTCAATGCCCCGTCCTTCCCATGGGACGAATGGACGCAGGGCGAGCAGCTCTGAGAGATAAGCAGCCTCGTGTTTATCGAACCAGGCCTCGTAGCGCTGGTGGTGAGCCTCGAATGGGGCGTCTCTAGGCATCGGACAAGACTTCTCGCAATGCATCAACGAAGCGATGATTATCTTCGGGCAATGCCGTAGTGACGCGCATATAGCCTGAGCCGAGTGCCGGGTCGTTCAACGGCTTTATCAGTATGTTATGTTTGTGCAGCTGGTCAGCAATCTCGCACGCAGCATGCGGCGCAAAGTCGGCGAGGAAGAAATAGGTTGCGCTCGGGTAGGTGTGCACGCCCAGGGTCTGCAGCTGAGCTGCGAGTTCATTGGTCCAGGCACGTAACTGTGCGGTTCGGGCATGAATTTTTTCCTCATATAGAAGTGTAGCAATGGCGGCTGCCTGACTGGGCCGGGTGAGCGGGTAGGCATCGTTATGACTGTTCAGGTCATCGGCGATGGCCTCGGGAAGTATGCCGTAGCCGATACGAAAGCCAGCCAGGCTGTGAGCCTTGGACAAGGTTCTGGTCACGAGCAGGTTGGGGTAGCCGGGCACCAGATTAGCAACCGACTCCCCCGCCAGCCCGATGAACGCCTCGTCGATCAGAAAGCGCGTGTCGGGATAGCGTTGCAGGAGGGTCGGCAATGGCTTCATATCAAAGATACCACCATTGGGATTATTAGGGTTTACGATGACCGCAAGTGTTGTGCCCTGCGGAATTAGCAGGCGGTCAAGGTCAAAGGCAAAGTCTTTTTCGGGGAGCAACCGGGTTTCTGTATAGTGCCTGGCGATCTCGGTAAAGAGTACATAAGTCGGCGTCAGCAGGTGGACCTGCTGGCCGAAGCGGTCAAAAAGCTGGCGTAGAATGAGCTCGGAACCAGCATTGATGTGAATAAGCCGTTCGGGTACCCCGAGCTGCGCGCTAATGAGGCGCCGCAACGGCGCCGAATAGGGCTCGGTGTAATAGTTGCTGTGCGGCACCTCGAACTGTGCTGCAGCAATCGCCTCTTCAATGGGCGGCAGGGGATTTTCGCACAGCAGCAGCTTGATGCCTTCGAACGTTCCGCCACCTTTTTCAATTATAGATGTCATATGATATCTTGTTAACGGCTGACTCTTTAATCTTCTATATGAGCACGAACTTTAGTGGCGCCAGTTAATGAAAACCGGCAACTATTTACCGCAAGCGCATGCATAATGATTACCAATAATCACTCGTCGCAACTGCAACCATGTTGAAAAAGACCTTCCTGTAATTACTCAGTGACCGGTGTATGCCCCATTAGATAAGTCCCCTATGATCAGATAAATTGTCAGTCGCTTCTTCCATTGCTGCCTCCCAGTCTTCAGTAGGGCTATTTGGCATTTCAGTGATCACTATTTGTTCTTTAACGTGGAATTGCCTGGCTCTTTGAGTGATGTAACAGACTGTCTCGAGATTAAAGTTTATCATATAGCCCCCTCATACTAATTTAATAATTTTGTTACGCAGTCACTACATTGAAATACATCATTACTACTGTTCAAATATTGAAGTTAAGTTAACATTAATAAATTTCATGCGCTATATACGATTATAAATATTCAAGAGCGCTCATTAATTATTCCTTTATTCAGGTAATATTTCAGGCGGAAATCATGTTAGAAAGCGATGTGCAACAAGAGATAAATCGATTAAATGGTGCACTGGAAATACTGGGATTGCTGCGTGAGCGGCTTGAGCTGCAACTGGGTGAGGTGGCCGATGAAACAGGACAAGAGGCCCTCGACGAGACACTGAGTTATATTGTTGCGCTACGGTCAGAATATCAGCGCCGTCAGCAAGAGTTGCACCCGCACCATAAAACCTATCTGTTTTACCTGACAGATGAGGGTGTGCTGCCAATCCTGCATGACTGTTATATTCCTCTGGTCGAAGGTAAGGCGGTAGCTTGCGAGTTTTTCAACAAGACGTTCAGGTTGGCTGACTGGTATGTCCGTGTAGAAAAAGGAATGCCGAAACAGGTTGTCAACGAAACCTATAGTTGGTTAGTCTTTGATCAGCATGGCAAACTGGATTTGCATGCCGCTCACGCTATTGAGTACTCGCCCTTGCCGACCGAGGATGAGAGGGAGCAAATCAATAATCAGCTGTTTGATCCCGATTTGTGAGGGTATGGTAATGTATCGATCATCATTCGCATATTAATTTCTCTGGCATGAAAGTCATGATCAGTATGGGGTAAGTGGTGTATCGGCCAGGGAACAACAGAGCTAAGGTAAATATGGTTTCAAATGTCATATGATTTTTATAAAAACAGGATCACAATAATCATTTATTAACAAACACAGGATTCGGACGATGGAGCATCCCTTTCATTCTTTTAGTGAATTGTTTAAACAGCTTGGATTGGGAAGCAGCCATAAAGAGATAGAAGGCTTCCTGCGCGAACATGCACCGTTGCCAACGGGGATATTATTGTCAGATGCGCCATTTTGGTCATCGACACAGGCCGCTTTTCTGCGTGAAGCGCGAGAAGCTGACAGTGACTGGTCGGAGATCGTCGATGCGTTGAACGTGGCGCTGAGAGTGGCTGATAAAAGCGAATAGAGAATTGCGCCAAATATGATTTTCAGGGATCGATACTGCCGCAGTAATCTATCCCCTGCTGTTTTGGTTTGCGGTTTTAGAAAGTATCGTAATAAGGACATTGAGCTTCACCCTTATCATCCAGTTTTAAAATACCCGTGGGTGAGAACTCCATAAACAATCGTCAACGCGAGGGCAGCAAATCTCGTTATTATTATGAATCTCACTGGTATCCACCAGGTGTGTCTTTTCGGTATTTGCTTGTTGTTCATGGAGCTGTTGAATCGAACTATTACCTGTCCCTGCTGCGGTGAAGCTTCGAGATTTTGATTGATGACTCGGTGAGCGAGGCGGATTATTACGAAGACTGCTCGGTTTGCTGCAGGCCTATTCGCATACAGGTGTCTGTTGATTATGAGGGTGACTGCCAGGTTGTGGTTTTGAGGGATGACGATTGAGCAGTGAACAGTGAACCGTCGTCTTGAACATTTCTCAGTGAATGTCTTTCGTCCTCTGTAGGTTCAAATTTATTTGGACATATTTACTATTGATGTAGCCATATAGATTGCGGGTCTCGCCCCGCTGGCGCCATAATAATTTTTTCCTGGCTCTTTTGCTACCGCCCAAAAGAGTATCCAGACTAATTTTTCCGGGAGAATTGTGAACAGCTGTTTTGTAGCTGGCCTGGAAGGCAAAACACAGGACGTGTTTTGTAACAAGCCGCCACTACAGCTGCGCCCCTGAAAAACAGGGATTCCCATTGATAACGCACAGCTATCATGCTGTGAAAAAACTCGCCCACGTTGAAAAACACGTGTGCTCAGACAGTTTTCACAGAAAGCCCATGATAGCTGTAGTGCATCAATGGCTTGCTTAAGGTGGAAAAGATCAAAGTCAAAAACAGTGTGATGAATTTAGGCCGAAATAAGGCTCTGCCGTTTCCGGCGTGTTTTTGATGGTTATGCCAGCAATGCTATCGCTTATGCTGGCCTACTGGTTTGCTCAAACAGACGTTATCGTCAAATTGCAAAGCTAAACGAAGCTATAAAAGGAACTCATAATGAAACTATACTGCGGAATCGACTTACATTCAAATAGGTCAAATGAGCATTGGAAGATTCGATCCGTTGCCATTATCATTTCATTAAATCCCGTGCATTACAACTTCTATGCCATAACTGCTTAAAAACTCCAGTTTTTTTTAAGTGTGCCGATATTATTGTTGATCCCTGGAATAATACCTAAGTACAGCTGAATTCAGGGGACATGTTATTTCTTTAAGACAGTTTATATAAATAATGCAAGAAATATGATTACTATTCCACCCATTCAATCGTTTAATAAAATCCGGACAAAGCTTATACCGGAGGTAACAAAATCCTGGAAAATAGGACAGGTACTGAATGCAACTGCTGAGAGTAATGTGAATGCTAACGGCAGACTGTTTTTGCGTGTGGGACGGGATATTCTTGAAACAAAAACACCGATTGCGTTAAAAGCCGGCGACCAGCTTAAGTTACTGGTTAAGTCATTGGGAGAAACTACGGTATTAAAAATACTGACAACCGATGATTCTCCGAACGCCGCCGCGCAAAGCCTGAAAGGCTTTATCGCCCGGCAACAGGACCTGGCGCAACTATTACAGCTCAACCGGAATATTTTCGATAACTCCTTAGTTCCCAAAATACTTAAACAGCAGCTTATAGAATTAAACCAGATATTGCCCACTGCCGAGCAGGCAACACAGGCAAAAACATTGAAAAAAATAATTCAGAACAGTGGCGTATTTCTCGAGTCCAGGTTGTACAGGCAGCAAACTGAACAATATAATGCGCTAACACTGGACATTAAAAGTCAGCTACTCAAAATCAGCGCCCAGCTGCAAAACATCGTGCCTGAACTGACAGCAAAACCACAGCTAACCACGTTAAACAATATTCAGTCAGAAACAGGCACACTGGTACAACAGTTTATAAAAGCTGAACTTAACCCGGTACAGTTTACTGCCCTGTTAACAAATCAATTATCTAATAAACAGATAGAGTTAATACTGCAGGCATTGAACTTGTCAGAAATAACCCTGCTGCCTAAGGAATTACTGGCCAGCTTCACTCCATTACTAAATCACATACAACAGCATGCCAGACCGCGGCAGCTGCTGGATAATTTATCCAGCCTGTTAAAAACTATGGGCTTATTACAGGAACTCAAAACAGATGTTGATGGCGCATTGGCAAAAATAACGTCACAGCAACTTACAACATTAACTCGCGAAGCTGATAGTTTATTGTATTTATTATGCGATTTGATTATAAAAGATGAAGATGAAAATCATTTAATCCAGCTTCGTCTGCAACAGGAAAACTCGACGAAAGAACAGAATGATTCAAACTGGTCAGTTACACTGAATTTCAACTTTAAAGAACTTGGCCCGGTTGAGGCCAGACTGCATTTGACCGGTAATGATATTTCCACCGTGTTCCGCGCCGAACGAGAAACTACAGCAGATAATATATCGAATCAAATTGAGCTGCTTGATACCGCCTTCAGGAACATAGGCTTTGATTCAATAAACCTGGACATTACCCAGGGAAGCATTACACAGCCCAGAGACCTTCCCGAAAACGTTCATATACTGGATGAAATAGCATGATCAATAGCACGCAAAACAGAATAGCCGTAGCACTGGAATACGATGGCGAAACCGCGCCTAAAGTCACCGCAAAAGGCGTCAATGATATTGCAGATAAAATCATTGAAATTGCCACCGAGCATGGCATCCCGTTACAGCAAAATGATGGACTGGTTGAGATCCTGTCACAGATGAAGCTGGGCGATGAAATACCGGAAAAGTTATACAGGGCCGTCGCAGAAGTCATTGCTTTTGCCTATATTCTTACTGGAAAATTTCCAAAAAATTACACATCTTAGCTGTAAAATTAATGGGACAGCAATGTGTTAGACCCCTTTACCTTGTACAAGAGCATGTAGTGCCTTTTCATTGAATATCGTATTTCGAATGTCGATTAACTGACGAGTTTCGCCCTGACAGCGAGTTACTTTATCTTTATGAATAACATCCATGTTATTCATCCTGCGGCACGAGCAAAGCTCTTTCAAATTTATTCCAGAAAAATTTAGTATGGATTACATTCCTGTAATCCACCCTTTGGGCCAGGCATAGCCTGTTCAAATTTGTTCCACAAATTTAGTCAGAAACAAAAGAAAAGTAATCAGACTAATTTTGCCGGGAGAATTGTGAACAGCTGTTTTGTAGCTGGCCTGGAAAGCAAAACACAGGACGTGTTTTATAACGTACCGCCACTACAGTTACGCCTCTGTAAAAAACACAGGGCTTCTCATTGCTACAGCACCAGCTATCATACTGTGAAAAAACTCACTCACGTTATAAACACGTACGCTCAAACAGTTTTCATAGAAAGCCGATGATAGCTGGTGCTGTAGCAATGGCTTGCTTGAGGTGGAAGCAGATAAAAAAACAAAAAACCAGCTGACAGTTATGAGACAAGTCAGGTAGTGACATCAAATCCTCCATGATGCGTTTGCTTTTCTGGTATTTCTGTAGGAAATTTCCTACATTATTGTTTCTATTGAAAAAAAACATAGTAGGCGTATGATGCTGACATAATTATATATGTCAATTGGGACGTCTAATTGTAGTTAGGCTAAGTAGTCATCGCACACATTTCGACGCATAGATAGTTCATCGATTATCAGGAGTGAAGAATATGGAATTAGACTTCAAGATCGTAGTTGAAATCTTAAAGGTTGGATTTCCCGGCCTGGTTTTTTTATTGTCAGCACTTGCATATAAATTATTATCCAGAGTTGAGGCCACAGAAAACCCTAATAAAGATGTCCTTAAGTTGATAAAAAGTTACATGTACATCAATGTATTATTGGCGATACTAACCATGGCCTCACCCATAATTGATTATATGCTTTCTGAAAAATCAGAAATATTCAACATTTCAGCAGTTGCAGCATCTTCAGGCCAGAAGATTGGAGTGGCATCGGTATGTAAGAATGAAAAATATGTAAACAGGTATTTACTGGTGAGGGACCTGGATACACAAAAGTTAATACAGGTGTTTGCCAGTCGTGTAATTCCATGTACCAGAGACAAGCAAATTGTTTTAAGTCCCGATGATGCTGCCAATCTTGGATGGCTGCCTACTACTCCTGGTGCATATGTTGAGGTTGTTACGGCATTGCCAGGCTACAAGTTTGCGATTTGATATATTACCAGGTTATCGGAGGTCAACTATGTTAATGCGTGTGATATTTATATTTGTGATACTCCTAACTTTTAGTCGTAGCGTCTTTGCCGATTGTTCATATAACGGCGAGACATATCCCGAAGGGACCGTTATAGGGCCTTATGTTTGCAGTGATGGAAAATGGGTACGGAGGTGATTGCTAAAAAATCGCAAAAAATGGTGACTGAGGGATTAAATATTGACCAATTTCATATAATGGTTATAAAAATAAAAGGAAAGTCTAAAAATTATTCACCAGCTTTGCACTTTTTTAAATGTTTTCCCTCTAACCTAAGCAAAAACCACTCAACTAGCGGAGGAACGATATGGCGGCAATATTATTTGTACGTGTTAAGTCCGACCTGAACCCTGATGAGTTAGAGCGCCGATTAATAGAACGTCGCCCCCGTTTTCACGATATACCAGGTCTGGTACAGAAAATTTACGGGCGAGATGAGTCGACCGGCGATGTTTGTGGCATATATTTCTTTGAGGATCAGGCTGCGCTTTTGGCCTTTCGTGAATCTGAGTTGGCAAAAACGATACCGTTGGCATATGAGGCAAAGGAAATTCGGCGCGAAGTCTACGATGTGCTGTATCCATTGCATCCGGATCGAGGGCCACTTTAAGAGCACGTATCATGTATGAAAGGTCATGATTGCTTAGTATGTGAAAGCCTGCATTACGATTTAAGTACAGCGCAAAACAAGTTTAATCGGGCCGATGTTATACAGATTTGAACTTTTTCCAGACGAATACGTTCCTAAACAGTCAGCGTTGAATATTTTCCATTAACTTGAGGAGTGACCCAATGCTTGATCAATTCATTCTTGAGCCCTGCATTGCCTACTTCTCCATGGAGATCGCACTGGATAATAACATCCCCACCTATAGCGGCGGTCTGGGTGTGCTTGCAGATGATACCATGCGTTCTGCGGCTGACATGGAACTGCCCATGGTTGCGGTCAGCCTGGTTAGCCGCGCCGGTTATTTCAGGCAGGAAATTGATGCTAACGGGTTTCAGATTGAACACCCCGATAACTGGGATCCCGCCAGTTATGCGACGCAGCTAAATGCCTAGATAGCCATCACTATCGAGGGGTGCACGGTCTGGATTATCGCCTGGCTGTATGAGTTGCTCGGCCGCCCTAAAGGTCGAATACCGGTTATTTTGCTGGACACTGACCTCGGTGAGAATACTGACCAGGACCGGCAGATAACGCACTACCTTTATGGCGGCGATACCAGCTACCGGTTGAAGCAGGAAGCCGTACCGGGTATCGGCGGCGTTCTCATGCTGCAGGCGATTGGCTTCAATATTCGCCAGTACCACATGAATGAAGGACACTCGGCCCTGCTGGCGGTAGAATTGCTGCGGCGTTATGCAACAGAGGCCTATATTCGATAGTTATTAACCCGGCGACATATATTGACGCCGGGTTAATAATACCGTGAAGTGTTACAGTATTCTCCCCGGTAGAGAATCATTGCTTTCCATCGATAAGTACAACACAGGTTTTTGTGAATTAAGTATACTGTCACAGACAGGGGGAATGCCAATGAACAAGTATACCGATCCTCACTTCGACCGTTCAGCGCTCATCACCATTGATACGCAGAATGATTTTACCCTGCCCGACGCACCCGTGCGCATTGCAGGCACAGAGGAAGTTATTCCTAACATGGTAAGACTTCTGCGGTCTTATCGAAAACAGGGGTTGCCCATTATTCATATTGTCAGGCTGTACTCCGGTGATGGATCGAACGTCGATATATGCCGCAAGCAAATTGTTGAAGAGGGCAGATCAATGGTTGTTCCGGATTCTGAAGGTGCGGAGCTGGTTGATGAATTAAAGCCCGATGCTTCGATAAGGCTCAATACCAGGAAGCTGCTTTCGGGAAAGGCACAGATGCTTGGGTACAATGAATTTGTAATGTATAAACCCCGATGGGGTGCATTTTATAAAACAAAGCTGGAAGAATTCCTCAAAGAACTTGATATCGATACACTGGTGTTCTCCGGCTGCAATTATCCAAACTGCCCGCGAACAAGTATTTACGAAGCGAGCGAACGTGACTTTCGTATTGTATTAGCAAGGGATGCCATATCGCAGCTTTATCCAAAGGCAGAAGAGGAAATGAAAAATATCGGTGCCAGCTTATTATCAACGGATGAAATTGAAAAAGCGCTGGCATGATAATTTAGTCACCATTCCCGGCCAGGGGCCGGTCCTGCAGAGTGTCCAGCAATCGATATCTATCTTGGTAGGACCGGCGCCACGCCGGGAAAGACTGATTATAAGATTTCTGGTAAAAGTCTAAATGAAATTAATAAAAACATTGCTGAATGAATGTCTGCTGACAGGTATGGAGCTCGGGTGAAAAATAATAAACATCGTGTACTGTTTTTATCCCACGGCGGCGGCCCCTTACCGTTGCTCGGTGACGAAGGCCACAGTGAAATGGTAGCAACCCTGCGAGTGATTACAGCTCGAATTAAAAAACCCTCAGCCGTTATAGTTATAAGCGCGCACTGGGAAGAAATCATACCCACGGTAACCTCCGCATCAAACCCTTCGCTAATATACGATTACTACGGCTTTCCCGAAGAATCCTACGATATTCAATATCCCTGTCCGGGCGAGCCATTGCTAGCCACGCAGGTTCACCAGTTATTAAACAGTGCCGGTATCGACGCCAGGTTGGATGAAAGGAGAGGGTTTGATCACGGCTTATTTGTGCCGCTAAAAATAATGTATCCGGAAGCCGACATTCCCTGTATCCAGCTATCCCTGGTTAAACGCCTTGACCCTGCTGAACATATAAGTATCGGCAAAGCAATTGCTGGTATAAAGCATGATGAACTGCTCATCATCGGCTCGGGATTTTCATTTCATAACCTGAGAGCTTTTTTTGCTCCCGTTACAAATGAAACCAGAATCATGAACGAATCTTTCGAGCAATGGTTAATTGACACCTGTTCAAACACCAGCATCGACGAAGATGAAAGAACCAGAAAACTTGTTAACTGGGAGCAGGCTCCTTATGCCAGGTACTGTCATCCAAGGGAAGAGCACTTGCTGCCGTTGCATGTATGTTACGGGGTAACACAAACAGCGTGTAACGAGTATTATGAATTGAGTATTTTGAATAAGAAATCGAGTGTCTATCTCTGGTAAAAATACAAAGATTTATATTATTGATTTAATAAAAACTTGATTATGTTTCCGCGCCATTGTTAATATTTTATTTTTGGTTTACGCAATTAGATCGCGAGTCTCGCCTCGAAGGCGAGTTACTCTTTTTATGAATAACATCCATGTTATTCACCCTGCGGGCCGGGCAAAGCTCGTTCAAATTTGTTCCAGTGCTTTTTAATTATCATTTTAAACATGAGATAAAAATTATAGGAGTAATCTGTGGAAATAGATGAAGATAAAATTGATGCTGCTGCACTTGCATTACTAGGTCTTACATTGCATGATGAGTGCAGAGTATGGAAATCTTTTGATTGGGATGTATTGAACAGGCTTCATGAAAAAGGATATATTTCCAATCCTGTAGGTAAAGCTAAATCCGTGATAATCACGAAACAAGGACTGCAGAAATCTGAAGAAATTTTTGAAAAATTATTTACAAAGCGTTAAATCGTTGAGTATCAAGAGCCGTTATGAAGATTTTCGGCGCAATGCCCGTTAGTTATTGCTCCCTGTGATTTTAATGGAGTTATGTTATTGCGAGGTGCGATACAATCTATTAACTACCGATTTCGAATTGCAAGATTGTTTCGTACCTCGCAATGCCAAAATATAAAAGGCTTTTAACAGAAATAACATACAGAAATGAACCAGCCCTACCAGCCAATCACCTGCGCATTGCACGATAAGTATGAAATCGCCATTATGTATAAACAGCACATTGATATTAAATGGCAGTATGATAACGGTGAGCAGCATAAAGAGAAAGTTCTGCCACTCGATCTTCCGGTAAAAAACGGGGAAGAATTCCTGCTGGCAAAGCTGCACGATGATAAGGAGCTTTGTATCAGGCTGGACAGGATTACGTTGATTGAGTGACAGACAATTTTTCGTTGTAGATCAGGTCTCACTATTTTTACAAATGTACTCTCCTGGAAATTTATGAATTCAGTATTCAGCGTATCCATATGCTTTACCCTTTCAGGACTTGCATGAAAAACTGTTCCGGACAGTTTTTTTTTGCAGCTACATCTACAGGTCTAATTCGATACTAATGAATTCGTCAACTCTATATTTGCTGGCAGCCGATACAATCCTGTTGCTACATACGTTATTTGTCGCCTTTGTAGTATTTGGACTGCTGCTTATCTATGTCGGCAAGTTTCGTTCATGGTGCTGGGTGCGCAATCCCTGGTTTCGAGTAACACACCTCGCAGCCATTGCAGTCGTTGTATTGCAGTCATGGCTTGGCGTGTTATGTCCATTAACCATACTTGAGATAAACCTGCGGGAACGCGCGGGTGATACGGTGTATTCCGGCTCATTTATATCCCACTGGCTCGGAGAGCTTTTGTACTATCGTCTGCCGCCATGGGTATTCGTTGTTTGTTACACGGTTTTTGGTGTTATAGTTGCTGCCAGCTGGTTCCGGGTTCGTCCACGAAGCTTTAGAGAATAATAGAACACATGATTAAACGTCATTATAAAAAACTTATTATCGTGGCTTTAATGATAGCGGCGGGCATTATTCTTGAGTTCGCAGGACTGCTTGATGCCGACAGGATGCTGAACATAGCCAGGGAATATGCTGATCACTGGTGGCTGGTTCTGGTACTGATTCTGCTGCAGGTGATATTGTTCACCTTCGCACTGGCAGGTTCATTTTTTCTGTGGATTGTGGCGCCGCTTTATCCACCGCCAATGGCGGCCTTTATTCTTGCCGCAGGCGGCACCATCGGCGGCATCACCGCCTATTTTTTTTCAAGGCGTCTTACCGATGAATGGATCAGGAAAATAGAAAAATCGCATACCTACAGGCTGCTGCACAGGCAGGATAATTTTTTTAGCTTATTTGCCCTGCGTGTGTTCCCGGCTTTTCCTCACGCACTGGTCAATTACAGCTCGGGGATGTTAAACGTTAAACTCAGCCACTTTATCTCAGCGGCCATTTTAGGTATTTCCATTAAATCTTATGTTTATGCGAATATCATTTATAACGCAACTTCATCTGCATCGCTGGAAGAGTTAATGGATATTTCAACCTACGGGCCGCTGATATTATTGTCCGTCATAACCCTGCTGGGGGTTTATATCAACTACAGGCTAACTCGCAGGCATAAGCAGCCAGAATAGTTTATGCCGGGAATCATGTGTTGCAGGTGCGAATTTATTCGCACAATATGGGGAAATGTTAGCCCCGTTGTGCGAATAAATTATTCAGCATGTCTATCTGCTTCATCCTTTCAGGGCTTGCGTGAAAAACTGTTCCGGACAGTTTTTACGCACCTGCATAAAAGCAATATACACTGGTGTTAGCAATAAAAAAGCCCGGACGTTTATCCGTCCAGGCTTTTATGTACATCTATGTAATTAAAGCTAAATTGATGCAGGCCTTAGATACCTAATTTTCCTTTAATTGCATCAATCACTGCATCAGATGACGTTGCCTGTACTGAAAGCAGCATGCCTTCTTTTTTGTAGAAGTCAACTAACGGCGCAGTCTGGGCATTATAGACATTCAAACGGTTGCTGATGGCTTCTTCGGTTTCGTCGTCACGCTGAACAACATCACCGCCGCACTTGTCGCACTTGCCTTCAACTTTCGGCGGGTTGGATTTTACGTTGTAAATTTCACCACAGCTGCTGCAGGTGCGGCGTGTGGTCAGGCGGTCAAGGATGACTTCGCGCGGCACGTCGATTTCAACAGCGCAGTCGAGTTTTTCACCCATTTTGTCCAGCAGTACTTTCAGCGCTTCAGCCTGCGGTATTGTGCGAGGGAAACCGTCTAACAGGTAGCCTGCTTTGCAGTCGTCTTCTTTAAGACGTTCTTCCATAATACCCATGATCAGGTCATCTGAAACCAGGTCGCCAGCTTTCATGGCGGCTTCTGCCTTTTTGCCCAGTTCAGTGCCGGCAGCAACTGCGCCGCGTAAAATGTCACCAGTAGAAATCTGCACAGAACCGTCCAGTTTTGTCAGTATTTTTGCAACAGTACCTTTGCCGGCGCCCGGTGCGCCTAAAAGTATCAACTTCATGGGATATCCTCGAAAATAATTAATAGTCGGTGCATGCGATGGAAAACATGCGTTAAAAATCTAGCCGCGTATTTTGCTGTTTTCGGCCCTTTAAATCAATTAATTTGACGGCCATTGGCGAAATAGGGCAGCAAAAACATAAGATTTATCCAGCTGCATCGAAAAATGACAGCCCAGGATAATCATGAATTCATCGGCTCAGTATCTTGTTTTGAATATTACGTTTTTATGATTAAGTATGTAAAATTAAATATATTTTGACCCGATAAAATCAGGACTAGCAATGAAATACGAGACATTTGTAAACAGGCTTGAGAATGATGAAGATGACAAATTTAAAAGGCTGGTGTATCGTCGTTTTTACAGGTATCTGCAGGAGCGATCTTTAAAACCTTTTCAGGCAGAGCTGATCAAATTGCAGGAACACCTGGAAAAACAGCAGAAAAAAATGATAGTCCTGGTTGAAGGCCGTGATGCAGCAGGCAAGGGCGGTAGTCTTCGCCGTATTACCCGCTATATGAATGAAAAGCATTATCGTGTTATCGCGCTTGGCAAACCATCCGATGTGCAGCTCAGCCAATGGTATTTCCAGCGTTATGTCGAGCAGTTTCCTCGCGGCGGCGAAATCGTATTTTTTGATCGAAGCTGGTATAACCGCGCCATGGTGGAACCGGTATTTGGTTTCTGTACGCCTGAGCAGTACAACACGTTTATGAAAACCGTGTCACAGTTTGAAGATGACCTGGTAGAGCATGGCATTATTTTCCATAAAATCTATTTTTCAGTTTCCAAGGACACCCAGGCAAAACGGTTCGCTGAAAGAGAGACCAATGTACTGAAAATGTGGAAACTGTCAGAGATCGATGTGCAAATGCAGGAAAAGTGGGATGAGTTCACGAAAATGAAATACCAGATGCTGAAGCAGACACATAGTCATGTCAGCCCCTGGGTGATTATCCGCAGTAATGATAAATACCAGGCAAGGCTGCATGCCATAAAAAGCATTTTGAACAAGGTGGATTATGAAGGCCGAAATATGGAGCTGGACTACACAGTCGACCCGCATATCTATTATTCCGGCGCGCATGAGATTGAACTGATGGAAAACCAGTTGCGCGAAACCGGCAAATTTATCGTTTAATCATTGCTCCAGGTTCATTTGCTGCAACTTGCTGGCATGCACAAACAGGTCGGCACAGGGAACATTGCAGGCTTTATTAACAGGCCAGGATCGAAATGCCATCCGGCAGATTAATGGCTGGTGCCTTCCGAAAGGTGAATCTTGTTGTAGACGTTGTATTTGCCGACCGGTTTTTTCATCGGCAGGCGTTTAACGATTTCCAGCGTTTTGCTATCGTAAACAATAATCTCGCCATCGTCATCCCAGATGCTTAGCAGGGCACGGCTGCCGTCGCGGTTAAACTCGATATGCGCAGAGGTTTTACCGGGGACCGGTTTCAGGGTTTTAACGATTTCGAGCGTGCTTTTATCGATAATATGCATTTCGTCCTTGTGAGGGCCGAAAAACACGTCGGCCCAGGCATAAGGCGAGTTTTCATGGCTGCGCATAAAGAAACCGGGGCCGTCTGTTTCAAGTTTCTTGATGGTTTTCCAGGTGGCCATATCAATAATACTGATTACCCCTTTATCCAGGTTCGGCGTGGCGAGCACGGTTGTGTCCCTGTATTTCCAGGTAATGCCCGACCCCAGGTGAGGCATGCCGGGCAGGTCGATATCGGCAATTTTTCTGCCGACGATCAGGTTGATCACCTGGCCGTCTTTTTTACTGCGCGAGGCGCCGATTAAATGCTGGTATGACTGGTCGAAAAAGAAATCATCGAGATAGTCGTCCAGTTCGATTCGCCGGATCGGAAACCGGCCTTTTTCATACAGGCCCTCACCCATTTTGTAATCGTGTACATAACCGCGGAATATTTTTGGCGGGTTGTCAGAGTAATTAATCTCCCACACCTGCTTGAAGTCCTTGAGCGCCACGATAAAACTGTCACGCGGCGGCGCCGTGTAGACTGCGCTGACGCGAGAGCTGTTGCCAAAATCATCTTTTACTTCAATAAGCTTTACCAGGCTCAGGTCGCGGGCATCGAGAATCACCAGGCTGTGCGGCAGGTAGTTGCCTACCATGACATAGCGGTCATCTGCGGAGACAGCCGCGTTGCGCGTGTTTATACCGGCACGAATTTCTGCCACCGTTTCCAGGGTGTACATGTCAAACTTGCTGATCCAGCCGTCGCGTGAGGCAAAATAGACAAAACGTCCGTCGGATGAATATTTAGGCCCGCCGTGCAGCGCAAAGCGCGATGTGAAGCGGTGAATTGGCTCCATCCTGTCACCGTCGAGAACGCTGACATGATGGTCGCCGCCCTCCACAACCAGGAACAGGTTTAACGGATCGGCATCGTATGCAGGCTTGACGTTTTCGGTATTGCTTCTTGCAAAGGCTTCCTGGTAAATGATATGGCTTTGTGAAATTTCTTTTTCCGACCAGAGCGGGACTGATTCAAGCGGTGTATATATCAGTTCAACAAGCGACTCTATCTGCTGTTTGTTTAGCTGGCTGTGAAAGGCCGGCATTTGCGTCGCGGGCCGACCGTTGCTGATAACGTCAATCGCGTTGTTTTTTTTCAGGCGTTGCAGGTTTTCCGGTAGTAAGGCCGGGCCGATGCTGCCAAGACGGTCGCTGCCATGGCAGCGGGCGCAATGCTGCTGAAACAGTTTGCCGGCTTCGAGGTTAGCCGTGTCCGACTCTGTTGCGCTGGCGGCAGTTGATATAAAAACGGCAGATAAAACCACGGTGCAAACAGTACCAGGCCGGTTGAATAGGCTGCCTGTCATACAGGCATGCCCGGTTTATGTTTAGTTACAGCGGCAACCGCTTGGTGTGACCACGGTGTGATCTGTAAACGCTGCTGCTTATCATCAACGCCGATTTCTTTGTTATCGAGGTAACAGCCGGGATCTTCCGCCCAGAAATTACCGCTTAACTGCCAGGCGCGTGTGCGTGAATTGCCGCCGCAGATATTCAGGTACCGGCAGTCTGCACAGCGGCCTTCGAGTGGGCGCTGCTTAAGCTTGAGCCCGGCCATTAAAGGATCTGCAGTGTCCGACCAGATTTCAGAAAAGGCGCGCTGCCTGATATTGCCGATGGTGTAATCCCACCACATGGTATCCGGGTGCACGTTGCCGATATTATCGATATTGGAAATATTGACGCCGGATGCGTTGCCGCCCCAGCTGTCTAACATGGTTTCAACCTGCTGTGCATACTCGGGAAGATGTTTACGCACCCATAACAGCAGGTAAACACCATCAGCGTCATTGTTGCCGGTAACAAATTCCCGGCGCTTGCCCTGGTTTTTACTAACAAGTTGAACATCGTTCCAGCAGGTTTCAAATAACAGATCCATGGCTGCACGTGTCATTTTGTGGTGCAGGTCGTCACCGCGATTTTTATTACCGCGGCCGGCGTAGTTCAGGTGCGAAAGATAAAATTTGTCGACGCCCTCATTGTCCATTAGCTGCAGCAAGGCGGGCAGGTCGTGCTGGTTGTCCTGGGTCAGGGTGAAACGCAGGCCGACTTTAATGCCGGCGTCACGGCACAGTCGTATGCCGCGCAGGGCTTCATCGAAGGCTCCCTGTTTGCGCCGGAAGCCGTCGTGTGTTTCGCGCATGCCATCGATACTGATACCGACGTAATTGTAGCCGACATCAGCAATGGCTTTAATGTTGTTGTCGTCGATCAGCGTGCCATTGGAAGACAGGCCGACATAAAACCCCATGGCTTTGGCATGATGGGAGATTTCAAATATATCAGGCCGCATCAGCGGTTCGCCGCCCGACAATATCAGCACCGGGACCCTGAATGCTTTCAGGTCATCCATCACCGTGAAGACCTGCTCGGTGGATAATTCGCCGGGAAAATCTTTATCGGCCGAGGTGGCATAACAATGTTTGCAGGTCAGGTTGCAGCGCCGGATTAAATTCCAGATGACTACCGGGCCGGTTGCAGGCCGAGCTGCATTGCTGACGGCGCCCCTGGCCGCATCCTGGGCCGAGCGAGTGCCGGGATCGTCTTTTAATGCATGCAAATACTGGCTTAATCTAAACATAATCGTTCTATAACAGTTCAGGCCGCAAGCCGCAGGCCGGTTTTTTTCAAAATCGCCGAGCTGAACAGGGTTTCATGCCCCCTGCAGTTTCCGCCCAGCAGGGTTTCAATCTGTTTTACCTTATCATTAACTTCCGTTTTATTGTGGCCATGCACCATGGCAAATAAATTATACGGCCAGGCGGGCTGGTGGCGGGGGCGCTGATAACAGTGGCTGACAAAATCCAGCTGGCCGATGGTGTTGCCCAGTTCGGTGATCTTGCTGTCGTCTACGTCCCACACGGTCATGCCGTTAGCCGCTAAACCAAGGCGATAGTGATTGGGCACGGCGCCAATACGGCGGATAATACCGCTTTTGAGCATTCTCTCCAGCCGCTGCAGTGTTTCCTGTTCCGAGAGCCCGGTGTTCTGTGCAATGCTTTGATAGGGTGTTTTTGTTATCGGCAATCCTGTTTGCGTTGCCCTGATCAGGTTTTTGTCGATGGCATCAGCCTGGTTACGGTTATTTGTTTTCGTTACACAGCTTTGCACGGGTATCGTATTGACGCTGCCGTCGCTGTGCAACTTAAGCCACAGGCCAATGTAAAATTCCTGCTGTTTGGGAAAGTTGTATACCGTGAGACCGGTTGTATTTTCAATTGACTGCAGCACCTGTTTAATTTCAGCTAGTGTTTCAGTAGCGACAACAAACCACATATTAAGCTGGTGTTCGCGCCGGTAGTTATGCGCTACCTGCGGAAAGCGATTCACCATGGCGGTGACTGTTGCATAGCGTTCTTCAGGTACTGACATGGCCGCCAGCGTCAGGCCGCCTCCCAGTGCGTCGGCATCATACAATGGACCGAAACGGGTCAGGATATTCTCCGCTGCCAGCTGCTGAACAGTATCTACCAGTTCATCTTCCGTACGATTGAGCTGCTCAGCGATCTGCCTGAAGGGGCGTTGCTGCAGCGGAAAATTACCCTGAAACTGGTTGATAAATTGCCGCTGTAATTTTGATAGTGTCAGCGGGGCATGTTCCCGGGCAGCGTGATTCATCATGACCTTATTTAACCAGTCGCAGGTTTGCCGCCTGCCTGCCAGATTTTCGTTGCCCGGCCTGAGGTTGAGCTACTGGCTCTGGGTCTCTCTGTGTATAGCTGGCGCCGCGCTGTTTGAATCGCCGTGTGCTGAACAGGATAGTATGTTCAATATCCTGCAGCTTGCAGTTGCTGATTATCTCATCGACTTTTTCCCTCACTCCTTCGCGGCTGCTGCCGTGCACCATGGTAAATAAATTATAGGGCCACTGGGGCAGGCGACGAGGCCGGCGGTAACTGAGCGTGACACAGGAATATTTGCCAATGCACATGCCGAGTTCAGCAACTTTATCATCCGGTATATTCCATACCACCATGCCGTTAGCCTTGTAACCCAGTTCTTTATGCCGCACGACCACGCCGTAACGCTTGATAGCACCGGCATCCATCAGACGCTGCAGCCGCGCCATCACTTCCTGCTCCGTGCTCTGCAGCTGCTTTGCTATTTCGGCATAGGGATGGCTGACGACAGGCAGGCCATGTTCAATGGCTTTTATCAATGCCCGGTCGTTCTCCGTTAGCTGTAAAATATTTTTGTCTGCTTCAGCATTCGCCATTATTCATTCACCTGTTGTAGCTACCTGTTTCAGCCGCATGTTTCAGCGTGAAACCAAGATCAATAAAATAATCGTCCAGCATGGGTAAGGACATTAAAGGGTATTCAGTGTGCTGCTCGATTTCATGCAACACGTAATCAAGATGTTCTTCGCTGGATGCAGTCACCACGAACCAGAGATTGTATTCGTGTTCCCGCTCGTAGTTATGGTTGACCTCGGCAAAGGCGCTGACGATACGGGCAACGCATTCCAGGTCTTTCGCAGCTACAGACATGGCGGCCAGTGTGCTGACGCCGATCCTGTTGGGCCTGAATACCGGGCCGACACGGCTGATGGCGCCTTTCTCCTGCAAAGACTTTACCGACCGCATGACATCGTCTTCGCTGACGCCAAGCTGCCTTGCCATGTCAGCAAAAGGGGTTGCCGATAACGGCATGTCGCGCTGGAAGTCGTTTAACAGGTGCTGTTCAAGCGGCGAAAAATCGTTGATTGAATTTGCCATGTCGCGCCCTATAAGCCTGTTCGATGCGCACGCGAGGTGAAAAAAATACCGCTTGGCTTTTGCGCCTCAAGCGTGTTCAGCTGTTCAAATGTTTCGGTATCAAACACAGCAAGCCGGTCTTCATCGCGTACCGAAGCCCACACCTGCTCACCGCGCGGTTCAAACTCCATGTGCAATACACCCTTGCCGGGGGTTAAGGTTTTTATGATCTGCAATGACTGCGAATCAATCACCTGCAGGGTGTCGTTATCAGGTACCGCGAAATTCACCCACACATGACGGCCATCGGGACGCGCCATAACAAACACCGGCTGGCCATGCACCTTGATGCGTCCGGCTTCGCTCCAGTCGAGCATGTCAATGACCAGTACTTCGTGGCGGCCAACGGCGGGCACAAACGCAAGGTTGCCGGCAATGGCCCAGCCTTCCAGGTGAGGCATTTTGAAAACCGGCAGCTTTTGTTCGCCTTTGCCGTAATGATCGAGAATACGTTTGACGCCCGCATCGAGGTGCCACAGGTCAAGCAGCGCCATGCCGTCTTCACCGAACAGGCCGGCGATGTAATAACGGCCATCCGGCGTGATTAATCCATCATAAGGATTTTTACCAATATCCTTGAATTTGGTGATTGTCGGGTTGCCGGGGCTGGATAAATCAGCCACCCAGATTTCACCCGCATCCCACAGGCTGAATACAAACTTTCTTCCCGGGGCATCGACCAGGCCGATAACTTTAGAGCGCTGCAGATGGTTGCCGTAAGTGGCCGGAATATTCGCCACCAGTTCCAGGCTGTCGGCATCAAATATTTTTACCCCGCCCGGGGTGTAATTGGATACCGCAACCAGGCGGCCATCCTGTGATATGGCGCCGCCAATGCTGTTGCCCGACTGTAAAATCCTTTTCACCAGTTTTTTATTGAGAATATCAATTTTGGATAAGCCGCCGTCACGGCCGAAGACATAGGCGTACCTTTCATCGCGCGAGTAGACCGCCGAAGCGTGTGACAGGTCGCCGAGGCCTTCGACTCTGCCGAGACTGGTATTGTGGCTGGTTTCGATGATTTGCACGCTGCCGCTGGCACGTTCAATGACAATGCCAAGATCGCCGGTGCCGCGAACCGTGTTGTTATCGGCCGGGCAGCCCTCGGCCAGGCTGTTTTGCCACAGCAGTAGCACGGGCAGGATAACAAACAGGGTAAGCAGCTGGCGCATCATTTTGCTTTACCTTTTGCGAAGGCTGTTTGCTGAATGATGCCCGTTTGCAGCTGCTGTGTTAGCCAGGCGGCTTCTTCCCGGGTGAGCATGCTTTTCCATGGCGGCATGGCGGTATCTTTGCGGCCCTCCATAATGGTCGTTACCAGGTAGTCGCGTGGTTTGCCTGCCAGTGTTTCCGGCAGCAGGGCAGGGCCGAGTCCGCCCTTTAATGTCAGGCCGTGACAGGAGCCGCAATCCTGTTTCAGGAAATACAGCAGTTCATCCTGCCGTGTCGATGATATTTCTGCGGCTGCAGTCTGCGAAATCAATACGCTAGCAATGAACAGCATTTTTATCATGAAAATTCCTGTCTCTCCGGTTTTCTTCCAGCTTATACTGGAACCAGTCAAGCTCGTCGGCCAGTGTGACGACTTCACCGATAATGACGATTGCCGGTGCCTGCATTGCCTTTTTCTGTATCTCGTCAGGCAGGTTAGCAAGCGTGCTGATGACACGTTGCTGGTTATCTGTGGTGCCGTTATGTATCGCTGCTGCCGGCATGGTAGCAGGCAGGCCGGCTTCGATTAATGCTGCTGATATCGCTGGCATATTCGCCAGCCCCATGTAAATAACGATAGTCGACTGCGGATCGGCGATGGATCGCCAGTTGAGATCCAGCGGTTCGTCGTTATTAAAGTGCCCGGTAATAAACTGCACCCTGCGGCTCATGCCGCGGTGGGTCAGCGGGATGCCGCTATAGGCGCTGCAGCCGGAAGCCGAAGTAATGCCAGGTACAATTTCAAACGGGATCTGTTGCGCTGTCAATGCCAGGACTTCTTCGCCGCCGCGGCCAAACATGTAAGGGTCGCCGCCTTTCAGGCGCACGATGCGGCGCCCGGCTTTAGC